>JBLFXB010000058.1:0-13669 GCA_047611925.1 Polaribacter sp.
CAATATGATTAGGAATGATTTTTTGCAATAAAGAATTCATAGAGACAATAACATTCATGGTCTCAATTCTTCCTCTGGTTAACTTTCTGGTTTCTTCTTCTGAGGGAGCTAGAAATGATATAGTTGCTGGGTTTAGGGTTCCTTCAACTCCAAAAATGGTTCTTTGATCATGCATGTTAAAGCAGAACAACGGGTTGAATTCTTCTAAAATACTTCTGAGTAGTTTACTTTCTTTAGCTTCTCTAGTAACGGCGTCTCTGTTTAAATCAACTCCGTTTTGATTCACTCGTGTGTAGCTTAAAGAGCCATCTGGGTTTAGCATCGGAATACACAAAATGGTACATTCTTTTAGAATTGTTTTAAAAACATCCTCACCAGAAGTGCTGATGCAGTTAAAAAAGTCAAATAACGCTTTAGTTCCAGTGCTTTCATTGCCGTGCATCTGCGTCCAAATTAATATTTTTTTTGAGCCAGAGCCAAATTTCACGCTATGTATAGGAACATTATTCTCTGAGCTATCAATACATGCAACATCTAAGCTGTGAGATAATTTTTCTAATAAAGGGGAAATATGTACATAATGAATCCACTTTCCAGAAAGGGTGGTTTCTTTTTGGGAGTTATACTCAGTATCTAATATTTCTTTACTAATGATTTTCATCGTAATGCTTGAGCAACAAAAATACAAATTCAATTATTAGTAGCTATGTTTTTTTTTACAAAAGTAAACTCATTGAATATTACAATTGTAACAATTATTTACTGATGGACGATTACTTTTAGCACCTGTTAATTGTATATTTGTATATTTATTAAAACCAGATTCTTAAGCCTTTAATACGGTATAGGCTACCTCTATTATTAATGCATAAAATACTATAAAACAGTACTATACAAGTAATTAATGAAGTGATTCTTTAACTTAAACTATTGTTCAATAAAATAATATAGATAAAACACTTTGTAAGTAAAGGTAATAGTTTACATTTGTAACTCGTTATATAATTTACAATGGTAAACACAATTGAATTTGCAGATAGGCTTAAAAAAGTAATGGCTTTCCATCATTTAACGGCATCATTATTTGCTGATAAAATAGCAGTTCAGAGATCTAGTATATCTCATATCCTTTCTGGAAGAAATAAACCTAGCTTAGATTTTATATTAAAAGTGACAACCACTTTTGTGGATGTAGATATATATTGGTTATTATATGGAAAGGGGAGTTTTCCGAAAGTAGCGGAATCAAAACAGCGCACTCCTACTCCATCGCTATTAAATACCGAACAAGCTAGTGGCTCAAATTCTAGTAGTAAAAAGATTCAACGAATCGTTGTATTCTATTCTGATGGGACTTTTGAAGAGTATGTGAAATAGAATTAGATATTAGTTCACCAATTGCGTCATGCCAGTTCTAATGATCGCAATATGCTTATTTCTTCCAGCAACTTCATTTGTTTTTTGATATTCTACCATTTTAGTAAGCAAACTCACTGCTGTTTTATCAAAATTAAATTTCTTGAATTCCTTGCCTTTAGCAACCAAGTCTGTAACTAGATTTTGAATTGCAATTGTGTTATTACTCTTTGCAATTTTTTCAAATGCGAGATTGTATAAATTCTTGGTGCTGTTATCATTCGTTAAAAACATTCCAGACAATACATTTTTTGCAATAAAATCTAGTTCGGATTGATCATTTGCCTCAATAAAAATCCTTGTTAATGGTGTCGCAATTATTTTACGGACTTCGTTAGGCAATTCTTTTGATAATTTCAATGCGACATTCTTATCAACATAATAGATAGCAACTAAGGTTTTCCCTAAAACACTATAAGACTTGCTTTTTAAGGACTCTTGAAAAACAGGCAAATACCTTGGGTCTATTAATTTCCCCAATACCTCTATTGCCGCTGCCCTAACTAGTGTCTTCTTATCATTTAAAGCAATATGTTCAATTTTATCTATCACAGTTCTTTTAGAAAACTTATTCCCTAGGTTGATGTTTTCGATTGCTAATTTCCGTACTTTATAAAAAGAATCACTCATCGCATTTGCAATTGCATTAAATGCTTTTTTATCATCTTGTTGCTTCGATAATTCTTCTATGGCTTTCTTTTTAAGGCTATAAGTAGTCGCGTATTTTAATTGACTACGATATTGCTGCGTGGTTTTTGGTTCATCAAAATCAGCCAGCAAAACACCGTCAGCGTTTATTAAAATAACCTCTGGAATCTTATTGTATGGAAAGACAAAAGAGTTGTCTATTCCGTCTATAAATACATTTTTACGAATCGCTTTCCCTTCTTCAATAATATCAATTGCTAACGGAAAGTTAAAAAGATCTCCTCTTTGAAGCACATTAATAGTCACTTTCTTTTCTAGCGTGTTATAATCGTAGCTAATTTGAGCATTTGGATGCCCTTTGCCAAAATACCATTGGTTAAAAAACCAATTTAAATCCTTTCCAGTTACTTTCTCAAAAGCCAAACGCAATTGATGTACTTCTGCAGCTTTATACTTATTTTCTGTTAAGTACAATTTCAGTGCAGCAAAAAAAGCGTCATCACCAACATAGTTTCTAAGCATATGAACAATCGCTCCGCCTTTATTATAACTCACAGCGTCAAATAAATCCTCTTTATCTTTATAGTAATAACGCACCAAGTGCTTATCTAAGTTCTCCCCTTGCCTATACGCCTCTAAGTCTTCTGCTAAATGCGCATCTGCAGCGTCCTTTCCGTACTTATATTCTCTCCATAAATATTCACTATAATTAGCAAAAGACTCGTTCAGTGTTAAATTGCTCCAACTTTCTGCTGTAACTAAATTCCCGAACCAATGATGAAACAATTCATGCGCAATCGTATTCTCTTGTGTGTTCCCATCTATTAATTGACCTGGCACTTGATACGCTTGTTCTCCATGAACAACAGCTGTAGTGTTTTCCATAGCGCCACTTACGTAATCTCTAGCTACAAATTGACTGTACTTATTCCAAGGGTACTCAACACCTAGTTTTTCTGAAAAGAACTGCATCATTTCTGGAGTTCGTCCAAAAATTTCTTTCGCATAGGGTGCATATTCCTTTTCTACATAATACTCTAGAGGAATGTTTTTATAGGAATCTTTAATTATTTCAAATTCGCCAACTCCCATAAAGAATAAATAAGGCGCGTGCTTTTGTGTAAAATTCCAATAATCCGTTCTTGTTCCATTGGCATTAGTTATCTGACTTTCTAGTTTCCCGTTTGAAAGTGTTTTAAACTTAGTAGGAACCGTCATGTAAATTTCTTGAGAAGTTTTTTGATTCGGACTGTCTATTGTAGGAAACCAACAACTGCTAGCTTCTGTTTCTCCTTGTGTCCAAACCTGAGTTAACTTGTCTTTATCAAAACCATCTGCATTGATAAAATACAATCCCTTAGCCTGTATAATTGCAGAACTACCTGTTTGAATTACTTTTTCTGGTCTAGCGGTGTATTTTATATATAAGGTGTACTTTTCTTCTTTTGTGTATGATTTTGGTAAGTCGATCAACAACTTTAATCCGTCGTAATTGTATGGAAGCTCATTATTATCAAGCGTAACACGATGAATAATCATTGCTTTGGCATCTAGAGCAACTGCATTCGTTTTATAAAAATAAGAGCGCAATGTAAGCCATGCCTCACCGTTTAGCTGCTTTTCTTTAAAATCAAAAGACACCTTAAGTTTTGTGTGCTCTAAAACAGTAACCTTATCCTTCTCTTTTCTGTAAATTTTTAAAGGGTCTTTAGTTTGCGCAGTAACTATAGAAATAAACAATATGCTAATAAAAAAAGTAAGTGTACGTAGCCTCATAATTATAAGTTCATCTTAAGATTTCAAAAGTAAGAAATAAATGATGTTTAGCTGTTAATGGCTCGTTAAAAAGAAAAAGCCCAAATTCGATAAAGAATCTGGGCTTTTATATTGAATTTATTTCAATTATTTAGCAGAAAAAATAGCGCTAAATTGTTCTAAACCGATAGCATTAGAGTCAAGTTTCACTTCATTCATCATTTTCATGATATGAGAAGGATTCATATTGTCACCTAATATTCTTGCAATTCCAACTCCTTTATCAGCAGCGTAGCCAAAAGCGATAACTTCATCAATCTCATCTCCATTACCCGTGTAAAATAAATTTATTTTAATGTTTTTTTCAGTAAAACGCATTAAACTTTTATAGTCATCATTTTTAAAAATTTTCTCTAACTGAGCTCTTTCTGCTTCAACAGCTGTCCCGTTATCGTTATTAAAAGGCAATGCAACGATATTGATTTTTTTCAATGTCTTTAAAGTTGCTTTTGTTTCTGCAGATACATCTTCAGATTTTATTTGCAATATACTTGCTGGGACATCAAAAGTGATAAACCCTGATTTATCCTGACTTTTAACCAAGTACCCTTGTAAAGAATCTTCATTACATGATGTAAATGAGAACGTCATTACAAAAGCGGCTATTAATGTTGTTATTTTTTTCATTGAGTTTGTTTTAAGTGAATCTTTTTTAAGCAATTTTTATTTTGAAACCCTAGATATTACTTTTCAGATTTCTCTTTGCCGTCTTTTGTAAATGTATCTGCTAATTTAGATAATTTGTTAATGTCAATTTTTCCAGTCAAAGAAACAATTACTGATTCTGCGTTTCCTTCAGTCATTTCACTAACGCCACTTACATACATTAAAACTTCACTTACAGTATCACTATTTCCATTTATTTTTACATAAATCTTTGCTTTTGACCCTTTGTCTTTAAATCTCATTAGCTCTGTTAACTTCCCTTTTTTAATTGTAGAAGCAACCAATGTTTCCATTGTTTTTGATACCCCAGAATTATTCGTTTTAAAAACTTTTAATTCTTTTAAGTTTTGTACCATTTTAAAAATCTCTAGTGCTTCATTATCACCACCCATATCTGGATTGAATTTTTGTAATAATTGGAATGCATCTTTATTAATGATAAAAGAAGAAACCTCTTCCATGTTTTCTAATTTATCAAAAATTGACTGTCCAAAACTTACTGCTGGTGCAATTACTAAAGCTATTAATATGATTATTTTTTTCATGATTTCTCTTGTTTACTTGGTTTACTTACTATTATTTGTTTTTACTTGGTTTTTAATATTTTGTTAACGGTGTTTTCGTACACGTATAAATTTGCCATTGCTTGGTTTCCTTTATTAAGGTTTGTAGACAATAGTTTTAATGTACTCATCACTTCTGCATATTGCGCTTTGGCCTCTTGTTCTTTTAAATAACCATTTCCAATATACACGCTAACCAATATGGCAACTGACGCAGCTACTGACAACCATTTCCAATTCGTTTTTTTAGTGTTTAATTGGATTGATTTTTCAGATGTTTCTGCTTTACTAATGGCAAAATAACTAAACATGCTTTCATATTCTTGCAAATGTGGAGCAACATTACCTGATAAAAAGTAGCTTTTTAATGTTCCCTCTTCTTGTATAGAAGTTTCTGCGCTTAGATATTTCTCTAACAACTGTTCTATTTTATATAATTCCATAATTGTGTTGTTTTATTAGTTCTTCTCTTATTGTTTTTCTGGCTCTTGATAATGCGACTCTAACAGCTGTTGGTTTTAAATCTAACATCTTACCGATCTCTTCAAAATCGTATTGTTCAATGTCTCTTAATTGGATTACTAACTTCTGCTGCTCAGGTAGCTTATCAATAAGCACATGTACTTGGCTAACACTATCTCGTTGCTCTATTTTTGTTTCTAGAGCGGTATCTTTTTCTTTATAATTACTATGAACCAATGTTAAGTTTGATGCTTGCTTAGATTTTAATCTGTCAAAACAATAATTTTTAGTCATTGTCATTGCAAACGCTTCTACATTGTTATAGTTTTTTAACTTCTCTTTGTTTTTCCATAATTTAAAGTACAATTCTTGTGTTGCATCTTCAGCTTCTTCAGTAGAAACAAGTAGTCTCTTAGCTAAACGGAATACTTTGTCCTTAAAAGGTAAAACAGATTTTAAAAAGTCTGATTGGTTCATTAATTCTTATTAATTATAGTTGTAAAAAAATAATTATTATAATTGCTTTTACACCTTTACGACGACCACTAATTAAATTTGTTACAGCAATATTTAAAAATGTACTATATTTATTTAAATTGCGTTACTTTAATGCACCTCTTAATAACAATCACAGGAATGAAAATCTTTACTAAAATACTTTTATTTTATGAATCTCTTTTTCTTTTTATAATTGCACCAGAGAATAGGTGATTCCTTATTACAAACAATATATTTACAACGCTCTTACAGAATAGACCAATACAACCCAAATATGATTAAAAAAACAGTTTACTACCTGCTAATACTAATAACGGTATTTTCTTGCTCTAAAATTAAAGTTGAACCAAGTGAAGATCTAGATGTAAATAACTTTATATGGAAAGGTCTTAACGCATTTTATTTATGGCAAGAGGATGTGCCAAACCTAGCAAATAATAGATTTTTAAATTCAAATAGTTACCAAAGCTTTTTGGGCTCAGAAACAAATTCAGAAAATTTCTTTGAAAGCTTATTGTATCAAAGGAGTTCGGTTGATAAATGGTCTTGGATAGTTCAAGATTATGTAGCGCTAGAAAATTCTTTTCAAGGTATATCAATACACAACGGAATGGAATTTGGGTTGGTTTATGAAAAAGGAAGTACGACTAATATATTTGGCTATGTACGTTATGTGCTTCCAAATACAGATGCAAGCAGCAAAAATGTAACTAGAGGAATGGTGTTTAGCTCAGTTAATGGAGAAAAATTAACCATTAACAATTATAAAAACTTATTGTTTTCAAACACTGATTACTCAATTAATTTAGCGGATTATAATAGTGGAAACCCAATTAGCAATGGAACCTCAATTCCTTTAACAAAATCTGAGTACACAGAAAACCCTGTTTTAATAACCAAAACAATTAGTAGCGGGAGTAAAAAGATAGGGTACATTATGTACAATAGCTTTACTTCTAATTTTGATAGCCAATTAAATGCTGCTTTTTTAACATTGAAAAATGAAGCCATCACTGATTTGGTAATTGACTTTAGATATAATGGCGGAGGATCAGTAGCTTCTGCACTCTATCTTTCTAGCATGATTACTGGGCAATTTAAAGGACAACTATTTTCTAAACAATTTTGGAATAATAAAATAAAGTTTTCAAATCCTGAGCAACTAGAAGACCATTTTACAGACCAAATAGACACTGGCGGCTTGCAAGAATCTATTCATAGTTTAAGTCTAGATAAAGTTCATATAATTACTACTGGGAGTAGTGCTTCTGCATCAGAACTAGTTATAAATGGATTAAAACCCTACATAGATGTTATAACTATCGGGACTAAAACACATGGTAAATATGTTGGTTCAATAACCTTATATGATTCTCCCCAATTATACAATAAAGAAGATATAAACATCAATCATAATTGGGCAATGCAACCAATAGTACTTGAAATAAAAAACAAATTAAACACAAATGATAAAGACGGTTTTGATGCTGATATTTTACTCGCTGAAGATTTTAGTGATTTAGGAGTTTTAGGAGAGGTTTCTGATCCATTACTAAATAGAGCGATTACATATATCACTACTGGGCTAAAGGGGAAATATCAAGTTAATGAAAATCAATTTATAGAGTTTTTTAATTCTAAATTAGCACAACCTGCAAGCAATAACATGTACATCAAACTTAAATAACCTGTTCTGGGTCTTGAGTTAAAAAATCAGTTCGAGTGAAATTCGCTCGAACTGACAGAGATTAGTACAACCTGTAAGCAATAATATATACCGTTATATTTTATTCTTTGATATTTCTTCTTCTAAAATATTTGGTCTGAAATCATTCATCAAGTTTTCATCTTTAGACTTGGCGTGTTTATACCCAGATTTCCACCATTCAGTCATTAGTTTTTTGTCGAAAATTAATGAATTTGTAGTTAGTATAGTTGGCGTATAATATAAATTTAACGTTACATCATGCTGTTTAGCAGACAGTTTTCCAATAGTAATATTATGTCTTTCTACATGCGTTAACATAAAATCAAAAGCATCAAATAATAAAGAAAAAGGATTTTTAGATTTCATTCTATTTATTTGAGTGACCTCTGTTTCTAAAATTATGGCATCTACTTCTTTAGCACCTCGTTTAATAGCTTCTCTAATCGGAACCAAACAACCAAAACCTCCATCAGCATATTGACAGCCATTTTTTTCTAGTAAACTCATAAACGGAATGTAATTACAAGAAGCCCAAATCCAATCGCAAAAATCATTATATGTACATTCTCGTAATGTTTTATATTCAACATTATTCGTGGATAGATTTGAAACCGTTACAACTACTTCAGTATCATTTTTAATAATATTAAAAAACATTTCTTCAGTAATGTTCTTGCGAATCAGTTTTCTAAGGTTTTTACTTTCTCCAAAAGTCTTTCTACCGTTGATGAAATTCCAAAGTGTATTAAAGTGATTGATACTAATCACTTTTTCTCCATGTACCTTTTTAATCGTAAAAGGATTATTACTAAAGATTGTTCTTTGGTTTACATTGGTGTATAATTTCTTTAAATCATTAACCCTTCCTAAAGCCAAATGAGAAACAAGTAAACTACCGGTAGATGTACCAATAAAGATATCATACTTTTTTTGCTGTTTTTTAAGTAAATATTGAGCTACTCCACCAGCAAAAGCACCCTTGCTCCCACCACCAGAAATAACCAATGCTTTTTTATTATACGTTGTTTTTGGCATCTATTATGAATCAGGGAAGAAATTTATAAACTAAATACTTTTAAACCTAACAAAATTGTAAATTAGTCGCTCAAAAATAGTTAAAATGAAAAGAAACCTACTTTTAATATGTATCGCCATAAGTTGCTTTTCCTGTAAACAAGAATACATTGTAAGAAGTATTGAATCTGTTAGCATTCAAAAATTCGACATAGATAGCACAAGTATTAGAGCCATTCATGCTATAAGTAAAGACGAATTGCTTTTTGCTGGATCTAAAGGGGATATTGGTTCAACAGAAGATGGAGGGAAAACGTGGGATATTGAATACATTACATATCAAGACTCTATTAAACCACATTTTAGAAGTATCGCCAGAACATCTAACAATGTTTTTGCTTTATCAATTGCCAACCCTGCGTTGTTATATAAAATTGGTTTTGGAGCATCAAAAATAGTATATAAAGAAGTACATGAAAAAGTATTTTATGATGCAATGCTTTTTTTAGATGATACAACAGGAATTGCAATTGGAGATCCAATTGATGGTTGTACCTCTATAATAATGACGCATGATGGCGGAGAAACATGGAAAAAAATAGCGTGTTCTAAATTACCAGAAGTTAAAGATGGGGAAGCTTCTTTTGCGGCAAGTAATACAAATATTGCTTTTGTAAATAATACCATTTGGGTAGTTACGGGCGGAACAAAAGCGAGCGTATTAAAGTCTTCTGACAGGGGTGAAACATGGAAAATTATAAACACACCCATTATTCAAGGTGATGGAGCACAAGGAATCTATTCTGTAGCTTTTTATACGGAAAAAACCGGAATAATTATGGGAGGGGATTTTTCTAAACCAAACGAAAACAAAGCAAACAAAGCAATTACTACAGATGGTGGTGAAACGTGGACCTTAGTAGCAGATGGCAAAGCTCCTAATTACAAAAGCTGCGTGCAATATATTCCAGGAACAAAAGGAAAAGAAGTTGTAGCTGTTGGAAAAACGGGCGTTTCATTCTCTAATGATGGTGGAAAAACATGGAAAGACATCAGTAAAGACGGGTATTATGCAATTCAGTTTGTAGACACCAATACTGCTTGGCTATCGGGACCCCAAAAAATTGGAAAATTAGTTCTAAAGTAAAAGTCTTTTCAAAAATGAAATCAGTTAGTAGATTCCTTTTTATTTCTATCTTTATTATTTCCTGCAATAAAACAGCACTAGAAAAAGAATTTTCTTGCAGCTCTGAATCTTTCAATGGTAATACCGAAAAAGTAATTGATGTAAAGAAAAGCTTCTCTATTCAAATACCTAAACACTGGAAAACCAATTTATTTTTTGATAAAATGCAATCTTCTATCTATTCTGCAGATACAACAAAGCAACTAACAGAAACGGTTTTAATAGACATCACTCAATTGCAAATTGGGTATCAGTTTGATGCGCGCTTTAAAAAACAATTGACATTAAATGATTCTATTCAGAAGTTAAAGAACAAACATCAAAACGCCTTTAAATTCAAAAATAAAAATGCCTATTACGCTATTTCTAGTGGTAAAAAAGGTAATTTCACATATCAAATTTTAAATATTTTCGCAAAGCAAAACGACACAAATTCATTTCATTTAAAAACCGAAATTTACGGTAATTCTGATATAAACAAACGTTTCTGCAAAGCAATTCATATACTTAATTCAATAACATTCAATGAACCTTAATAAAGAACACATTTTAAACAGATTTATCAGTTACGTTACAGTAGATACAGAATCTGACCCAAATAACCCCGCTTTTCCAAGTACAGAAAAGCAATGGGATTTAGCAAAAATACTAGTAAAAGAGCTAAATGATATTGGGTTGAGTGATGTAACTCTAGATGACAATTGCTATATCATGGCAACAGTACCAAGTAATTTAGATTATGATGTCCCTACCGTTGGTTTCGTTGCTCATATTGATACAAGTCCAGATTTTACTGGCGCAAATGTAAACCCACAGATTCATGAAAATTATGACGGAAAAGACATTGTTTTAAACAAAGAGAAAAACATAATTCTATCTCCAGATTATTTTGATGATTTATTGCAATACAAAGGACAAACCATTGTAACTACTGATGGAACTACGCTATTGGGTGCAGATGATAAAGCCGGAGTTACGGAGATCGTTTCTGCTATGGAATATCTAATTCAGCATCCAGAAATTAAACACGGAGATATTAGAATTTGTTTTACTCCTGATGAAGAAGTTGGCAAAGGCGCTCATTTATTTGATGTAGATGCATTTGGTGCAGACTGGGCATATACAATGGATGGAAGTCAAATTGGCGAATTAGAATATGAAAATTTTAATGCAGCTGGAGCTAAAGTTACTATTGAAGGTAAAATTGTACATCCTGGTTATGCAAAAGGAAAAATGATCAACTCTATCTTGATTGCAACTGAATTTATTAGTGCATTTCCATCAAATGAAACTCCGGAAACAACTGCTGGTTATGAAGGTTTTTTCCATTTACATGATATGCATGGAACGGTAGAAAAAACAACACTAGAGTACATTATTAGAGATCATGACATGGCGTTGTTTTTAAAACGTAAATCAGATTTTGAAAATAGTGTGAATTCAATGAATAAGAAATTAGGTAAAGACCTCATTTCTGTGGTGATTAAAGATCAATATTTTAATATGAAAGAAATGGTAACGCCTGTGATGCATATTGTAGATCTTGCAGAAGAAGCAATGAAAGATATCGGAATTACACCATTGATTAAAGCAATTCGTGGCGGAACTGATGGCTCTCAATTGTCATACAAAGGATTGCCTTGTCCAAATATTTTTGCCGGCGGACATAACTTTCATGGTAGATATGAATATGTTCCAGTAGAATCAATTTTAAAAGCGACCGAAGTAATTGTGAAAATTGCAGAAAAAGTAGCAATCAAGTTCAAATAACACATTTTTAAACAATTTGTTATAATTTTTTAATTATTGATTTAATTTACAACAAATAGATACATTTGCCATTAAAACAAAGAAGCCCATGAATAACGAAGCCTTAGTTGCCTTATCAGAAAAATACGGAAGCCCGTTGTATGTGTATGACACAGAAAAAATCACATCTCAATACAATAGATTGATCAATGCATTTTCTAGCGTTAAAAGCATAAAGTTAAACTATGCAACAAAGGCATTATCAAATATCAATATCTTAAAGGTTTTCAATCAGCTAAACGCTGGTTTAGATACGGTTTCTATCCAAGAAGTTCAATTAGGTTTGGCTGCGGGTTTTTCTCCTCAGGACATCATCTTTACACCAAACGGAGTCTCTTTAGAGGAAATTGAAGAAGTCGCTAAATTGGGGGTGCAAATTAACATTGATAACTTATCAATCTTAGAGTTATTTGGACAAAAACATCCAGAAATTCCGGTTTGTATTCGTATTAACCCACATGTGATGGCTGGCGGAAACAGTAAAATTTCTGTAGGTCATATAGATTCTAAATTCGGAATTTCAATTTATCAAGTTCCGCTTATTAAACGTGTGGTAGAAAATACCGGAATGCATATTAACGGAATACATATGCACACAGGTTCTGATATTTTAGATATTGACACCTTTATTAGAGCAACAGAAATTCTATTTGATGTTGCTGCTCAATTTGATAATTTAGATTTTATTGATTTTGGAAGCGGATTTAAAGTCCCTTATAAAGAAGGAGATATTTCTACAGATATTGAACAATTAGGAAAACAATTGTCTAAAAGGTTCAACCTATTCTGTAAAGAGTACGGAAAAGAGTTAACGTTAATGTTTGAGCCAGGAAAATTCTTGGTAAGCGAAGCTGGATTTTTCTTAGCCAAAGTAAATGTCATCAAACAAACAACATCTACTGTTTTTGCAGGAGTTGACAGTGGTTTTAATCATTTGGTAAGACCCATGATGTATGATTCGCATCATCACATTACCAATGTTTCTAATCCCAAAGGAAGAGAGCGCTACTACTCTGTTGTTGGTTATATCTGTGAAACAGACACTTTTGGATCTAATAGACGCATCAGTGAAATTACCGAGGGAGATGTGTTGTGTTTCCATAATGCGGGTGCATATTGCTTCTCAATGGCATCAAATTACAACTCTAGGTTCAAACCAGCAGAAGTTATGGTGCATAATGGTGTAGATTACCTGATTAGAAAGAGAGAGACTTTTGAAGATATCTTAAGAAATCAAGAGAACATTGATATATCTTAAAACTTAAAGTGGATTTTTAAATATATTCATAAAAATCCACTTTAAATTTTGTCATATTAAAATAACGCATACATTTGTAGTGTGCATACTACAAAAACAAATACCATTTCTACTTTAGCTACATCTGTGGCTGGCATTCCTGTAGTAGATATTCGCACGATTTCTACAATTACAATTACCCTTTAAGGGTTCATTTAATTACATATCATCTTAGGTTATATCTTTTTTTCGAAAAATCGAAATCAGATCCAGTATATTCAATAAAATCAATCACCTTAGTCTCATTTATATAATGAAAGTTTTAAAATTCGGAGGATCATCAGTCGCCAGTAGTCAATCAATACGTAAAGTTTTAGAAATAGTAAAACAAACTTCTAAAAACGATAAAACCATTGTAGTCGTTTCTGCTTTTGGAAAAACAACAAATCGATTATTAAAAACAGCAAACAAAGCGGTTCAAAACCTAGCCTATAAACCGTTGTTACAAGAAGTTGAGAACCATCACCTTCTTGTAATTAAAGAACTAATTCCGGTTGCGAATCAAAGTGAAGTAATTAGTTATGTAAAACGATTGTTTAATGATTTAGAAACTTTGTTTGAAGGCTGTAGTTTACTACAAGAATTAA
>JBLFXB010000059.1:0-13129 GCA_047611925.1 Polaribacter sp.
TCCGTTTATGTAGTTTTTTATATTCATTTAATTTTCAGCTAAAAGAATCAAGAATATCTTTCTTGGCTCTTGTTTCTCTAGTCTATTTTCTTATAAGCCGTCACTTTAATTTCCACTACCAAATCTGGATGCGGTAATTGATGCACAGCAACTGTTGTACGTGTTGGCCCTGTTTCTTTGTCAAAAAACTCTGCATAGGCTTTATTATACCCTGCAAAATCATTCATATTTACCAAGAATGTAGAAACATCTACAACATCTTTAATACTTGCGCCTACTTTTTTTAAATTGGCATCTATATTGTTTAACACTTCTCTAGTTTGTGTTTCTACATTCAAGTATTTCGTTCCCATTTCATCAATAATATCTACTCCAGCAATTGAATTGTCTGGTCTACGAGAACTTGTTCCTGACACAAAAATAAAATCTCCCACAACTTTTACATGTGGATATGCGCCTCTTGGTGTTACTTTTTTTTCTTCCATCTTCTTTATGCTTTCGCCATCTCTAACAACTTCATCGTTGTTCTAAAATTACGAGACGTAGCGGTTACTTTTATTTTTTTCTCAAACAGATTGTTTGTCAATTTTGTTTTTCCAAATCCATCTGGACAATACATATATACCATGTCATTTACAACAGTATATACATCATCATTTGTGATGTTTACCTCTATCGTTGTTTTTACTGGAACTTCATTTAAAAAAGTAAAAGATACAATTTTATGATTTTCTGTAGGATATGGATTATTTGTAATCGCATTTTTCCACTCATCAATTGTTCTTGCCAATACCGGAACATCATATCCGAATTTTGAAGCAATTCCTCTTTTTACTTTTCCGATAACTTCTTCTTTAGACAATTCCGAATTCAAAACAATATTTCCACTCTGAATATAGGTTTGAATATTTTCAAATTGTAAGCTTGATAACATTTCTCTAAGCGCTGCCATCGGAAGGATATTCTTCCCCGAGACGTTAATTCCTCTTAGTATAACAATGTATGTTTTCATTTATTTCAATCCTGCTATTTTATCCTCTTGTAAAATTGCATTGGTTTCTTGTTTCACTTTTTTCAACACGATTACCAACTCTTCTTTGGTCATCTCTAATGATGTTAAAACCTCAGAATCAGCTATCATATTCAACAGGGCTTTGTCTTGCGCTCTCCCTTTAACCATGGCTTCATTGTATCCAATATTTGCATTGAACGTTACCATAGAATATTTAGAAAAATACTCCGTTGGAAATGCTTTCTCTAAATCCATTTCTATTTTTCGCTTTTGCTTAAATAATGGATTTGCAACATGATCCCTCATTTCATAATAATTCTCAATTGCCAATTCTCCAATAGCATCGGCATCCGATTTTCGTGCTTTTGTATAGGCTTTAAAAACTGTTTCCCAATCGCCCAATTCTTGATCTAATATTGCATCTAATTCCACAACATCCTCAAAAGAAGCGTTCATTCCTTGTCCGTAAAAAGGGACCACTGCATGTGCTGCATCTCCCATTAATACCGTGTTATTTTTATAATGCCAAGGCGAACATTTTACCGTTCCTAAAGCTCCTGTTGGATTGTCTGAAAACTCCTTTGCTATATTCGGAATTAACGCTAGCGCATCTGGAAATTGCTCTTTAAAAAAGTGAAATATTTTCTCTTCAGTATCCAATCCTTTAAAGTGATAAACTCCTTCTTCATTTGCTAAAAACAATGTCACAGTAAAACTACCATCCATATTTGGCAAAGCAATTAACATATATTCGCCGCGTGGCCAAATATGTAAATGATCTTTACTTATTAGATGCTTTCCATTTGCAGCTGCTGGAATCTCCAATTCTTTATATCCGTGCGTTAAATACTCTTGCGAATAACTAAACAAAAATTTACGTTCTAAATAATAGCTCTTACGCAATATAGAACCAGCACCATCTGTTCCAAAGATTACATCAGCAGATACAGATACTTCTTCTTTGGTGGTATAATTCTGAAATTTAGCTGTCGTTTTTTCTATATCTATTGCAGTACATTTATGGTTAAAATGTATGTTTACATTTTCGTGTTTTTCTGCTTCGGTTAATAATATCCCGTTTAAATCTCCTCTAGAAATCGAATTGATATATTCTCCTTCTCTACCAGAATAATTAGACGCAAATGTATTTCCTTCAATGTCATGTACCATACGTCCATACATCGGAATACAAATATCACGTGCTTTCTCTTCTACTCCTGCCAATCGCAAGGCTTTGAAACCTCTATCTGACAATGATAAATTGATCGACTTTCCTGCAGAAATATCTGTAGTTCTTAAATCTGGTCTACTTTCGTACACGGCAACTTTATATCCTCTTTGCGCTAAACGCAATGCTAATAAAGAGCCACACAATCCAGCTCCAACAATTAATATATTTTCTTTCTTACTCATATTTCTTATTTGTCAGGTCAAACGCAGTCGAGACCTTAATATAACCTCTCGCTAAACTGCGTTTACTACTTTCAATGAAAATATATTTTCATTTCAGTAATGCTCGAGGAGATATTTTTATTTATTATAACAACTCTTTTAAAGCGGTCACCATTCTATATACATCTTCAAAACTAGTATACATTGGCACTGGTGCACAACGAATCACATCTGGCTCTCTCCAATCTGTAATAATATTATTATCTGTTAGTTTTTTATGCAAATTTTTATCAGCATTTTTAACCTGAAGAGACAATTGACAACCTCTTTCTTTTGGATTTGATGGCGTGATAATTTTAATTGAATCGGAATCTATTTGGTTGATTAAAAACTCAAAATACCCTGTCATTTTTTCTGATTTCTCACGCAATGCTTCCATTCCCACCTCAGCAAACATATCTAATGAAGCTTTAATAGCCGCCATGGATAATATAGGAGGATTGGATAATTGCCATCCTTCTGCACCTGGCATTACATCAAAAGGTTGACGCATATTAAAACGTGTATCTTTATTATGGTTCCACCATCCAGAAAAACGAGGTATGTCTTTATTGTATGCGTGTTTTTCATGCACAAATAAACCACCTAAACTTCCTGGCCCTGAATTCAAATATTTATACGTACACCAAGCTGCAAAATCTACTCCCGAATCATGTAATTCTGGTGATATATTTCCTGCTCCATGTGCTAAGTCAATTCCGACCATACATTCTTTAGCATGACCAATCTCAGCAATTCGTTTCAAATCTAAATATTGTCCAGTATAATAATTAACACCTCCAATTAATAGCAATGCTATTTCATCTCCCTGCTCAGCAACAATGGTTTCTAAATCTTCAATATTCAATAAATCTTCTCCTGCTCTTGGCTTCCATTCTATCAATCCTTCTTCTACATCAAATCCATGGAATTTTAATTGCGATTGAACCGCATATCTATCCGAAGGGAATGCATCAGATTCAATTACAATTTTATACTTCTTTTTTGTTGGCTGATAAAAAGAGACCATCAACAAATGTAAGTTGGTTGTTAGCGTATTCATCACCACAACTTCTAGCGGCTTTGCACCAACAATTTTGGCCATGTTCTCTGTCAAAAACTCATGATATGACAACCACGGGTTTTTAGCTTCAAAATGACCTTCTACTCCAAAATTCGCCCAATCATCTAGTTCTTGCTGAATGTATTTCTGCGTATTCTTAGGTTGCAACCCTAAAGAGTTTCCTGTAAAATACAACCAATTATTTCCGTTTTTATCTTTCGGAATATGAAATTGATCACGCAAATGCGCTAATTTATCTTGCTTATCTTGTTGTTGTGCGTAGGCTAAACTATTTTGATACATCTCTATATATTTCTTTTATCAAACCAATTCGTAAGAACACTAAAGATACAGTATTTTGATGCAATTATTAAACTCAAAAAACCCAAAGTGTTTCATTATATGAAACGGTGTTTTATAAATATACACTTTTTTCCTTATATTAGCCAAAATGATTTCACAAAAATTCTATGAACGAAGATTCTAAAAACTTAAACCAATCCATAATTAAAGCATTTTCATTGCTAGATGCGTTCACTACCGACAAAAAAGAATGGGGCGTTCGAGAATTAGCAACAAAATCTGGATACAACAAAAGCACTACGTATCGCTTATTAAGCACACTCGTTTCATTAAAAGTAGTGCAACAAAATGAAAACGAAAAGTACAGCTTAGGAAGTAAACTGTTTGAATTGGGAAACCGCGTGTCATTATATCAATCATTAATTAACGCAACTAAAATTCCGATTAGAGACATTGCCATAGACATACAAGAAACGGTTTTGTATGGAGTTTTAAAAGACAACCAAGTCTTTTACATCAACAAATCAGAAAGTCTTCAAGGGTTAAAAATAAGTACTTCTGTAGGATCTTATCAACCCATACATGCAACAGCAATAGGAAAAGTATTATTGGCTTTTTCATCAGAAACAAAAAGAGACCATCTTTTAAAGTCTATACACTTTACAACAATCACCAAAAACACAATCACCAAAAAACCTGTATTTCTTAGTGCATTGGAAAAAATAAAAAAACAAGGATACGCCTTAGATTTAGAGGAGTTTGAGCTGGGATTGATTTGTGTAGCGATTCCGATTTTTAACAAAAGCAACAAACTTATTGGAAGTATTAGCGCTTCTGGCCCATCGAGCAGATTTGAATTAAAAAATGTAACCAATTATATTTCCATACTTAAAAATGGAGCTGCAAAAATTAACTTGTAAATACTTGATCGCATTTTGTACTTTAGCCTAAACCCACAAAGTGGGCTTTTAAACCTTTACTTTTTGATATGAAATTTTTAAAAATATTTTCCGTACTACTAATTAGCACATTTATTTCCTGTAATGACACTTCTAAAACTATTACTGAACTAGAAAATATCCATGCAATTATCAAAAATGAGTTTGCTCCTGACAAAAGAGTAGAATTGTTTGATGTTCATTTTGAAAACAAAAAAAACACAATCGTTTTAACCGGAGAAACCACTCACAAAAAAGCATTTTCAATCTTATTAGACAGTCTAAAAAACAGAAACATCATCTATAAAAATAAAGTTAGAATTTTACCTGATTCTGCTGTTGGAAATAAAATATACGCACTTGGCAACAACTCGGTGATTAACATAAGATCTAAACCAAAACATTCTGCTGAATTAGGAACTCAGGGTTTATTAGGAATGGAGCTGAAGGTCTTGGATAAAAAAGGAGATTTTTACCGAGTGCAAACTCCTGATAACTATATTTCTTGGGTTGATCATGGCGGGATTACACAAATGACTCTTGACGAATTTCAGGAATGGAATAAAAAAGATAAAATTATTTTTACACCAAACACTGGATCTGTCTACAGCAGCAAAAGCAAAAACGCAACCAGTGTTTCTGATATTGTTTTTGGCGGAACCTTAGCCTTAATCAAAGAACACGATTCTTTTTACGAAGTAGAATACCCAGACGGTAGAATTGGTTTTGTAAAAAAACAAGAAGCAGTTCTATACAATTCTTGGCTATTAAAAAACCCATCAAATGCGGCATTTATAGAAGCATCTGCAAAAACGATGCTAGGTGCTCCTTATTTATGGGGAGGAACCTCTACCAAAGGAAATGATTGTAGCGGGTTTACAAAAATGGTGTATTTAATGAACGGCTTTGTAATTCCGAGAGACGCATCTCAACAAATACATGCCGGAAAAATAGTAGATGAAAATCTAAAATTTGAGGGTTTAAAAAAAGGGGATTTGATGTTTTTTGGAACTCCAGCAACGAAGGATAAAAAACAACGTGTTACACATGTTGGAATTTGGCTAGGAAATGACAAAGGAGAATTTATTCACTCTGCAAGCAATGTACATTTAAGCTCTATCAACAAAGACCAACCTAACTATGATGCTTTTAACAGAGGAAGATATTTAGGAAGTCGACGTTATTTAGGTGTAAAAGATGATAAAATCATCGATCTTAAGAAAGACTTAGAAATTAAACCATAAAAAAAATGCTCTCGAATTCGAGAGCATTTTTTTATGTATTCCTTGAATTAATAGAGCACTCTAAACTTAATAGTTCCTTCTACCTCTTTTAACTTCTTAATTACTTTTGTATTGTAGTCTTTATCCAAATCGGTAATCACATACCCAACCTTATCATCTGTAGATAAGTATTGACCAGTAATGTTCATATCATACTTTGCCAACACTTTATTGATTTTTGCCATCACACCAGGCACATTTTCATGTATATGTAAAAAACGGTGCGCATTGTTATGTTTAGGCAATCTAATATTCGGGAAATTAACAGCATCTACTGTATTTCCAGAATTGATATATGCCATAATTTTATTCGGAACAAAATCTGCAATGTCTTTTTGCGCTTCTTCTGTACTACCACCAACATGTGGCGTTAAAATCACATTATTCAAGCCTTTTAAATCTGTATAAAAATCACCATTTTTTGCTGGTTCCTCAGGATACACATCTACTGCAGCTCCAGCAATTGCTCCACTTTTTAAGGCTTCTGTCAATGCTTTAATATCCAATACAAAACCACGAGAAAGATTTACCAAGTGTGCTCCTTGCTTCATTTGAGAAATCTCTTTTGCTCCAATGAAATTTTTATTCGCTGCATTGTCATCAATATGTAATGTAACCACATCAGAAATGGCTAACAACTCCGATAATTTTTCAATTTTTGTCGCATTTCCTAACGCTAATTTATCTTCTACATCGTAATAATACACATCCATTCCGAGTGCTTCTGCCAATACCGATAATTGCTTACCAATATTACCGTAACCAACAATTCCTAGCTTTTTACCACGAACTTCTCTAGAACCTTGTGCTGTTTTATTCCATTGCCCATTATGCAATTCTGTACTACGTTGAAAAACGCTTCGCATTAACATAATGATTTCTCCAATAGCCAATTCTACTACAGAGCGCGTATTACTATATGGCGCATTAAACACAACGACACCATTTTCTTTACAGGCATCTAAATCGATTTGCTTTGTACCGATACAAAAAGCGCCAACTACCATTAGTTTCTCGGCAGCTTCGATCACTTTTTTGGTTACTTGAGTTTTAGATCGAATTCCTAATACATGCACCTCTTTTATTCTCTCTATCAATTCATCCTCAGACAAACTTTTAGAAACTGTTTCTACTGTAAAACCATCTTTTGATAATTTATCAAAAGCATCTGGATGTACATTTTCTAACAACAAAATCTTAATTCTATTCTTAGGGTATGAGATGTTTCTTGTCAATTTATTTACAAACAAAAACTCATCTAGATTAGGAGCAATATGATCTGCATTTTCAATCGTTTTATTTCGGGTTACATTTTCTGTATATGCGAAAAATTTATGCGCGACTCCAGCTTCTCTTGTTACGGCATCACTATAACCATCACCAATAACCTGAATCTCCCCTTCTAGATTTAGATCTCTTAAGCATTTAATTTTTCCATTATGAACAGACAACGGATTCTCTCTGTCAAATCCAACAATTACATCATTGGCATCATACTCAAAAGTATTGGCATATACTCTATCTTCGGGAATGTTATACTCCGCTACAATAGGAATGATAAATTCTTTAAACCCTGCAGAAATCACATAAATATCATCTGCATGTTTTTCAAAAAATTCTTTATTTTTTTCTATAGATACAGATACTTGTTTTTTTAATGCCACAATCAAATCTATTAAATCTGATTTTTTAGCATGCAACAAATGTATTCTCCTATCTAAAGATTCTGTAAAGGAAACTTCTCCATCAATTCCACGATTTGTGATTTCAATAATCTCTTTGATTATCTCTTCTCTTTTAGGATGGTTTGCTAAGGTTATTTCCGCTAATACATCCAAGGCTTCTACTCTGGTTAATGTACTGTCAAAATCGAAAATGTAGTTTCTTTTTAGAGTGCTCATTATTTTACGGTGCTGTGTTGTTGTTAAGCAAGCAAATCTACAAAGTAAATCACTGAACGAGAAGCAATTTTAAAAAATTATCATATCTTTTTGATATGCCTAATTTATTTTAAAAGTCGACAATAAATTCTTTAAAAATTAATAATTCCGTAAAGTACTACGCTCCAAAAAACAGGAACTAGCTCTACCCAAAATGAGCTATAATATTTTGATTGCTTAGCCGTTGCTCTCATCAATAAAAATAATAGGATAAAAAAGACACCTAAAAACACATTTCTATAGTTCGCCTCTGGAGATATCAAGAACTCTAAAACGAGTGTAAACAACAACAACACATAGCCTAGCTTTTTTGTTTTATCTACGCCGATCTTTCTTGGAATTGTTTGTAATGAAACGGCATCAAAACTCAAATCTCGAATATCAAAAGGTAAAATTAACACACAAACTAATAAAAAACGTTGTGCAAATTGCAATATAATTCTATGGGTTTCAAAAGACTCCCCAGCATCAAAAATCGGCACTATTACTGTAACTCCTGCCCAAACCACAGCAACTACAATAATTTTCAAGTAACTGATATTTCTTAAGTTTTTCTGAAATCCACTTAAAAAAGGAATGGCATATAAAACGGTTAACAATCCAAACCCACCAAAAAGGAACAGTGTGTTTAAAGACAATTGAAATCCGTAGTAACACATCAACAAAAAACAAACAAACGAAAAAATTTGAATGATTTTTAAGTTCTGAGTTAAACTTCTATGATGAAACTTTGCTAGCCCAAAATATTTAACAAAATTATATCCCGTAATCGTTCCGTAAAAAGCAAAATAATCTAACGCTTCATTGTATTCTAAACCAAAATAAATCTCTGTGATTCTAACAAAAGAATACACCGCCAACGCAACATGAATGCTTGCGTTTATATAAAAATTAAGGATTTTTTTGAGGATACTCATTACACAAAAATAGTGATTCTGTTTATAACCTAGATATTTGGTTAATAAAATGTCTTTTTTTATCAAAATCATATCAATAAAAGTGTTGAATTTTCGCTATTTTTGGAGCGCAAAATATTTTTTGTTTTTAACAACATCTCAACAACACAAAACAATGAACACTTATTCATTTCAAGCAAGACATATTGGTCCTAATACAGCGGAGCAAAAAGAAATGTTATCAACGATAAAAGCTGATAATTTAGATCAGTTAATTTTCGAAACTATTCCCGATGATATTCGTTTAAAAAACGGATTGGACTTAGCTCCAGAAATGAGCGAATATGAATACCTAAATCATGTTACCGAATTAGGCGCTAAAAACAAGGTATATAAAAGTTATATAGGTTTAGGATATCATGAAGCTATTGTGCCCAGTGTTATTCAACGTAATATTTTAGAAAACCCGGGTTGGTACACAGCGTATACACCTTATCAAGCAGAAATTGCACAAGGACGTTTAGAAGCGTTGTTGAATTACCAAACAATGGTTTGTGATTTAACAGGAATGGAGTTGGCAAATGCTTCTTTATTAGATGAAGGAACTGCTGCTGCAGAAGCAATGGCATTGTTATTTAGTGTTAGAGAAAAAGCGAAGAAAAAAGCGGGTGCAAACAAGTTTTTTGTTTCTGAAGAAATTCTACCACAAACATTATCAATTTTACAAACACGTTCTACGCCAATCGGAATTGAATTAGTGATTGGAAACCATGAGGAATTTGATTTCTCTGAAGGATTTTTTGGTGCTATTTTACAATATCCAGGAAAACATGGTGTCGTAAATGACTATACAGACTTTGTTGCGAAAGCAAACGAAAACAATATAAAAGTAGCCGTTGCTGCTGATATTTTATCCCTAGTAAAATTAAAAGCTCCGGCAGAATTTGGAGTTGATGTTGTTGTTGGTACTACACAGCGTTTTGGTATTCCTTTGGGATATGGAGGTCCGCATGCAGGATACTTTGCAACCAAAGATGCCTACAAAAGAAGTATGCCAGGAAGAATTATTGGTGTTACTAAAGATGTAGACGGCAAACGTGCGTTGCGTATGGCTTTGCAAACGCGTGAGCAACATATTAAACGTGAAAAAGCAACCTCTAACATTTGTACTGCACAAGTTTTATTAGCTGTAATGGCTGGTATGTACGCAGTATATCATGGTAAAGATGGCTTACAATATATTGCAGACAGAGTGCATGCATCAGCAGTAACTTTAGCAAATGCATTGTCAGTCTTAGGATTTGAGCAAACAAATCCTTCTTTCTTCGATACAATTACTGTAAAAGTAGATGCAAAAGTATTGAAAACTTTAGCAGAGTCTAACGGAATCAATTTTAATTATATTGATGACAATACCGTTTCTATTTCTGTAAATGAAACTGTTTCTTTAAAAGAAATCAATGCTATTTTGAGCTGTTTCACAAAAGCATTCAATTTAAATAGCACTACCGTTTCAGAATATTCTACTGCAAATACTATTTTAGAAGCGACTCAAAGAAATACTTCTTTCTTAAACAACGAAATATTTAATACGTATCAGTCTGAAACGAACATGATGCGTTATATCAAAAAATTAGAACGTAAAGATTTAGCATTGAATCATTCAATGATTTCTTTAGGATCTTGTACGATGAAATTAAATGCGGCTTCTGAAATGTTGCCATTGAGTAATCCGCAGTGGGGAAATATTCACCCATTTGTTCCTATTGAGCAAGCACAAGGATATCAAGAAGTGTTGACAAATCTTGAAAATCAATTGAATGTAATTACAGGTTTCGCAGGAACCTCTTTACAACCAAATTCTGGCGCACAAGGTGAATTTGCTGGATTGATGACCATTAGAGCATATCACGAATCTAATGAAGACACCAACAGAAACATCTGTTTGATTCCTGCTTCTGCACACGGTACAAACCCTGCATCTGCAGTAATGGCCGGAATGAAAGTTGTGGTGACTAAAACAGACGAAAGAGGAAATATTGATGTAGCAGACTTGCGTGAAAAAGTTGAATTACATAAAGAAAACCTTTCTGCATTAATGGTAACATACCCTTCTACACACGGAGTTTATGAAAAGGCCATTAAGGAAATTACACAGATCATTCATGACAATGGTGGTCAAGTATATATGGACGGTGCCAATATGAATGCACAAGTTGGATTGACAAACCCTGCAACAATTGGAGCAGATGTTTGTCACTTAAACTTACATAAAACATTTGCCATTCCACATGGTGGTGGTGGACCTGGAGTTGGACCAATTTGTGTGGCTCCACAACTCGTACCTTTTTTACCGTCAAACCCTGTAATTGCAACTGGAGGAGACGAAGCAATTACGGCTATTTCTTCAGCACCTTGGGGTTCTGCTTTGGCATGTTTAATTTCTTACGGATACATAACGATGTTAGGTGCAAACGGATTGACAGACTCGACAAAAAATGCCATCTTAAACGCCAACTATATCAAGGAACGTTTAAACGGACATTACGAAACATTGTATTCTGGAGAAATGAACCGTGCAGCGCACGAAATGATTTTAGATTGTAGAGATTTTAAAGAAAATGGAATTGAAGTGGTAGACATTGCAAAGCGTTTAATGGATTATGGCTTTCATGCACCTACAGTATCTTTCCCTGTTGCTGGAACCATTATGGTGGAACCAACAGAGTCTGAAAGTAAAGCGGAATTAGATCGCTTTTGTGATGCAATGATTTCTATTAGAAAAGAGATTTCTGAAGCAACAAAAGAAGAGACAAACAACCCTTTGAAGAACGCACCACATACACAAGAAATGTTAACTGCTGATGAATGGACATTACCATACACTAGAAAGCAAGCTGCATTTCCACTAGACTACATTGCTGATAATAAATTTTGGCCTTCTGTACGTAGAGTTGATGATGCTTTTGGAGACAGAAACTTAATTTGTTCTTGTAACCCAATTGAAGACTACCTATAGAATACGATATTTAAACGTATAGTTGTTTATGCGTTTATTTGTTTAACAGCTACAAACCGTTTCATTTATTTGAAGCGGTTTTTTTTATTTATAAAAACAGGTACTTATACCTATTGATTTTCTTACAGAAAAAACACAACTTAGCTAACTCTTGATATAAAACGTTAAAACGCTAGATATCATTAAGTTACCCAACATACCAAAACCAATAAAAAAATTACATAATAATACCTTTGACGAATAATTAAACTTTATAAAACTATGAAACACAAAAAGACAATTACAAGCATTGCCTTTCTGTTAATCGGCCTAGGAGGATTACAGGCACAAGAAACAGTAGCTACTACAGGTAGTGAAGCAACAGGGATAGACGGAACAGCCAGTTACACGGTAGGACAAGTAGTTTACACTACAGCTACAGGAACAAACGGAAGCGTAGTGCAGGGAGTGCAACAACCTTTTGAGATTTCTACAACTCTAGGCGTAAACGAAACAACTATTAATTTAGAACTGAGTGTTTACCCAAACCCAACTACAAATTTTCTAACCTTAAAAGTAGAAAAGATTGAAAATTTACATTATCAATTAATTGATATGCATGGTAAACTGATAGAAAGTAAAACAGTGAGCAGTAATTCATCTAACATAAGTTTAGAGAACCAGCCTACAGCCATCTACTTTTTAAAAGTAACCAAAAACAACCATTTAATTAAAACATTTAAAGTAATTAAAAACTAAAAACAATGAAAAAGATATATACAATAATTGCAGCACTAATGCTAACAGCATCCGTTTTTGCACAAGCACCAGAAAAAATGAGTTATCAGGCAGTTGTTAGAGATGCAGGTAATGCATTAGTAACTACTCAAGCTGTAGGTATGCAAATAAGTATACTACAAGGCGGAGCAACAGGAACACCTGTTTATGTAGAAACGCAAACTCGAACAACCAATACCAATGGTTTGGTAAGTTTAGACATTGGAATTGGAACACTTGTAAGTGGAGATTTTACTACTATTGATTGGGGAAACGATACTTATTTTATAAAAACAGAAACCGATCCTACAGGAGGAACAACTTATACCATTACAGGCACAAGCCAACTAATGAGTGTCCCTTATGCTTTATACGCTAAAACATCTGGTAGCTCAACACCTGGACCAACTGGTGCAACTGGACCAATAGGAGCTGCTTCAACAGTAGCTGGACCTACAGGGCCAACTGGTGCAACTGGACCAACAGGA
>JBLFXB010000060.1:0-12828 GCA_047611925.1 Polaribacter sp.
ATTGCAGTTGCATGTCTTCTTAATGTTTCTTGAACTTTCTCTTTAAAAATTGCAGGCTCTTCACGAATCAATCTGTTCGATTCTTCGTAAGAAATATCAATAGGATAATAACCACCTGTCCATGGAATATGCAATGATGTTTGATCTGTTCCTACATGGATGTGGATGTTTTCTTCATCAAAACGTTCCCAAATTTCTACTACATTTCCAATAAAAGCAATAGAAACTACTTCTTTGATTGCTTGCGCCTGTTTCACTCTAGTGATTAAGGCATCGATATTGTCAATCAATACATCTACCCAACCTTGTTCATGTCTTTTTGTCGCGGCTTTTGGATTTACTTCTGCAGCAATGGTAATACAACCAGCAATGTTACCCGCTTTTGGTTGTGCTCCACTCATTCCGCCTAAACCAGCGGTTAAAAATATTTTTCCGGCAGGAGTTTCTCCTTTTGGCAATATTTTACGAAAAGCATTCATTACCGTAATTGTTGTTCCATGCACAATTCCTTGTGGTCCAATATACATAAATGAACCTGCTGTCATTTGTCCGTATTGTGTAACTCCTAAAGCGTTGAATTTCTCCCAGTCATCTGGTTTCGAGTAATTAGGAATCATCATTCCGTTGGTTACAATTACTCTTGGTGCATTTTTTGACGAAGGAAATAATCCCATTGGATGCCCAGAATACAAATGCAAGGTTTGTTCGTCTGTCATTATTGATAAATAGTGCATTACCAATAAGTACTGTGCCCAGTTCTGAAAAACAGCTCCGTTACCACCATAGGTGATTAATTCTTCTGGATGCTGTGCAACTGCTGGGTCTAAGTTGTTTTGAATCATCAACATCAATGCAGCAGCTTGTGTTGTTTTTGCAGGATATTCTGAAACTGGTCTTGCATATATTTTATAATCTGGTTTGAATCTATACATGTAAATTCTACCATATTCTTTCAATTCTTCTGCAAATTCAGAAGCTAATTCTTCATGCCAATCTGCAGGAAAATAACGCAATGCATTTCTAATTGCCAATTGCTTTTCTTCTACGGATAAAATATCTTTTCTCTTTGGAGCTCTATTTGCATCCGCAGGATATGTTCTTTTTACTGGAATTTCCCTTGGAATTCCTTGTGCTATTTGTTCTTTAAAATTCATGTTGTTTCTATTTAACGATGAATGCTTTATTTTTTACTAATTGAATCATTGCGTAGATGTCGTCTTTTAAAATACGATCCTCTTCTAATTTCGCTACTTTTTCTCTAATGATTTTGAAGTTTTCTTCAATAATAGTAGAGAATGTATTTGGTCTTCTGAATTCCATTGCTTGTGCAGCATACATCAATTCAATGGCTAGTATTTTTTCAATATTTCCTAAAATTTGATTGAATTGTCGTCCAGAAATACTTCCCATAGACACATGATCTTCCTGTCCTAACGAAGTAGGGATACTATCTGCAGAAGGAGGGAAGCACAATGATTTATTTTCTGTAACTAAAGCTGCTGTTGTGTATTGCGGAATCATAAACCCTGAATTTAATCCACCTGCAGCAGTTAATAATCTTGGCAATCCGTATTTTCCTTCTAGTAATAAATAACAACGTCTGTCTGCGATATTTCCTAATTCAGAGGCAGCAATAGAACCATAATCTAAAGCCATTGCTAAAGGTTGTCCGTGAAAGTTTCCTCCAGAAATTGCTTCTGTTTCACTTAATATAATTGGATTATCAGTAACCGAATTCATTTCAATTTCTGCCAATTCTTTCAAATGGTAATAGGCATTTCTAGAAGCACCATGCACTTGCGGCATACAGCGCATAGAATACGGATCTTGAACACGGTCGCACTTTAAATGGTTTTCTACATTTTGAGAACCTGCCAATAACATACGCATGCGTTCTGCTACTTTTAAGTTTCCTTTAAAAGGTCTGATCTTGTGCAAAGCCTCTTTAAATGGAGAAGCACTTCCTTGAAAACCTTCTAAACTCATAGCTCCAGAAACATCGGCTAAGTCTAGTAAGTAGTCCATTTTTTGCAACCCTTTGATGGCGTGTGCTAAAATAAATTGCGTTCCATTAATTAAACCCAATCCTTCTTTTGCTTCTAGCGTTAATGGCGTTAAGTTGTGCTTTGCCAACACTTCTTTTGCATGAATTATTTTATCTCCAATCCAAAAATTACCTTCACCTAATAACGGTAAAAATAAATGTGAAAGTGGCGCTAAATCACCAGAAGCACCTACAGAACCTTGTTCAGGAACAATCGGTAATAAATCATGTTCTATAAAGTATAAAATACGGTCTATTAATTCTAAACGAACACCAGAATAACCTTGACACAATGCATGTACTTTACAAATCATCATGATTTTAGATAATTCTTTATCAATTGGGTTTCCAACACCAACCGCGTGTGTAATTAGTAAGTTTTCTTGTAATTTACTCGTTTGGGCAGGTGTAATTTGTACATCACACAAAGGTCCAAAACCAGTGTTTATTCCGTACACAGGGTTGGCTCCACTGGCCATTTTCTCTACTTTGGCTCTACAGCTTTTTACTGCTTCAATGGTCTCGTTTGTAAGTTTAGCGTGTAATTTTCCTTGTGCAATTGCAATTACTTTGTCTACCGTTAGTGGATCTATTCCGTATTTAAATGTCATTTGTTGAAGTTTCTGGTGTTTGTTACAAAGTTATTGGTATTTTTGATGCTTAACAAGATTAAGTTTGTTAGTTATTGATGCCTATGAGTAATCAAATAGAATTTCGTCATATTAAATATTTTTTAGCGGTTGCTGAAGATTTACACTTTAGAAAAGCGGCTGAGCGCTTGTTTATTTCACAGCCAGGATTGAGTAGGCAAATCAAACATATGGAAGATGATTTAGGAATCAAGTTATTTGAACGTCACAATAGAAAAGTGGAGTTGACAAAGCCAGGGAAGTATTTGCAAAAAGAATTGGCTAAAAATTTAAAGAATTTAGAGCATATTTTTAAGCATGCCAAATTGCTGAATGATGGAATTGGCGGAGATTTAAAGTTTGGGTATGTGGGTTCTGCAATGCAAGAAATCATTCCGAATTTATTAGTGCAATTCAGAAAAGAACATCCAGATGTTGTTTTTAGTTTGAAAGAAATGGACAATCAAAAGCAAATAGAAAGCTTATTGTCACATGATGTAGATATGGGCTTTGTTCGGTTGGAAAGAGTGCCAAGGGGATTGGAGATTTTACCTATTTTAAAAGAAACATTTTGTTTGGTGTTGCCAGAAAAGCATCCAATTACAGCAAAAGAATTTGTGGACTTATCACAATTTAAAGACGAACCGTTTATACTTTTCGATTCAAAGTATAGTGCTTCTTATTATGAAAAAGTGATGCAGATTTTTGATGATAGTGGCTTTTCTCCAATTGTATCTCACAATACAATTCATGCAAGTTCAATATATAAATTGGTAGAGAATAATTTCGGAATTTCTATTGTACCAAAATCGTTGTTAAACAACCATTCTGGTGTTCGGTTTATCGAATTAGATATGATTTCTCAAAGAACAGTACTTTCAGCGGTTTGGAATACTAATAATAAAAACCCAATTCTCCATAAAACGATTGAATTGGTTAAAAATAGAACATAAAAAAACCACTCTTAAAAAAGAGTGGTTTTGGTGGTGCCTCCAGGAATCGAACCAGGGACACATAGATTTTCAGTCTATTGCTCTACCAACTGAGCTAAGGCACCATTCGCTTTATGCGGGTGCAAATATACTACCTCTTTTTTTAATTTACCAAATAAAATTGTAAAAAATCTATTGTATTTTTGAGGCTTATTTAATATCGAGGTATGAATTTAATTATTGATGTAGGGAATACAAGAATCAAAGCGGCTGTTTTTGAGAGCGATAGATTGATTGAACTGTTGGTTTTTACTGAAAAAGAATTGTTAGAAAAAGTGGATTTTTTTTTATCAAAGTATGTGATAACTGATGGAATTCTGTCTTCGGTGAAGGTTTTATCAGAAAATTTGATGCATAATCTACAGGAAAAAACATCTTTTAGGGTATTAGATGCTAAAACAGCAGTTCCTTTTGTAAATAAATACAAGACAAAAGATACTTTAGGAGTAGATAGAATTGCAATTGTTTCTAATGCTGCTAAAAAGTTTTCAAAAGAGAATGTGTTGATAATTGATGCAGGAACCTGCATTACGTATGATTATATAAACGCTAGTAGTGAGTATTTTGGAGGTGCGATATCTCCAGGGATCGAAATGAGGTATAAATCATTAAATTATTACACGTCAAAACTCCCTTTGTTAGAAAAAAATGAAATAAATTTTATTATTGGAGGTTCAACAAAAGAAAGTATGCATTCTGGTATTATTAATGGTGTTGTTGGAGAAATTTTACACATAATTGAAGAATACAAGAAAGAAAGTCAATATTTAACAGTAGTTTTAACAGGAGGAGATACATATTTCTTGGCTAAACAATTAAAAAGTAGCATATTTGCCAATCCAAATTTTGTTTTGGAGGGGTTAAACACAATTTTGATATACAACAAAGAGGAATGCTAAAGAAAACTTTCTATATATTTTTACTAATTATTTCAATAAAATCTTATGGTCAAAGATCTAATTCTTCGCCATATTCATTTTTTGGTATTGGTCAACAATACAGTTCTCAATCTGCAGAACAAGCAAGTATGGGTGGAGTAGGTGTTGCTTTTTCAAACATATATCATTTAAACTTTATTAATCCCGCTTCTTTTTCGAATTTAAGATTTGCTACGTATTCTGTGGGAATGAGAGTTAATGATTTAACGGTAAAAGATTTTTCTGGATCTCAGAAATCAACATCAACAAGTTTATCATATATTAATATCGGTTTTCCCGTTAGTAAAAATTCAGGTGTCGCTTTTGGTTTAAGACCAAACACATCTGTTGGATATTCTTTATTGAATATTGTGAATGATTCTAATGGAGATGCTTTTGAATCAACAAGGTCTTATGGTTCTGGAGGAACAAGTACTATTTATGGAGCATTCGGGATTTCTGTTTTTAAAGATTTTAATGTAGGACTTGAAGCAGAATATGTATTTGGTAAAACAGAGAATAATGTTTTGTCTCAAAGAGCTGGTGTGCATTTAGCTACAAAGAATCACGAAAAAGTTACTATTAAAGGAGCAGGTCTAAAAGTAGGAATTTTATATAAAAAAGAATTTTCAAATAAAATTCAAATGAATTTAGGAGCTTCTTTTAAATTAGAAAGTGATTTAACAACTACGGGTACAGAACACTTATACTCGTTGTCAGTTGAATCTTCTGGAATAGAAGTCTCTAGAGATACTTTGCATAGCACTTCTATTGCAGGGAAGCTGAAAATTCCATTAAAATCTATTTTTGGGATAGGTTTTGGAAAAGAGAATAAATGGTACGCAGCTTTAGATTATGAGTTTCAAAACCCAATTAATGTTCAAAACACACTATTAGCTAGTAGTTCTGCATATGCTTATGGTACATCGAATAGATTATCTATTGGTGGGTTTTATCTTCCAAAAGTAAATTCGATTTCTAGTTATTGGCATCGAGTAACATATAGAGCTGGTGTTAGATTTGAAGATACAGGGTTGTTAATTAATACTTCTAGTTCTGGAGGATTTACTAAGGTTAATGACTTTGGCATATCTTTTGGTTTAGGTTTACCACTGAGAAGTACATCTAATCTTAATTTAGGAGTTGAATACGGTAAGAAAGGAACAACAATGAATAATTTAATACAAGAAAATTATTTTAACTTTAAACTGAGTTTATCCTTGAATGCAGTTGGTAACTTAGCTTGGTTCCAGAAAAGAAAAATAGATTAATTTTAAACTGACAGATGATGAAAAAAATTACTTTTATACTAGCAGCAATTGTATTACTATTAAACTCAAAAGTTGTAGCGCAAAACACACAAGACTGTACTATTCAATACAATTTATTTAAAGGAGAGGTTCAGACTAAAAAATATGATGCAGCTTATCTTAAGTTGGTTTCATTAATGAATGATTGCCCTAAATTGTCAATTAACATTTATAAGTTTGGAGATAAGCTAGCGAAATCAAAATTTAAAACGTCAGCAAATAAGGCTGAATATTCTAACTTAATTAAGAAAATCTACGAACAAAGATTACAAAACTTTAAAAAAGACGAAGCGAAAGCACATAGTGATTATGCGACTTTTTTAGCTAAAAACAAATTAGCTTCAGATGATGAGGTTTTTGTGTTGTTGGAAAAAGCATATTCTGTAGATCCTTCTAGAATGGGTGTTAGAAATATTTACAAATATTTTCAAGGGGTAACAGATAGAAATAAAGACACCAATGTGCAAAAAGTTTTTGACACATATGATGATGTTTTAGAATCGGTTGGTGAGAAGTTAGATTATTACTCTAAAAAATTAGAACCAATAACTGCTAAGGTAGAAAAAGGGGAGGCTTTAGAGAAAAGAGATAAATCGAATTTAAGAATCTATACAATAAACTCAAAAGCACTTGGGCAAGTAGAAGCTGGTTTAGATAATATTATTTTAGAGTTATCTACCTGTGATAGACTAGTTCCATTATATGCAAGAGACTTTGAAGCGAATAAAACAAATGGGAAGTGGTTAAAAAGAGCGGTTTCTAGAATGTACGCAAAAGAATGTACAGAAGATCCATTGTATGAATCATTGGTTGAAGCTTATGTTGCTGCAGATCCATCACCAGAAGCATCTGTGTTTTTTGCTGGTATTCTATATAAGAAAGGGAAAGAAACTGAGGCAATGGAATATTATAAGAAAGCTGTAGAGCAGCAGCCAGATGTATTTAAAAAGGCAGAAAACTTATATAAAATAGCTCAGTTGTTTGCTAAAAAAGGAAGAAAAAGTCAAGCAAGAAATTATGCAAGACAAGCAATACAGAATAAACCAAGTATGGGGAAAGCATATTTGTTAATAGCTGGTTTATATGCTACTAGTGTTAACGAATGTGGTGCAACAGAGTTTGAAAAGAGAATGGTATATACTGCAGCTTTAAGAAAAGCTCAAAGAGCGGCAGCAGTTGATCCAAGTATTGCTTCTAGAGCGGCAAAATATATAAGAAATTATATCTCTCAAGAGCCTTCAAGAACATTGATGTTTACACAGACTATTGAAGCTGGTTCTTTGCATAAAGTTAAATGTTGGATTGGAGAAACAGTAAGGGTTTCTAAAAAATAAGAATGAATTTTAGTACACATATAATATATAAAAACATTGCTGCTATTAGTTTAGTAGCAATGTTTTTTTCTTGTACTAATAATTCTAATGATGTACAAAACCTCTTCCTTATTAAGAATCAACCAGTAGGAATTGCTAAGGATCTGAATCATGTATATAAAGATTCAGGCAGGGTGACTTCAAAATTAATAACATCTATGTTGTTAGATTTTAGTAATAGAACAGCGCAGCCATATAATGAGTTTCCAGAAGGTATAACGTTGATTTCATATAGTAATAACGGAAAAGATTCAATAACAATAAAAGGCAACTATTGTTTAACGTATACTAAAACCTTAATTACGCGATTAAAAGGAAATGTTTGGATCTTAAATCACACGGATAAATCTAAGTTACACACAGAACAATTGCTTTGGGACCAAAATACTGATTATCTTTATTCAGAAAAAAAATTCACTTTAACAACTCCAGATGATGTAATTAACGGAGTTGGTTTTGAATCAAAAAAAGATTTATCTAAGTTTTTAGCAAAACAAATGTCAAGTCAACATACATTAAAAGAAAATTAACAAATGAATACTCTTTGGAAATATTTACAATACGGTTATTTAGTAATTGGAATCATCTTTTTAGTTGAAGCTATTTTGGTATGGAGTGAAGAAAGAGAAAAAGCCTATTTAATGATTGGTTTTTCTGTTTTTATTACCTTAGTCTTTTTCTTTAAAAGATATTTTAGAAAAAAAGTGCAATCTAGAAATAATCAGTAACTCTTTACATGGAAACACAAATAGCAATAATTGTTATTTCAATTTTATTTTCAGCATTCTTTTCAGGAATGGAGATTGCCTTTATTTCTGCAAACAAGCTACATATTGAGTTAGAAAAAAAGAAAGATGGTTTTGTCGCCAGCATTCTTAGAAAACTCACAAACAAATCATCAAAATTTATTACAACAATGTTGGTTGGTAATAATATTTCTTTGGTGGTTTATAGTATTTATATGGGCGATTTTCTAGTTGGCTTTCTGCCAATTGAAGCTTGGAATGAATTTACAATACTATTCATTCAAACCGTAATTTCTACAATTCTAATATTAGTCTCTGCAGAGTTTTTACCGAAAGCTATTTTTAGAATATATGCCAACGAAGCATTAAAGTATTTTGCAATACCTGCATACTTTTTCTATATTTTGTTTCACTTGTTCTCAACTTTAATAAGTAAAATTTCAGATTTCTTTTTGCGTGTGTTTTTTAAAACCAATTCTGACGAAGAGCAAACAGTATTTAGTAGAGAAGAGTTAGGGAATTATATTAATGAGCAAATGGAAACTGGAAATACAGATGAAGAAATAGATTCTGAAATACAGATTTTTCAAAATGCATTAGAGTTTCATAAAGTAAAAGCAAGAGAGATAATGGTTCCTAGAACCGAAATGAGGGCTGTAGAGATTCATGAAACAATAGCTAATTTAAGAGAGGTATTTATAGAAACAGGATATTCTAAAATTGTAGTTTACGAAAACTCGTTGGATGACATTGTAGGATATGTAAATGCTTTCAAGTTATTTAAGAAACCAAAAACGATTCGATCTGTATTATTGCCGGTTGAGATTGTTCCTGAATCAATGATTATAAACGATGTTTTAAATAGCTTAATGAAAAAGCGAAAAAGCGTTGCCATTGTTTTAGATGAATATGGTGGTACATCTGGTATGATAACAGTAGAAGATGTTGTAGAAGAATTATTTGGAGAAATTGAAGACGAACATGATTCTCAAGAATTATTAGAAGAAAGAGTAAATGAGTATGAGTTTCGTTTTTCTGCAAGACTAGAGGTAGATTATTTAAATGAAGAATACAATTTGAATATTCCAAAAGAAGAAGCTTACGAAACCTTGGGAGGATATATTATCAATTATACCGAGAATATTCCCGTGTTAAATGAAGAAATTAAAATTGAAAATTTTAGTATAAAAATCCTTAAAGTAAGCTCTTCTAAAATCGAAGAAATTTCCTTTCAAATCACAGATAAAGAAGATTAAAGTAATTATTCTTAAACTAGTGTAAATAATTGTGCCTTTGCAGTTGCATTATTTGATACGAAATTGTATTTTCGCTCACTGTAAATTAAATAAAAGACGTATGGCAATTTTATCTCAAATTAGAGAGCGCTCAATGGCACTAATCCTTGTAATTGGATTAGCATTATTCGCTTTTGTATTAGACCCTTCAAGTATTGAAGATTTTTTCAATTCAACCAAAGTAAACACCATTGGTGAAGTAGGTGGAGAAACAATTTCAAGAAAAGATTTTAGCGAAGCATTAGAGGCTTATAAAGCACAAGTTGGTAATGAAATTACTGATATGCAAGCTTCAAAAACAGTTTGGAATAACTTAGTAAGAGAAAAAATATATCAAAATCAATTAGCAGAAGCTGGAATTGAAGTTGGAGAAAATGATGTTTGGAGTGCTTTAATAGAGAACCAATCAATAAACACCGACCAAAGATTCTTAAACAGTGCTGGTATGTTTGATGAAGGTAAACTAAAAGAATTTTTAGTTTTAGCAAAATCTGATAGTCCTGAGGTTTGGAATACTTGGTCCGCTTTTATGGGGCGAATTAAAACAGGATTAGAAAACACTACGTATAATAATTTAATTACCGCTGGTTTAGGAGCTTCTTTAAAAGAAGGGGAACAGGAGTATTTAAATAACAATACAAAAATAACTTCTCAGTTTGTTTATGTTCCTTTTACTACAATTCAAGATAGTTTAGTTACGGTAACTAAATCTGAAATTGAGGCGTATGTAAAAGCAAATCCAACAAACTTTAGAGTTGATGCTTCATCAGATCTTAAATATGTAAAATTTGATATTATTCCTACAAAAGGAGATGAAGATGCAATTGAAAAAGAAGTTGCAGATTTATTAAATGATAAAGATGGCGTTAAAGGGTTAAGAAATACTACAGATGCTACTGTGTTTGTTACTGAAAATAATTCTGATTTAGCATTAGATAATAGCTATAATTTTAAAAACATGGTTTCTGTTGCAATTGCAGATGCTGTGTTTAATGGTGAAGAAGGAGCTGTTTATGGACCTTATAAAGATAGAGGGCATTTTAAAATATCTAAAGTAACTGAAGTTGTTCAGATTTCAGATTCAATTAAAGGAGCTCATATCTTAATTCCTTTTATAGGTTCTACTTCTGCAAGTCAAACAACAACTAAAACAGATGATCAGGCTAAAAAATCTGCAGATAGTATTTTTAAGTTGGTAAGAAGAAATAAAAAGAAATTTGCTGCTATTGCAGATGAAATAAATCCTGATGGAACAAAAGGAAAAGGTGGACTGATTGACTGGATTCCAGTAAATACTGCTTTCTCTTTAGATAAAGATTTTGGAGAAGGATTGTTCTTTGGTAATAAAGGAGATGTTAAGATTGTAAAAACAAAATTCGGATATCACATTATCAGAATTGATGACACGAATAAAAAGCAAACAGCAGTTAAATTAGCAACTTTTGCAAGAAGAATAGAAGCTTCTGAAGCTACAGAAAACACCATCTTTCAAAATGCAGAAACGTTGGCATTGGCTTTAGAAAATGGAAGTAAGTTTGATGATGTTGTTAAAGAAAAAGGATTGATTTCTCAATCTGCTTTTGGATTAAAAATGTTAGACGAGAATGTTCCAGGTATAGGAAACCAAAGAGATATGGTTTCTTGGGCAAATAAGAAAGAAAATGAAGTTGGAGCTTATAAAAGATTCGACACTAATAATGGACATGTTGTTGCGGTAATTATTAATAAAACATTTAAAGGGTTAATGTCTGCTGCAAGAGCAACATCTAATGTTAGACCAATCTTACTAAATGAAAAGAAAGCTGCAATTATTACAAAAACGATGAATGGGGCAACTTTAGCTGATATAGCAACAGCAACTAAACAAATTGTTAGAACTGCTTCTGCTGTGTCAATGCTTTCACCAATTATTCCTGGTGTAGGTTTTGAGCCTAAAATTATTGGAGCAATGTTTTCGGGTAAAGAAAACACCATGTTTAATAAGGTAGTGGGTGATAAGGGTGTATTTTCTTTTGTTGTTACTAAAAGAGAAAAGCCAGTTGCTTTACCAAACTACGATACTGTTAGAAAGAGAATCTCAGATACTAGAAAAGGACAAACAAGTTTAATGTATAACGCTATTAAAGAAACTGCTAACGTAGAAGATAATAGAGGTGCATTTTACGGAATAGAATAAAGTAATTAGTTTACGAGTACATAAAAAATCCGAATCGTAAGATTCGGGTTTTTTATGTACTTGGTTGTAAATGTTAGATAAAACAAAAGCCTCACTAAATTAGTGAGGCTTTTGTTTTATATGATATAATGGTTTTAACCGTTCATTGAGATTAAAAATTCATCATTATTTTTAGAGTACTTAATTCTTTCGTTGATAAACTCCATTGCTTCTACAGGATTCATATCAGCTAAGTATTTACGAAGAACCCACATACGTTGAACAGTTTTAGCATCTAATAATAAATCGTCTCTACGAGTACTAGATTTAATTAAGTCAATAGCTGGATAAATTCTTCTGTTAGAAATGTTACGATCTAACTGTAACTCCATGTTACCTGTTCCTTTAAATTCTTCGAAAATTACTTCGTCCATTTTAGAACCCGTTTCTGTTAAAGCAGTTGCAATGATGGTTAAAGAACCACCACCTTCAATATTTCTAGCAGCTCCAAAGAAACGTTTGGGTTTGTGTAATGCATTTGCGTCAATACCACCAGATAATATTTTCCCAGATGCAGGAGCAACAGTGTTGTATGCTCTTGCTAAACGAGTAATAGAATCTAGAAGAATTACAACATCATGACCACATTCTACTAATCTCTTTGCTTTTTCTAAAACAATGTTAGCAACACGTACATGTTTGTCTGCTGGTTCGTCAAAAGTAGAAGCTACTACTTCTCCACGAACACTACGTTGCATGTCGGTAACTTCCTCTGGTCTTTCGTCTATTAATAAGATGATTTGATATACTTCTGGGTGATTTGCTGCGATCGCATTGGCAACATCCTTTAGAAGCATTGTTTTACCTGTTTTAGGCTGTGCTACAATCATTCCACGCTGTCCTTTTCCTATTGGAGAAAACAAATCGATAATTCTTGTAGATAATGAACTTCCTTTTTCTGCTAAGTTAAATTTCTCTTCAGGAAATAAGGGTGTTAAATGTTCGAAAGAAACTCTGTCTCTAACAATATTCGGATTTAATCCGTTAATTTTTGAAACTCTAATTAAGGGGAAATATTTTTCTCCTTCTTTTGGAGGGCGGACATTTCCTTTTACAGTATCACCTGTTTTTAATCCAAATAATTTAATCTGAGATTGTGATACATAAATATCGTCAGGAGATGATAAATAATTGTAATCAGAAGAGCGTAAGAAACCATACCCATCAGGCATCATTTCTAAAACACCTTCACTTTCTATAATTCCATCAAATTCAAAATCAGGATCTTTATAACGAGTATTACTCTTGTTTCCTTTAGCAACCTTATCTCTTTGTTGCGTATTGTTGCGGTTTTTAGCCGGATTCTG
>JBLFXB010000061.1:0-12655 GCA_047611925.1 Polaribacter sp.
AAAGCAGCAACTATTTGGTACCAAGATTGTAATGAACAGGATTTTATAGAAGCCTTTTCGGGGCACCCTAAAATTGGAAATGTTCAAAGTTTAAAAGAAAAATTTGCGCACACTGCAGATTGGGCTAACAATGAACAAGCTGAAGTTGCTGAAGCATCAATGGAAACCATCAAAGCTCTTGCAGCAGCAAATACTGCTTATGAAGAAAAATTTGGTTATATATTTATTGTAAGTGCAAGTGGAAAATCTGCCCTTGAAATGCTAGCAATTATAAATGCTAGATTGATGCATCAAACTAGTGATGAGCTAGCGGTTGCAATGAACGAACAACATAAGATAACGGTGATTCGTCTGGAAAAATTAGTTGAAAATTTAACTGGATTAACAACATTGGGAAGTCAACTTACAACCCATGCTTTGGACACTTCAATTGGAGTGCCAGCACGCAATATGCTCATTAGCTTAAAAGGGTTTAAAAATGGAGAATGGAAACCAATCAGTGTAGGAATAACAAATAAAGATGGTCGTATTGCAGATGTACTTCCTCCAGGAAAGTTTCTAGAACCAGCTAATTACATCATGACTTTTAATACCAAAAACTATTACGAGAGTCATGGTCAAAAAGGATTTTACCCAGAAGTTTCCATACAATTTACAGTGACTGATAATAGTCATTATCATATTCCTTTATTGATCAATCCATATGGATACTCGACCTATAGAGGAAGTTAAAATTAAAATAGAATGAAATTAAGTATTACTACAGAAAAAAAAGCTGGCATTTTTAATGATTTAAAAACAGCCAACCTTGCTTTTAATAAAATTTACAGAGGAGATCGTGAAGACCGACAACCTATTCATACAGTTTATGGTGGTGCAAACTTATTTAAATCGAACACCACTGATGTACTTGGAAGTATTGCTTTAAAATCGTTGTTACACAACGCTCCTAATTTTGTTGAATTCGGGAAAGCATTTCAATTAAAAGGTTCAGAAAACTTTCCAGAATCTACTAATGACCAACAAAAATTGGTTCAAGAGATTGAATTATTATCACCAGAAGAATTAAAAAATAATTCTGCAGGATTTTCATATACTATTTATCAAAAAGTAATCGCCAAACTTAAAAAAGAAGGTGTAGAAGATTTTAGAATTGATTTTGAAGATGGTTTTGGAAATCGTTCTGACAAAGAAGAAGATGAAACTGCAGTTAGAGCGGCAAATGAAGTTGCTAAAGGCATAGAAAACCAAACCCTTTCTCCTTTTATAGGCATTCGAATAAAGCCTTTTACGGAAGAATTAAAAGACAGAGGTCTCAGAACTCTAGATCTTTTTTTAACAACCCTATTAACTGCTTCCAACGGAAAATTACCTGAGAATTTTGTGGTGATGTTACCAAAAGTGACCATTCCTGAGCAAATTATTGCCTTGGTATCCTTTTTTGAAGCCATTGAAGAAGCATTTGAGTTGGAAAATGGCACTCTAAAAATGGAAATGATGGTGGAGACCACACAATCTATTATGGATCATTCTGGCGTAAATCCATTGTATAGATTTATCCTAGCAAGTAAAGGTCGTTGCATAGCCACCCATTTTGGAACGTATGATTATACAGCGTCAAATAATATTACAGCAAGCTATCAAGAAATGGATCATGACGTATGTGATTTTGCTCATTATATGACCAAAGTTGCTTTAGCGCATACTGGTATTTGGTTATCAGATGGCGCTACCAATACCATGCCAATTGGGCCCCACAGAGGTGATTTAACTCCTGTGCAAGAGGCAGAAAACAAAGCGGTTGTTCAAAGAGCTTGGTTAAAAGGTTATGGACACATCAGACATTCATTATACAAAGGGTTGTACCAAGGTTGGGATTTAAATCCAGCTCAATTACCAATGAGATATACAGCCGTTTATGCATTCTTTTTAGAAAGTTATGACGATGCTGTTTTACGTTTAAAAATCTTTGTAGAAAAAGCGGCGCAAGCTACTTTAATCGGAGATACTTTTGATGATGCCGCTACTGGCCAAGGGTTGTTGAATTACTTTTTAAAAGCATTAAACAGTGGGGCTATAACTATAGACGAAGTATTAGCAACAGGTTTAACAATTGATGAAATTAGAACGCGATCGTTTGCTAAAATTTTAAAAGATAGACGCGCAATATAATACATACGTATGAAATTTTGGCAGCAACTATTACAAAAACTACGCGCACAACAATACGTGTATCTCTTAACTGTTATTCAAAATTCTGGAAGTTCTCCTGGTAGAAAAGGCTTTAAAATGTTGGTTGCTCAAGATGGATTTATTTTTGGATCTGTTGGCGGTGGTATCATGGAGTTTTCTTTAGTTGAAGAAATAAAAGAACTATTCCAACAAGAAGAGCATCCCATATTTTACAAAAAACAGATTCACCAAGGAAACGGAAAAGATAAATCGGGTATGATTTGTTCTGGAGAACAAACGGTGGTTTTTCATCCGTTGAATAGTGCTCACATTTCGTTAATGGAAGCTATTTTAAACTGCCTACAAAGCAATCAACAAAAAACAGTGTCTTTCTCTCCTACCGGAATTCAATTGATAGAAAACGAGATTTCAGAGAAATATCAAGCTGCAATTACCTCTGCTGTAGATTGGAGTTTCAAAGAATTGATTGGCTTTAAAGAAACCCTCTATATTGTTGGTGGTGGTCATGTTGGCTTAGCCGTTTCTCAATTGTTTAGACAACTAAATTTTCATGTTGTTGTATTTGACAATAGAGACAATTTGAATACGCTAGAAGCAAATAAGTTTGCGCATCAAAAACACGTAATTGACTATGCAGAAGTGGGGAAACACATAAAACAAGGTAATGATAGTTATGTCGCTATTATGACCAATAAATATACGGATGACAAATTAGTATTGAGTAAAATCATTAAAAATCAGCATAAATTTATTGGTGTTTTAGGAAGCAAGGCAAAACTAAAAACCATGTGGGAAGTGCTGCAAAAAGAAGGGGTTACTTTAGAAGAATTGAACCAAATACATGCTCCTATTGGATTGTCTATTAAAAGTCAGACTCCAGAAGAAATTGCGGTGAGTATTGCGGCAGAAATCATTAGAGTGAAGAATGAACTGTTGTAATTAACACCTTATTAAAAACAAGTACTTATACCCTATCTCAGAATTAATTATCTCATTAACTTTGAGTAAAACATTTTCTTATGAAACACTACTTAACTTTAGCAATTTGTTCTTTATTAATTATTACTGGGTGTAATTTCAAAAAAAGCAACAAAAAACCTGGTGCCTTAAAAACAGAAAAAAAAACAGATACAATACTTCTTAGTTTTACCTTTTTAGGGTGCAACCGAGTAGATAGAAAACAAGTTGGAGATACAACTGCCACCAATGCATCTACTGCCAATTTATCTGCCATGAAAAGGATTTGGACAGAAATTTCTGCTTTAGAACGCAAACCAGAGTTGTTTTTCTTTTTAGGAGATTTAGTCTTAGCAGAAACTACAACTGCAAAGTTAGATACGCAGTTAAAAGCTTGGAAAGAGTTATACTATAACACAAAATTTAGTCCTATTAGCAGATCAAAAATAGAAATGGTTGCCATTCCTGGAAATCATGAAATGTTGTATTGGCAAGATTATAATGTACCAAATCATGATGAATGGCCGTTAAAAGGAGCTACAAAAGTTTGGATGGATCATATGGGAGAATACATGCCAAATGATAGAGATCATGTACAAGGAAAAGACAGTGTAAACAATCAAATGACGTTTTCTTTTACACGTAAAAATGTTGGTTTTGTACTGATGAACACAGATACATATAACGCACCAACTACAAAGAACCCATATGGATTAGAAGGACAAATTCCGACACAATGGATCGTTGATAAAGTAGCACAGTATCGAAAAGACCCAAAAATTGACCACGTATTTGTATTGGGCCACAAGCCTTATTATGTAAGCGGAAAACCAGAAACAGGTCATGCAGGTTTTCCAGAAGGTCCAGTTTTATGGCCAAAATTGGTAGACAATAAAGTGGTAGCTATGTTGTCTTCTCATTTACACGATTACCAACGCATGCAACCTGGCAATGAAGGTACCTATCAAATAATTGCTGGAAATAGTGGAAGTCCAGGTTCTGCAACCTTTTTTGGATACTCAAAAATTGACATTATGAGTTCTGGAGAAATCAAATTGACATCTATGGGCTATGAAAAAGGAAATCCATATTACAAAGCGATGCCAAACAGTCCTTCAATAGTTAGAGATCAAACAAATTTAACTTGGTCTAAAAATGCAAATCCATATCTAAACAATAATTAATTACTTCATAAAAGAATAGAAATATTAAATAAAACTTTCTTTTACGAATACAACTCTATCAATTTTGGTAGAGTTTTTTTTGTTTTTTTTAAAAAAAAATTTCTTGCACATCTAATTACTTAATCGTAATATTGCAATGTAGTAATACAAGAAGTATAATGGGAATTACAAAAACAGAAATATTTTCAGAACAACAAAACAGCATTGCACAAATAGCAAAGGCTTTTGGACATCCTGCAAGAGTTGCTATTTTACAACATTTGTTTAAGATAAACGCATGTATCTGTGGAGATCTAGTAGAAGAAATTGGATTGGCACAACCAACAATATCACAGCATCTAAAGGAATTAAAAAAGTTAGGCATCATTAAAGGAACTGTTGAAGGCACTAGTGTTTGCTACTGTATTAATCAAGAAAACTGGAAAGAAACGGCACAACTATTTAATACATTCTTTGGACAACAAGTAAATAAAAAAGGAGATTGTTGTTAAAGATTCCGAATATAAACATTGCAGTATCACAATACTAAATCATACATTATGAAACTATCAGAAATTAAAAATCACTTAAGCACATTAGAACAAATTGCTTTTCAATTACCAGATGGAAGCTTAGTACCAAATCACTTTCATGTTACAGAAGTAGGAAAAGTTACAAAGCATTTTATTGACTGCGGAGGAACTGTAAGAAACGAAGAAGTTGTAAACTTTCAATTGTGGGAGGCAGATGATTATGATCATAGATTGCATCCTGAGAAACTAGTAAACATTATAGAATTGTCTGAAAAAATCTTACATATCGGTGACTTAGAAATTGAAGTTGAATATCAAGGATCAACAATTGGCAAATATGGTTTAGGTTTTGATGGAACTAATTTTTTATTAGAGACGAAACAAACAGATTGTTTGGCAAGAGATAAGTGCAATGTACCTGCTCCAAAAACAAAAGTAGCAATAAGCGAATTACAAACAGAGAATTCTTGTGCACCAGGTTCAGGATGTTGTTAAAATACATATATGTTATATACAGAAATACAAAAAACGATTGCAAGCATTGATCAAAATTCTATATCAGAAGCTCGTAAAACTATTTTACAATCGTTAATTGATTACATCCAAGAAAAAGTAAATGCAAATAAAGAAATACGGTTAAATTTTATTTGCACACACAATTCTAGAAGAAGTCATTTAAGTCAGGTTTGGGCACAAACGATGGCCGCTAAACATGGAATTGATAATGTATCTAGCTATTCTGGAGGAACAGAAGCTACAGCATTATTCATTGCAGCCAAAGAGACATTGGAAGCAGCTGGATTTAAAATACAGAAATTATCCGAAACGAAAAACCCTGTATATGCGATTAAATATTCAGAAAACTCATTACCAATTATTGGGTTTTCAAAAACCTATGATGACGCATTTAATCCAGCATCTGAGTTTGCTGCGATATTAACTTGTTCGCAAGCGGATGAAGGTTGTCCATTTATTGCTGGTGCAGAAAAAAGAATTCCAGTTACTTATGTAGACCCAAAAGCTTTTGATAAAACACCTCAACAACAAGAAAAGTATGCAGAAAGAAGTATGCAAATAGCAACAGAAATGAGTTATGTATTTGGAAGTATCAAATGATAACAGAAGTATTTTGTAATTTCACTGCGCTATCCTATGAGTGAACTAAAAAAATACCATTTACATAAAGACGATCATTCAAAATTACATTTTGAAATAAATGATGCAAAGAAGTATGTCCATAAATATATAGAACATGCAACAAAACCACATCGTCATAGTTTTTATCAGGTTATTTGGTTTAAAAAATCGGGGAGTCATTACATCGATTATGAAATTGTAAACCATCTAGAAAACACAGTGTTGTTTATCACTAAAAATCAAGTACATCATTTCTGTAAGAATTCACCAAATGATGGCGTGTTGTTTCATTTTAATGAGAATTTCATCAACACACATGAACTGAGTATGATGGAACGTTTTTCGGTAACAATATTCAATGAAATTGGAGTAAATCATTATCAATTACCTAAAAAAAACATTCAAAAATTCAGCACAATTTCATCATATATATTCGATGAAATTGTACTGAATAAAAATAACTACAGAGATTTAGTATATCATTATTTCATCAGCCTTTTATTAGATATTGAAAGCATAAAATCAACGGATGAACAATTAGAAAAACCAATAGCTAGTGACTTAACATTGGCTATTGATTTTAAAAAAATTGTGCATGAAAAAATTAGGGAATTTCTTTCCATTCAACAATATGCTGCGCTATTACATACCAATACTTCAAAACTAAATACAGCATGCAAAAAACATCTATTTAGCACTCCTGCTAATTTGATAAAAGCACATAAAGTTTTGGAGGCAAAAAGAATGCTATCCAATCAACAAACTACTGTAAAACAAATTGCCTATACTTTAGGCTTTGAAGAAGCCAGCTATTTTACAAAATACTTCAAGAAAGAAACTGGATTGAAACCTAAAGAATTTCAAAAAAAGCATTTCTAATTTACCATTTATACATTCTAAAGTGCCATTTTTATTTGATGTTTCTGCTGAAATTTGTGTCGAATTAAAACAGAGAATAATGAAACATCAAGCATTAATTATTGGTGGCACAACCGGAATGGGAAAAGCCACTGCAGAATTACTATTAAAAGACAATTTAGAAGTACTTATTGTAGCACGAAATAAAGAAAACTTAATTTCTACTAGTGAAGAGTTATCAAAATTAGGAAGTGTAAAAACAATTCAATTAGATTTAAACGACTTAGCAGCAGTGAACTCATTTGCTGAACGTTTAGAAACCTTAGCTCCAGATTTAAAACATGTGGTAAATGCGGCTGGATATTTCAGTCCGAAACCATTTTTAGACCATACAGCAGAAGACTATGACATCTACCATAACTTTAATAAAGCATTTTTCTTTATCACACAGGCAGCTTCCAATATATTGATCAAAAATGGTGTAGGTTCTATTGTTAATGTTGGTTCTATGTGGGCAAAGCAAGCAGTAAAAGCAACACCATCTTCTGCTTATTCCATGGCAAAAGCAGGTTTGCATTCGTTTACGCAACATTTAGCAATGGAATTGGCAGATCATAACATTCGTGTAAATGCAGTATCTCCTGCTGTGGTGGTTACTCCTATTTATGGTTCATTTATTAATAAAGATAAAATTGATGAAACCTTACAAGGGTTTAATAGTTTTCATCCAATAGGAAGAGTTGGACAAGCAACAGACATTGCTAAAACCATTCATTTCCTATTAACAGACCAAAGCTCTTGGGTTACAGGTGCAATATGGGATATTGATGGCGGAGTTATGGCTGGAAGAAATTAAGTACAAAGCCTTTAAACAAAACTAATTTCTTGTGAAATCATAAAAATTTCTTAAATATTTTTTTATAACTAAGCAATTGATTAGTTTTGTATTCGAATTACATGGCAAGACAAAAACAATATATAGAAAGTGAAGTTATCGAAAAGGCTATGAACCTCTTTTGGAGGAATGGTTATGAAACAACTTCTGTTAGAATGCTTGAAAAAGAAATGGGTATCAACCAATTTTCTATGTATGCTAGTTTTGGAAACAAAAAAGGAGTATTTATTGAAAGCATCAAATGTTATCAGAAGAAAGCGAGGGTAGAGTTGATTGAAAAATTAAAAAATGCTTCAAATGGAACAGATGATATCAAGCAATATTTTTATGATTTTATTGCTTTCTCTAAAGAACTAAATAGCAATAAAGGGTGTTTATTAACAAACACAATAAATGAACTAGGAGAACATGCTGATAAAAAAATAGTTTCTGAAATATTAGAATTTGCAACAAAGGTTCGAGCTTCTTTTGTGAAAAAATTAAAATTAGATAGCTCAAAAAGCACTGAAACCATAGAACAACAAGCAAACTATTTAATGGTTGCATTACAAGGGCTTTCTGTTGCATCAAAAATGTTTCAACCAAAACAATTGGAAGATTTTATCAATGGAACTTTTACCAACCTGTAATCCTTTTTTTTGAACATAAACTAAGCGATTGCTTAGGTATGAAATAATTAAATAAAAAATTAAAAACATGAATTTAAAATTAAAAACAATTGAGAATGCAGATCAGATTTCTAGCACTCTATTAGAAAACGCACAGAAGAAAATGGGAATGATTCCTAACATGTACCGTGGCATGGCAAACAACACCGCACTAATTGAAGGCTATATTGCCTCATACACCTCATTTAGAGAGCATTCTGGTTTTACATCACAAGAACAAGAAGTTGTCTTCTTATCAGTTGCATATGAAAACAATTGTGATTATTGCATGGCTGCGCATAGTTTTGTTGGAGACAACATGACAAAAGTTCCTACAGAAGTAACAGATGCAATTCGTAATAACACCGTTGTACCAGATGCAAAATTAAAAGCATTGAGTGAATTTTCTAAGGTACTGACCGTTACTAGAGGATTGCCTTCTCAAGAAGAGGTGACAAAATTTTTAGATGCAGGATATACAGAAGAAAACATCTTAGGTGTAATTGCAGGTATTGGAGTAAAAACAATGAGTAATTACTTCAATCATTTCTTTAGAACAGAAGTAGATGTTGCTTTTCAAAGTAGAGCTTGGACAAAAGCATAACTAGTTCCCCTTTTTTAAGACGAAAAGCACCACTAATTATTTGAGGTGCTTTTTTATTTGATACTAAATTTAATTCTTACACTCTTTTAAAGCTTCTTCGGCTCTTTCAATTCCTCCAAAAGGATGAAATGCTCCTTTTTTCTTTTCCTTTTTAAACAATGTTATTGAGCGTTCTATTTCTTTACAAAATGGTTCTGTTGATTGTCCAAAGAATTTAGCGCCTCCAATTCCCCATTGCGCTTTACCCAAAACCACTCTAGGGTTGTTAGGTGCTACTTGTAAAGCTTGCTCATACAACTGAACATTTTCACCAGATAATGACATTCCGTATTTCTGTCCATCAAAAGCCACATATACTGTGTTTAATAATGCTTGAGTAATCATAATCTCTGGGTTGTTCTTTGAGATGGCTTTCGCTTTATCTAAAAATTCTTGTGCTTTATTTAAATGCGTAGTTAAAGCAGTTTCATCCTTAATAGAAAACCCTTCTACAATCATAACAGTTGCTGCATAATAAGAAGGCAACCAATTGTCTTTTTCTGCATTAGAAATACGCTCAAACAACTGAGTTGCTTCATTATTTTTTTGAGTTCCCCAAAGCTCAAATGCTTTGTTCATCCCTTTTTCGTATTCTGTTTGTGCAGTGATATTCGTTGCAAAAATCAATACCAATAGTAGTGTTACTTTTTTCATGTGTATCTGTTTTTAATCGTAGTTATTTTATTATTTTACTTGTACTGGAATTACAATATCTTCTGTTAATTCAAACTTGGCATTTTTATATTTCGGCGGCCCCATAAATCCTGTTGCTCCATTAGAGCAGCCTGTTGGTTCTTTCGGAATTCCCATAAAATTAGTATCCATCTTTTTGTTATCATTTTTATCATGAAAAACAGAAATAGCATAGGTTCCTTTTTCTATATTCTTGAAAATTGCTGTGGCATTTTTGTTAGAGACTTTCACAATCGTTCCTTTAAATCCATCTTTAAGAAAAGAAGCTTCAGAATTATAAAGAGCGACATACACGTCTCCTTTATCGGCTTTCATACCAGAAATGTTTACGGTAATTACAAACGATGCTTTTTCTTGTGCATGTGCTAAAAAAATACTGGTTAGAAAGAGAATACATGTAATGATTAACTTTTGCATTGGTGTTGTTTTTAAGTATACTTCAAATATCCGATGATATTGGAAGATATGCATTTAATTGTTACTGAATTGTTGATTTAGATTACCGAATTGTAGTATTATAAATTTTGCAATTGATTGTCCTTTTTGTTTTCACTAATTGTCCAGAAAAAACCTACAAAGAAGAATCTATCTGCAGATGGAATAATCGCTCTACTATCAAAATGACCTTGTGTGTTTGGTTGATCTTTAAATTGATAACCATTGATGTTTTTTGTGCCCAGAACATTACTAATAGAGAAATACAAAATCTTTTGTTGGCTGATTAAATACGCCCAATTTGCATTTACAGCGTTGTAGTTTTTTGTTTCTTGATTTAAAAACCCATTCATATTTGGATCTGTATAATGTCTTCCAGAAGCAAAGTTATAACTCAATCCTAACTGACTTTTCCAATCAGTTACAAAGTGCTTTACTACAACTGATACATTATGTTTAGATGCAAAACTAGGTGTAGCAGTAGTTTGATAGTTTTTATAATCGCGTTCTGTATCTAAATAAGAATACGAAACCCAGTAATCGGTATTTTTAAATGTTTTGTTATCTCTCCAAAACACGTCCAATCCTTTCGCAAAACCTTTCCCTAGATTTGAATAATTAGATGTTGGCAAAGAAAAATTAGTGTCATATTTAACTAGGTCATTGTATTTCTTATAGTACGCTTCTACTCTAAATATCTGCTTGTTTTTTACATACTGATAATTGGCTATAAAATGCGATGTGTTTTCTGCTTTAAAATCGGTGTTGAATTTTAAATATTCGTTTTTGGGGTTTTGGTAAAACTGTCCATATGCCAATGAAAACTGTGAGTTAGCTCCTGATTTATAAGCCAAAGAAGCTCTCGGTGAAATTGTAAATTCTTTTAGCAATTCAGAATATTCAGCACGAACTCCAATTTTTGAAGCTAGTTTTTTAGAAAAGAAAATATCTGACTCTACGAAAGTTCCGAAAATATTATTATTAAATCCGTAATCAAAATTACCATTTACAGCTCCTTTATAGTTTTCTTTAAAATTGGTGATAAAATATTCAGCACCAACATTCAATTTGAACCTGCTACTATAATGCTTTTTCAATTTGATTTTTAAGTGTGCTGAGTTCTCAGTATCTACTACATCATCATTAATAATTTTAATTTCAGAATGATCATTGGCAAAAGAAACTCCACTTAAAACAGTCCAATTATTCGGTAAAAACCCTCTATAAGAAGCATTAAAATATAGGTTTCTGTTTTCCAATCCGAAACGAACTCCTTCTGCAACATTGATATCTTCTTGCGTTAAATCAAAATTCATATAACTAAAAGCTCCATACAATTTTAACAAACCATCATTCTTCAATTTGTGTCTGTACACAGCTTCTCCACCTAAAGCTTGTACAGGTTTATGCCATGTATTATTGTCTTTAAATACTTTCTGATAGGGTGCTAAATTGATATAAGAAGCATTGATGCTTAACGAGCTTTCTTTCCATTTTTGAGTATTTCCTACTCCTAAGCCAACCGTCATTAAAGAGATATCAGTTTTTTCTTCTGTAGGTTCATCAATACTATTTAGTAATAATACACTTGACAAAGCTTGTCCGTATTCGGCAGAATAACCTCCGGTAGAAAATGTAATTCCTTTGAATAAAAATGGAGACAAACGACCACGAGTCGGAATGTTTTTAGCAGATGGAGAAAACGGTGTAAAAACACGCATTCCGTCTACAAATATTTGTGTTTCCTCGGCATCACCACCTCGCACAAATAATCGTCCGTCTTCTGATACATTAGAGGTTCCTGGTAATGTTTGCAAAGCGCCAACAAAATCGCCCATAGCACCAGCTGTTGTAACAATATCTAAGGGTTTTAATGCGGTTACTTTTGCATTGTCTCCGGCTTCAAATGTTCCTGCGTTAATTGTTACTGCATCTAATGTATTTACATCATCTCTTAACTTTATTATCAATTTTGAAAATGTTTTTACATCAGCAGTTCTTGTGTATGTTTCATAAGAAATAAATGAAATGGTTAGCATTTGAGTTCCTTTTTCTAAAGTTGGAAAAGAAAACTCTCCTTTTTCATTTGTTGAAGTTCCATCATAAGTACCATCTAAATAGACATTGGCACCAATAATCGGAATGCCTTTTTTATCTGTTACTTTACCAGAAATAGTCGTTTGTGCAATTAAAGAAATTTGGCAAATTGCGATTATAAAAAATACTATTTGTTTCATTTTTTGAATTATTTATTTGTTTGATGCCACAAAGATGTTACAGTTCTGTATTTCTAAATAAAAAGAAATACTGAACTGTACTAATTATATGATGAGTTGTTATTTGGTGTGATTTATGTCAGGTTGACAAGAAAATAATTAAAGTACAGGAATGCACAAGTCTACAATAAACTTATTTTCCGGATGCTCTAAGTAGTTGTTATGGTATATTTCAAAAGGTTCGTTTTCTGCTTTTTTATAGCCATTTTCAGACATCCAAACAAA
>JBLFXB010000062.1:0-12388 GCA_047611925.1 Polaribacter sp.
CTTGTAAACAAATACAGCTCCAGCTTGAGAGAAATCAAAATTTTCTTCTTGTGTAGTGCTATTGTTTCCGTAATAAGTAGAGGTTGTTTCTGTGTTTCTTGAATTAAGAGATGTAGAGAATAAGCTATTTTTAAAGACGGATGCACCCGCTGGGTTTATTTTAATGGCCGAAAGATCACCTCCCAAAGCACCAAATGCTCCGCTCATTGCATTAAATCTTGCTGTACCGGTATTGTTGTCTTTAGAAAACAGTAATGCTAAGTCTTCATAGCCTAAGCTTTGTGAAAAACTGGGCAAAGATAGTGCGCAAAAGAATACAAATAATGTAACTTTTTTCATGATTAAATAGGTTTTTTGTTAATGTTAATTCTTTCTTTTTCTTGAGCTAGTGCTAGTACTTCTGCTGCTCGAGTTATTGTTTCTAGGTGGGGGGCTAGACCTTCTTGTTGATGAAGAGTTTGAGCGATTTGAGTTAGAAGAACTCTTCTTGTAGCGGTTACTGTTAGCGCTTCTAGTAGAAGATGGTTTTCTTCTAGAGCTATTTGAGTTAGTATTTGTTGTAGCTCTTCTTTTTCTTGCGGTGTTGTAGTTTTTCTTACTATAATCTGATCTTACTTTATTGTTTATTGTCGAAGACCTTCTGCTTGAGTAGTTGTTTGATTGTTTGCTGTTGTAGGTCGAATTTCTTCTTGTGGTAGCATTTCTGTGCGTTGAGTTCCGTTTGTTATACGTGTAATTTTGATTATACCTATTGTTGTAATATCTTACATTTCTGTAGTTTTGTACATTATAATATGGTGAATAATAAAAGCCATAATGGATATTGTTATTGTAATAACCATAATAATAAGGTTGATATACATAATTCCCATAAAAACCATTACTAAATCCCCATCTATATCTCCAATAGCTATCATTTCCGTAATAATTCCAGCTGTTCCAATGTCTATTGTTGAAATTAAGATTTACAACAACATTGTCATCAGAAGAATAGCCCCATGGTTCGTTATCATTATAGGCGTTGTCATCATCTAAATCATCATAAGAATTGTAATCGTCAACATCTGTAAAAACATCTTTAGCATCAATGTTGTTATTAAGTTTGTCTAGTTCTCTTTTGAAATAGTTGTCATCAACTGTTTTTGAGTCTGTTCCTGATTGCACAATAATCACCTCTTCTTCAATTGGATCGTCATTATATATTCCATCATTGGTATATACACTTTGGTATGTACCACATGAAGCTAAAAATACAGTAGATAGAAGTGTTACAAAAAGGGAGTAAGCGTTTATCTTAGTAAAGTGTTGTAGTTTCATGATGTATTAATTGATAGATGAATATTGTTTGCAAAAAAAATTAAACTTTGATTGGGCTACTAATCTTTTTGCATTAGTTTTGTGCTGGATTGTTAATCCGGATTAAAGATAACAAGTTTTATGCCAAACTTTTAATATAATGGGTAAGAAGTTAACGAGTAGAGAAGAAGATTATTCTAAATGGTATAACGAATTGGTTGTAAAAGCCGACTTAGCTGAAAATTCGGCCGTTAGAGGATGTATGGTTATTAAACCTTACGGATATGCTATTTGGGAAAAAATGCAAGCAGAGTTAGATAGAATGTTTAAAGAGACGGGGCATGAGAATGCCTACTTTCCTTTATTTGTGCCTAAAAGTTTGTTTGAAGCTGAAGAAAAAAATGCAGAAGGTTTTGCTAAAGAATGTGCCGTTGTTACACACTATCGTTTAAAAAATGATCCAGATAATAAAGGGAAGCTAATTGTAGATCCTAATGCTAAATTAGAAGAGGAATTGATTGTTCGACCAACTTCTGAAGCAATTATTTGGAATACTTATAGAGGATGGGTTCAATCGTATAGAGATTTGCCGTTGTTGATAAACCAATGGGCTAATGTTGTTCGTTGGGAAATGCGTACACGTTTATTTTTAAGAACTGCAGAGTTTTTATGGCAAGAAGGTCATACTGCGCATGCAACTAAAAATGAAGCGGTATCAGAAGCAAAACAAATGCAAGAAGTGTATGCTGAGTTTGCAGAGAACTTTATGGCGATGCCTGTTGTAAAAGGAGCAAAGTCTGAAAGTGAGCGTTTTGCAGGAGCAGAAGAAACGTATACAATTGAAGCGCTAATGCAAGACGGTAAGGCCTTGCAGGCAGGGACATCTCACTTTTTAGGACAGAATTTCGCAAAAGCATTTGATGTAAAATATACTTCTAAAGAAGGTAAACAAGAATATGTTTGGGCTACTTCTTGGGGTGTATCAACTCGTTTAATCGGTGGATTGATTATGACACATTCTGATGACTTCGGATTAGTACTTCCTCCTAAGTTAGCGCCAATACAAGTTGTAATTGTTCCTATATACAAAGGAGAAGAGCAGTTAGAGGCTATTTCAGCTAGAGTAGCTGTTTTTGTGAAAGAATTGAAAAGGAAAGGGATTTCTGTGAAATTTGACAATAGAGACACATATAGACCAGGAGCAAAGTTTGCAGAGTATGAATTAAAAGGTGTTCCTGTAAGAATTGCTATTGGAGCAAGAGACCTAGAGAGTAATACTTTAGAGGTTGCTAGGAGAGATACGTTAAAGAAAAACACGGTATCACAAGATGATGTAGTTGATTATATAGGAAATCTACTTGAAGAGATTCAAGAGAACCTTTTTAATAGAGCAATTGAGCACAGAGCTAATCATACAACAGAGGTCGCTACTTTTGAGGAGTTTAAAGATGTTATTGAAAACAAAGGAGGGTTTGTTTTAGCGCATTGGGATGGTACAGAAGAGACAGAAGATAAGATTAAAGAAATAACAAAAGCAACGATTAGGTGTATACCTAATGACGCAAAATTAGAAGAAGGAACGTGTGTATTTACAGGCAATCCATCAGCTAGAAAAGTGCTGTTTGCGAAGGCATATTAATTTTTTTTTAAAAAAATTAAAAAAGTGTTGCAAGGTTTCAAAAACATCGTATATTTGCACCCGCAATCAGGATATAATATGTATCAAAGTTGTAATGGTCCGTTCGTCTAGGGGTTAGGACGCATGGTTTTCATCCATGTAACACGGGTTCGATTCCCGTACGGACTACAAGTTTTAATAAAAAAACTAAAATTAAAAATTATGGCAAATCATAAGTCAGCTCTTAAGAGAATTAGAAGTAACGAAGCGAAGAGATTAAGAAACAAGTATCAGCATAAAACGACTCGTAATGCTGTTAGAGTTTTACGTGCAACAGAAGATAAAACTGCTGCTGAAGCTTTATTGCCATCAGTTATTGCAATGTTAGATAAGTTATCTAAAAATAACGTTATCCACCAAAACAAAGCAGGTAACTTAAAATCTAAATTAACAAAGCACGTAGCTGCAATGTAATTTACATTTTTAACAACATTAAAAAAGCGTTCTGAATTTCAGAACGCTTTTTTTGTGCGATATACTTTTGTTGCTTTGTAATCAAATGAAAGGGCGTCATGCTTTTTGAAACAGAATCACCTTTCATGGTTTGTTATTAGGGATAGGTGTAAATTCAGTCCAAGTAGAAGTTTAGTTTCCTTTATTAGAGAGAATAGTTAGCTTTAGAATCTACCAATCATAGCTCTTATTAGCATCTAGTTTAATAAATATAAACAAGAGTACCGTAAACCCCCAAAGAGAAGAGCCTCCATAGCTAAAGAAAGGTAAAGGAATACCTACGGTTGGTAATAGCTGAATCACCATTCCTATATTAATGACTAAGTGGAAGAAGAGTATAGATGCGAGCCCGTAGCCGTAAATTCTCCCAAATTTATTTTTATGGGTTTCTGCTAAATAGATAATTCGGTAGAGCAGCAGCATAAATAAAATGATTACAAAAGTGCTTCCTATAAAGCCCCATTCTTCTCCTACGGCACTAAAAATATAATCAGTGTCTTGTTCTGGAACAAATCTACCTTGAGTTCTATCTCCTTGTAAATAGCCTTTTCCTGTAAACCCTCCAGAGCTAATTGCTTGAAGAGATTGTTGCGTGTTGTACCCTATTTTTTTAGTGTCTTTAGAGATTCCTAGAAGAATATCAAAACGATCTCTATGGTGTTGCTCAAAAAGAGTGTCATACGTGTAGCTTGTGCTGAATATAAACAAGGCTAGTATTGCATAGACACCTACTATTTTATACCAGTTGTATTTTAAATACCTTTTATTTCTTTTTAAAAAGAAGATTAAAAGGATTGTTAAAGTGCTAAATACTCCAATAATTATGGTTATTGGGCCAAATAAAAGAGTTGCTAAAAATAACACAATTGCTAAGGACCCAAATAGTGTATAGTTTAATGTTAGGCCTTCTCTATTTAAAACGAAAAAGAAAGAAAGATATACTAATACCGATCCTAAATCTGGTTGTAGTGCAATAAAAAATGCTGGTAAAAAGATGATTATAAAAGCTTTTATTTGGTTTTTAATCAATTTCAGGTTGTATTGCTTGTCGCTTAATAGTTTTGCGACTGCAAGTGCTGTAAATGCTTTAGCGAACTCTGATGGTTGAAGACTCATCCCTCCGAAATTATACCAAGAGGTTGCACCGTTTATGTTTTTTCCGACAAGAAACAACCCAGCTAACAAAAGGATTGATCCAAGGTAAAAAATACTGGCAAATTTTTCGTAAAACTTAGCATTTATAAATAAAATAGATATAATTAATGGAATGCTTAATCCTATCCATAAAAGCTGTTTTCCGTATCTGGTAGAAAAGTCAAATAACCCGTTAGAATTTTCTGTGACAGAAGCGGCGTAAATGTTCATCCATCCAAAACCAACAAGTGTTATGTATAGAATCACTAAAAGCCAATCTATACCAATAAAAATATTGTTTTTTTCTGTTCTCAATGTTTTAAGGGTGTTTTAGGGAGGACTCTTTTTTGATCGTAAATATGTTTTAAGCTTAAATTAAGCATTCTTTGTTCTCTTCTTTTTCCTTTTTCACTTAATTTTTTGTTTAAATATTTTTCAATCAACAAACTTGTTATTGGAGCAGCAATTGTTGATCCATATCCTCCGTTTTCTACAAAAACGGCAATTGCAATTTTGGGATTGTCTTTCGGAGCAAAAGCAATTAGTATAGAATGATCTGCTAATTGTTTTATGATGCCATCTATTTTAATAGAATTTTCCACCGTTCCGGTTTTACCTGCTATTTCTATTCCATCTACTTTACTAAGTCTTCCTGTTCCTGTTTTAAAAACTTCGTGCATGGCATCAATAATAGCAGGATAATACTTTGTGTCTATTGTAGTATTTTTTGGTTTTGTAAATTTTGAATTTTGAACAGGTTTACCGTTGATTTTTTTAAGAATATGAGGTGTGTAGAAATAGCCTTTATTCGCAATTGCTGCAGTTACATTTGCTAATTGAATAGGTGTTGTTAAAATTTCTCCTTGTCCAATAGCATTAGAAATGGTTGTTGTTGCTCCCCATCTAAAGTTATTTCTGCTGTCGTAATATTTACCGTTCGGAATTGACCCAGGATTACCAGTTGGTAAATCATATCCTAAATAATTACCTAAACCAAAACTCTTTACATGATTGCTCCAATTATCCATTCCAATACTTGCGTTTTTAGCTTTGTCTATTATTTTTCTATATGTAGTAGAAAAATAACTGTTACAAGATTTAGCAATGGCTGTATGTAGACGGATTGGTTTGCCATAAATACCGCAGTGACATTTTTGAAAGGCACTTTTTCTGTTTCCATATTGATAACCGCCGTAACAAAAAACAGAAGAACTTTCATTAATAACATCTTCTTGTAAACCAATTAATGCATTGATTATTTTAAAGGGAGACCCAGGAGAATAGGTGGCTTGTAACCCTCTATCAAACATTGGTTTATCTAAGTTTCTGTTGTCCATTAAAATAACTGAGTTTGAAGCTCTTTGTCTTCCTATCATCATATTTGGGTCATAAGTTGGCGCAGAAATTAACGCTAATATTTCTCCAGTACTAGGTTCAATGGCAACAATAGCACCACGTTTACCAGCCATTAAGGATTCACCATATTGTTGTAAACGACTATCTATTGTTAGTGTAATATCTTGCCCGTTTTGAGCAACAGTGTCATAGCTCCCTTTTTTAAAAGCTCCTATAACCTTATTTAAACGATCTCGATCTAGGTATTTTTTTCCTTTTATCCCTCTTAGAACAGAATCGTAAGATTTCTCAATTCCAGTCTTACCTATAAGTTCTCCTTGTTGGAATTTATTATTTTTTTGAAGTTCAGATTCTTGAACTTCACTTATGTAGCCTAAAATATTTGCAGCCGAAGCAATTGGGTAGTTTCTGATACTTCTTTTCTGAATGTAAAACCCTTTAAATTTATGCAGTTTCTCTTGTAAAAAAGCAAAATCTTCTTTTGCTAATTGCTTTAAAAACACTTGAGGCAACCATGGAGAATATCTATTAGTTGTTGTGTATTTTTTTTTGAAATACTCTTTTTTTATTTTTAAAAGGCTACAGAATTGAAGAGTATCTAGTGGTTCCACCTCGTTCGGAATTATCATTACATCATATGATAATTGATTTGCAACTAACAAAATGCCATTCCGGTCATAAACGTATCCTCTTTCAGGGAATTCATAAACAGTTTTTACGGCAGCATTGTTAAGCGGACTGCTATCTGGCCCCTTAAGAACTTGTAATTGAAAAAGTCTTCCAATTAGTAAAACTCCTGCAATGGTAATTAAAAAGTAAAGTAAAAAGCTACGCTTCATTTATTTTTTCTTTCTGATGATGTATGTTCCAGTAAACAACAAAACTGAAGTGAATATACTTGAGTATAAAGTATTTGTGAATACGCTTGAGAAGTTTTGTGAGCTAAAGTTAGCTAAAGAAAATAAAATAAAGTGATGAATGACGATTAAAATCATCACATAATTAAAGACTTTTCCAAAAGGTTCTTGTTGTAGCTTAAAAAATATATAGTCTTGCTCAGTCTTCTTAAAAATTAAACGGACTAAAAATAATCGGATATATGCAACGAAAAGTAGTGCAAAGGCGTTTATTCCACCAGAATCTAAAAAGAAGTCTATTGCTAGTCCCAGAAGAAATGATACTAAAAGAAAAAGAGATCGTTCTTTTTTTAATGGATAAAAAATAACAAATGCGATGTATAAATAGGGGTTTATATACCCTAAAAATAAAATATTATTACATACAAAAACTTGTAAAAATAATAGTGACAAGAATAAAAATGCAACATAAAGAACTCTATTCATTGTTAGGGTTGTTTAAGGAGTTAATTTCTTTTTTATCTAGGTGGGTAACAACATAGACATGTTTTAAATTACTCATGTCATTAAATAATTGGATGTCTATTAAGTTTTTGTTGTTTTTAGTATCTATATTTTTAATTGTACCAATTAAAATTCCTTCAGGAAAAATAGTAGATCTTCCCCCAGTAATAATTGTATCTCCAATTTTTATTGCTGCTTGTCTTGGAATATCATGTAATTGAACAGTATTGTAGTCTTTTCCATCCCATTCTAAACTTCCAAAATGAGAGCTATTTTTTAAACGCGCATTAATCTTGCTATTACTATTTAAAATGGATTGCACTCTAGAGTAATTAGAGTTAGAATCTTCAGTAATACCTATAATTCCTTTGCTATTTATTACAGCCATTTCTTTTTCTACACCTTGTAGCGTTCCTCTGTTTATTGTTAAGTAATTACTAGAGGTGTTGTAATAGTTCTTAATAATTTTGGCTTTAGAATATGTGTATTTTTGGTTGTATTTCAAGGTGTCAATTACAAAACCATTTAAAGAAGATTCTTGTATTGAGTTGTATTTTTCTAATAAATTTTTTAATTCTTCGTTTTCAGATTCCAATTCTTCATTTTGAGTTTTCAAATTAAAGTAATCAGATAATTTTGAAAAATTTTCATACAAAACCCCAGAAATTACATTCGCAGAACTAATAAATTTACTTTTATGAAAAGTATTATTATTTATAATTAGAAATAGCGCAATAAACTCTAGTAAAACAAAAAATAGAAAGTATCTATATTTCTGAAAAAAATAAATTAATTGCTGCATAGTAAAACAATAATGTGTTCGTTACTTCATTAATACGCTTTTGTATTTTTCAAGCTCTTTTAAAGCGATGCCTGTACCTCGCACAATAGCTCTTAAGGGGTCTTCTGCAACATAAACAGGTAAGTCCGTTTTTCTAGATAAACGTTTATCTAGTCCTCTAATCATCGAGCCACCACCTGCTAAGTAAATTCCTGTACTGTAGATATCTGCTGATAATTCTGGTGGAGTTTTAGATAGAGTTTCCATCACTGCATCTTCAATTCTTAAGATTGATTTGTCTAATGCTTTTGCAATTTCTCTATAAGAAACTTGTATTTGTTTAGGTTTACCACTTAATAAATCTCTTCCTTGAACTAACATATCGTCTGGTGGAGAATCTAAATCTTCAGTAGCTGCACCAACTGTTATCTTAATTTTTTCTGCAGTCGCTTCTCCAACATATAAGTTATGTTGAGTGCGCATGTAATACATAATGTCGTTGGTAAATACATCTCCAGCAACTTTTACAGATTGGTCACAAACAATTCCTGCTAACGCAATAACTGCAATCTCAGTTGTTCCACCACCTATATCAATAATCATGTTTCCTTTTGGTTCCATAATATCAATACCAACACCAATTGCTGCTGCCATTGGTTCAAATATTAAATAAATTTCTTTTGCATTCATGTGACGAGCAGAATCTTGTACCGCGCGTTTTTCTACTTCTGTAATACCAGAAGGGATGCAAATAACCATTCTTAATGCAGGTGGAAATAGCCTCTTTTTGATTGATGGAATTTGTTTAATAAATTCTTTAATCATTTCTTCTGAAGCTTGGAAATCTGCAATAACACCATCTTTTAATGGGCGAATTGTCTTGATATTTTCATGGGTTTTTCCTTGCATTAAGTTTGCTTCCTTACCTGTTGCGATGATTTTTCCAGTTGTTATATCACGGGCTACTATTGACGGGCTGTCAATAACCACCTTACCATTGTGAATAATAAGTGTGTTTGCGGTACCTAAGTCGATAGCTATATCTTCCGTCATGAAATCGAAAAAACCCATAAAATTATCTTTTTATATTAATTTTTGATGTATTCTTACAAATCTACTGAATTTCTGTGTTGAAAACGCAGTTTATTTTGCAGTTATTTTTTAATGTTTAAAATGTCTTGTTCCTGTTAAAACCATAGAAATATTATGTTCGTTACAGTAGTCTATGCTTAATTGATCTTTAATTGATCCACCAGGTTGAATAACACTTTTTATTCCTGCTTTATCAGCAATTTCTACACAATCAGGAAAAGGGAAAAAAGCATCACTTGCCATTACGGCTCCATTTAAATCAAAACCAAAATTAGTTGCTTTTTCAATGGCTTGTTTTAAAGCGTCAACCCTACTTGTTTGACCAGTTCCACTAGCTAATAATTGATTGTTTTTACAAAAAACAATTGTGTTTGATTTTGTGTGCTTACAGATTTTTGAAGCAAACAATAAATCTTTTAGCTCGTTGTTTGATGGTTTGGTATTTGTAGCATATGTCAAATCAGCTAAGGTGTCTGTTTTAGAATCTTTATCTTGAACTAAAACTCCGTTTAAACATGTTCTTACAGTCGTCTCTGGCAACTTCGCTTCCTTTTGTATTAGTAAGACTCTATTTTTTTTGCCTTTTAAGATTTCTAAAGCTTCATTAGTATATGAAGGAGCAATTACAACTTCGCAAAATAATTTATGAATTTCTACAGCTGTTTCTGCATCAACCTCTGTATTTGCAATTAATACTCCACCAAAAGCAGAAGTTGGGTCACCAGCTAAAGCATCGATATAGGCTTGTTTAATGGTGTCTCTTTGAGCAAATCCACAAGCGTTGTTATGTTTTAAAATTGCAAACGTAGGTGCTTCGCTATAAAACTCATTCATTAAGTTAACCGCAGCATCTACATCTAATAGATTGTTGTAGCTTAATTCTTTACCGTGTAGCTTATCAAACATTGTTTCTAAGTCACCAAAGAAAAATCCTTTTTGATGTGGATTTTCTCCATAACGTAAAATCTTTCCGTTTGTTTCGCTAATTTTTAAGACCGCTTCTTCATGATCTGAATTGAAGTAATTAAAAATTGCAGTATCATAATGTGAAGAAATATTAAATGCTTTTCCAGCTAAATTTTTTCTATCTGATAATGTTGTTTCTCCGTTGTTTTCTGTAATCAAGTTTAAAAAGGCATCGTATTGTTCCATTGATGAAAGAATAACAGTGTCTTTAAAGTTTTTTGCTGCTGCTCTAATTAAAGAAATTCCTCCAATATCAATTTTCTCAATGACATCTTGTTCTGGAGCTCCTGAAGCAACTGTTTTTTCAAAAGGATATAAGTCAACAATAACTAAATCTAGTTGAGGAATGTCAAACTCTTTTAGTTGAGCAGCATCACTTTCGTTATCTTGTCTGTTTAAAATCCCTCCAAATACTTTTGGGTGTAACGTTTTAACTCTTCCTCCTAGAATTGAAGGATATGAAGTTACATCTTCTACAGGTACAACATTTATACCTAAGTCTTTTATAAATTTTTCTGTACCACCAGTAGAATAAATGGTGACGTTTTGTTCGTTAAGTTTCTTAACTAAAGGTTCTAATCCGTCTTTATGAAAGACAGAAATTAATGCAGATTTAATTGTTTTTGTGTTGCTCATGTTGTTGTGTTGTTAAGCACACAAAGTTACTAAATCTCTGAGATTATTACACTAGTAATTTTATGAAAAATTAAAGACTATTGTAGTTCTATTTTTCTTTTCTTGAGTCTGATACCTTGCTAAAAAAAGTACTGATAGCATTGTTTTGTTGTTCCGTTTTTAAAGGAATTAACGATTACAAATTAGTCCTCTAGTAAATTAATATGCAGCAAGTTTAAAGAAATAGACGACTGTAGTTTTTTTAAATCAGGAAACTATAGTTTTTCTGCAACCTTTAGACAAGTGAATTCTAATAGTTCTTCATCTTTTTTAGTAAAAACATTCGCTGTATGAGAATCAATATCTATTTGCCCAATGTTTTCTCCATTCATAAAAATCGGAATTACAATTTCAGATTTGACCTTCCATCCACAAGAGATATAATTGTCTTGCTCAGTAACATCTTGCACTACAAAGGTTTGATTACTAACAGCAACCTGTCCGCAAATTCCTTTTCCAAACGGAATGATAACGTGATCTGTAGGTTCTCCAGTATATTGTGCAAGTTTTAACTCGTCTTTATCCCCATTTTTAAAATAAAACCCAACCCAATCATAATATGAAATTTGAGCTTCTAGATAATCACAAATTGCTTGTAGTTTATTCTCTTTAGAGGTATCACCTTCTAAAATTTTTGTGATATTTTGTTTTAAAGTTTCTAATTGCATGATAATTTTTTATTGAGTTTAATAGAAATACTTATATTTGTTATGTATCAAAAAATGATGCTGTAAAATAACTAAATTTTATTTTGAATAAGTATAGAAATAGTGTCGTTTTTTTAATTAAATTTTTTGGAACTTATTTTTTATTGTTTGCTATTTATGCAACCTATTTAAACTCAAGTCAAGTTAAAGTGGATGGCTTTAAATGTTCTTCTTTAACTACTCAAGTTGCAAATCAAACCGTTTCATTGTTAAAAACTTTTGGGTATCACGTTACAAGTATGCAGCATGAAAAAGAAATGTCTGTAAAATTATTAGTCGATAATAGGTACATCGCAAGAGTTATAGAAGGGTGTAATTCAATGAGTGTTATAACACTCTTCATCGCTTTTATTATAGCATTTTCAGGACCTAAAAAAGCGACGGTAATTTATATATTAATAGGGAGTCTACTAATTTATGGCATAAATATTCTTCGGATTGCTTTTTTAACAATGATGCTTTATAAGTATCCAAATGAGCAAAGTATTCTTCATGACTTGGTTTTTCCATCAATTATTTACGGAGTAACATTTTTGTTATGGGTAATTTGGATTCAAAAATTTTCACATTATAAAAGATGAACAAAAAACTAAAATATATATTAATATTTATACTTATGTCGTTGCTTTTTGTAATTAGAGCTTTTGAAAATGAGTTATTTTACGATCCGCTAATTGAATACTTCCATAATGATTACTTATATGCAAAAATGCCAGAAGTTAATATTTGGAAATTGGTTGTAAGTACTTTATATAGATATGCTTTAAATTCATTAATAACAATTGGAGTTATTAGGGTCGTATTCGGTAAAAAACGATTTGTAAAGTTCGCAAGTTTTTTTCTAATGGTTGCATTTATGCTGCTAATAGTTGTATTTGTTTTCTTAGTG
>JBLFXB010000063.1:0-12178 GCA_047611925.1 Polaribacter sp.
AAACTGTGCTTTTTAAAGTAATTGTAAAACCAGTATCTGTTTGTGTAATTGTTTTAGAAATGGCTCCTTTTAATAACTGTAAATTCTTCGGTTTCTCTAAATAGAATAAAGAACGAACTTCATTGAACTTAGCAACAAGAACGACTCTGCTTTTATCGAAATTATTAATTGGTAATTGATAAAAGCCCTCACTAGAACTTGAAAGTACATTTGCTTTTTTACTGTCAGACCAAACAACATCTCCATTAAAATCTTGCAATTCTAAGGCTAAGTTTCCCTGAATAGATTCAAAGGTGTCATTGATAATGAATGTATGTATGGTGTCATTTTGTATTCTTGAAGAAATCAATAGGTTTTCAAAAGACTTTTTCGCTTTGTATTGTAAGGCTTTCCAATTGCCAAAATAATCAATACTAGACCAAGAAATTGCAGGCCAACAATCATTTAGTTGCCAGTACAAAGTGCCCATATTGTATGGTTTCGCTCTTCTATGCGCTTCAATTCCCATGGTGATTCCTTTTGCTTGTAACAACTGACTCACATACGCGTAATCTGCATCATTTGTCGGAATCGTATAGTCACGCTCCATGTATTCTTCAATCAATTGAAACCCTCTAGAATGTTTTTGGTGTGATTTTATGGCAGCTGTTTTTAAATCAATAGTTTCACTTTGGTTGATGTATCTCAAGGTTTCGTAACTCGGAAAAGATTGAAAACCATATTCACTCATAAAGCGTGGTACTTTCTCTTCAAAATGTTCAAACGGATTTGCATCGTGCCAAACCCCCCAATCGTGTGCATCGCCTTCAAACTCATGTTTAGGGTTCCCTCTTCCGTACTTTGGAGAGCTTTCCCAGTAATTAATTTCTGCGTTTAAATTGGCAACCGTTTTAGGTAAGATATTAGAAAATACTACTTGGTAATCTTCCCAAATTTCAGTTTTTTCTTTTTCTGTTCTACCGACTTGCCAGTTCCAACGATTCCAACCTTCTACATTTTCATTGTTTCCACACCAAAGCGCAATTGAAGAATGATTTCTTAATCGTGTTACTTGCTCAATAGCTTCTTGCTCTATATTGGCTAAAAATTCTTTATCGCCAGGATACATAGCACACGCAAACATAAAGTCTTGCCAAACTAGAATTCCTTTTTCATCACACAAGTCATAAAAAATATCATTTTCATAAATTCCGCCACCCCAAACACGCAACATATTCATATTAGAATTGGTAACATCAGTTAAGAGTTTCTCGTAATGATTGTCTGATACTTTATTTTGAAAACTGTTTTGCGGAATGTAATTAGTACCTTTCATATAGACAGGTTTTCCATTTAATTCAAAATGAAACGTAGCGCCTTTTTCGTCTTTGTCAGTAATTAGTTTAATGGTTCTAATTCCTTTTTTGATTGTTTTTTCGTCTTTAATACGATTGTTCTCTATCAGTTGAAAATCGAACGGATACAAATGTGGAGTACCAAGATTATGTGTCCACCATAATTGCGGGTTTTTAATATCAAACGAAATGCTATAGATATGCGCTCCTTTTTTGATTTCAATCAAATTTGTTTGTGATTGTTTATTGGCAACAGTAAATATATTTGCACTTTTATCAGTAGAGCTTTCTATGGTGAATTCAATTTCAAAGTTTGCGTTTTCTGAAGTTACTGTTTGCTGTTTGATATAGATGTCATTAAATCTTATGTCATCCCAAGCTCTTAACTTGATAGCTTTCCATATTCCAGATGTATTTAATTTTGGCCCCCAATCCCAACCATATTGAAACTGTGCTTTTCGAGTATAAATTCGTTTTCCTTCAGGTAGTTTATAGGGGTTTATTTTTTCTTTTACGGTTTCTATAGTATCTGTATTTGTAAACTCAATGCGGATTTCATTTGCTTTTTTAGCGTGTGCTTTTATATCAATTGTATAAGCTCTAAAGGCGTTATTAGTTGTTGCTAATAATTGATTATTTACAAACACTTTTGCATAGGTGTCTAATCCTTCAAAAGTGATTTCAATAAATTCCTTTTGTAACTCTTCTTCAGAAATGTTGAATATCGTTTTATATTCCCAGTTTTTTGTAGCAACCCACTGTACTTTTTCTTCGTTTGTTTTTATAAACGGATCTGGAATTAATTTATGATCTAGTAAATCTGTAAATACATTTCCCGGAACAGATGCAGATTTCCAATCGTTAGAATCACTCGATTTAAATTCCCAATTTGAATGGATTTCATGTACAACAGGAATGTCTTTAGTGATTTTTGAACAACCAATAATACTTGTTATGGCAATACATAATAAAAGAATTTTATTTTTCATTTGAAAGGATGGCTATGCAGTTTTTAATTTTTTGAACATCTGAAGTTGCTCTTTTAGTTTCTTCAAAATGCGTGTGGCTATTCATTGAGATTAGCGGTTTTTCAATTGTTTTAATTTGGGTAGAAGCGGATAGGTGTACTTCTTTAAATCCGTTTTCTTGAAAAAGAAGAATGTTATCTGTACTGATTCCACCGCCAGGAAGTATCGTAATAGTTGTCGAATTATTCCATTCAAAAAGGTTCTGAATTCCTTTTTCTGCTGATGCTTTTTGACCAGAAGTTAATATGCGAGAAACACCAATTTCTTCTAATTCTTTAATTGATTCTAATGGATTTTGAATCCAATCGAATGCTCTATGAAAGGTGAAATTCATGGGTTTAGAAAGCGCAACCAATTGGTGTGTTCTTTCAATATCTATGGTATTGTTTAAATGCAAAACTCCAGAAACAATTCCAGCAACTCCCAATTCTTTAGAGAGCTGAATGTTTTCTTTCATAATTTCAAACTCAGCATCAGAAAACGTGAAATCTCCACTTCTTGGGCGAATCAATACATGAACCGGAATTGTCAAATCGTTCATTACTTTTTTAAGTAAGCCATAGGAAGGTGTAATTCCGCCTACAGCCAATTCAGAACACAACTCTATTCTGTTGGCTCCTGCTTTTTCGGAATTGATTGCTGATTGATATGAATTGGCACAGATTTCTATTAACATATTATATTTGTTTGTCATTGCGAGGAAGTATGACGAAGTAATCTGTTTAATGAGATTCCTTCATTATGCTCGGAATGACGATTGTTTGTTACTCTACAATAATCTCATCAACAAACAACCAAGCCTTATGACCAGCTCCTTGTTTCCCGTCTGGAATCACACCGTAATTATTAATTTTTAGCGTGATGAAACGAGCTTTTGTATTAAGATCTACATTAAAATTAACTAATAAATCAGTAGATTGAAGAAGTTGTTTTATTACAGGTTTGTCAGTTCCATCTATGTTGATCTCTATACTTTTCGGAGCATAAATCCATTGTCCTTTTCCGTTATGAAAACGCATAGAGATCGATTTAATAGCTGTTTCTTTTTCTAAATCAATAGTTATTTCAACATCTTCTCCGTCAAAACCTAACCATTCTTTATCTCCGTACCTTTTGTTGTTTCCAGAGATTCCGTTTATCAAAGCTTTTGCACCACCTGCATTGTATTTTGAATTGGGTTCAATAGATAATGTCACTTTTTTACCAACGGCTTTATGCGTAGTAATTGTTTCAGAGAATACACTACTAATTATTTTCGTTGTATTAAAGCTAGCAGCTTTAATTGTTGATGTTTCTTCTAAAGAAATTGGTTCGCTGTAGATTGGAGAATCAATAGTTGGTACTGTTCCATCTGTTGTATAGCGAATAGATTGGTCTTTAGACGAAGCCTCTAATGTATAGGAAAGTCCTTCTTTATTTGTGTTTAATTTACCTGAAATTTCATACAAGTGATTGGCATAATTTACATCTAGCATGTCCAATCTTTTTTGATATTGAATCAAACGACTTTTAAAAGATTCGTAGTCTTTGTTTTCTGGTTTTGACCATACAACTTCACTCAATGCTACAATTCTAGGAAACATCATGTATTCAACTTTATCTTCCGTTTGCATGTATTCGGTCCAAACATTTCCTTGTGCACCCAAAACGTATTTTGATTCTTCTTTTGTCAATTCTGCCGGAATTGGATTGAAACTATATACCTTTTCTAAAGGTAAAAATCCACCAATAGCAACAGGTTCATTTTCGTTGGTAGATTGATAATGATCAAAATAACAATGAGAACCCGGAGTTAAAATTACATCATGGTGTTGTTTTGCAGCCGTTACAGCTCCGTTGATTCCTCTCCATGACATTACCGTTGCATTTGGTGCTAAACCGCCTTCTAAAATCTCATCCCAACCAATAATTTGTTTGCCTTTAGAGTTGATGTATTTTTCCATTCTGGTGATAAAATAACTTTGTAAACCGTGCTCATCTTTTAAACCTTCTTTTTTGATTAGTTTCTGACAATTTGGACAAGACTTCCAATTGGTTTTTGGAGCTTCATCACCACCAATATGAATGTATTTACTAGGAAATAATTCCATTACCTCATCCAATACATTTTCTAAGAATTTAAAAGTAGATTCTTTGGTACAATAGATATCATCAAAAATACCCCATTTTGTAGCCACATCAATTTGCTTACCAGTACAACCTAGTTCTGGATACGCGCTAATTGCCGCAACTGAATGACCTGGCATTTCAATTTCTGGAATTACATCAATTTGTCTGTCACCAGCATATTTTACAATATCTTTTACTTGTTCTTGTGTGTAGTAACCACCATATTCTTTTCCGTCATACTTCTGTGGTTGATCACTATAATGACCAATCAATGTTTCTTTTCTATATGCAGCTATCTCGTTTAATTTTGGGTATTTTTTAATTTCAATTCTCCAACCTTGATCTTCTGTTAAATGCCAGTGAAATGTATTCATTTTTAGCATGCTCATCATGTCAATATATTTTTTGATAAAATCAACAGAAAAGAAATGACGACCAACATCTAAATGCATTCCTCTATATTTAAATTGAGGCGCATCTTTAATCTCTATGTTTTGAATGGCAACTTCAGAACCTTCATAACTACCATTTTCAAACTGAATAGGTATTAATTGACGTAAAGACTGTACTCCGTAAAAAGCACCAGTAGCTGTACTTGCAGAAATTGTAATTCCGGTTTTAGAAACAGTTAATTCATACCCTTCCTTATTTGTGATTTTTTTGTCTTTTAAAAAAGAAATTTTATGAGCAGATTCTGTTGCTTTTAATTTAATGGTACTGCCGTTTTCTAAATAGCTTTTTAGGAACTCTGCAACCTGTTTAAAATCGGTTTCATATACAAGTTGAGTGTTACTATTTAATGTAAAATGTCCACCTGTAATGTTTTGTGAAACAGGAATAGGTAGAATAGTCGGCTTTATTGGCTCGTTTTTTTGTTGAAAACACGACGTATGTAGTAAAAGTATCGTCATGCATAGAATCATTCGTGTCGTTTGTCTAAAAATACTCATAAAACAGTAGTTTGATTGTGGTTATCTTACTAAATTAGACAAAAATAACGAAATCGAGTAGGAAGAGAAAATATTTTTTAAATGCTTCAATTTATAGCCTATTTTTAATTGTTTCTTGCAATGACAGAAATATAAATAATGATTAAAAAACTAGTACTAGCAATTATTGTAATCGTTTTTTCGAGTTGTAATATTGACACTACGTCAAAAGAAACAAGAACAACGAATAAAGACTTTGCTCAATATGTAAACCCGATGATCGGAACCAGTAAAATGGGACACGTTTATCCTGGTGCTACTGCGCCATTCGGTATGGTGCAATTGAGTCCTCAAACAAACTTTGAAGTGATGTTCAAAGATGGACGTTACAATTCTAAAGCCTATGAGTATTGTGCAGGATATCAATATAGAGATACTACTATTATTGGCTTTGCACATACCAATTTAAGCGGAACGGGACATTCTGATTTGGGAGATTTATTAGTGATGCCAACTACTGGTAAACTAGTCTTAGATCCTATTGAAACCAAGGATGGTAAAAAAGGATTTTATTCTAAATTTTCTCATCAAAATGAAACAGCGAAAGCAGGTTATTACAAAGTTGATTTAGAAGATTATAAGATTAAAGCGGAGCTAACTGCAACAGAAAGAGTCGGGTTTCATCAATACACGTTTCCAAAGTCTTCGGATGCTCATATTCTGTTAGATTTGGTGTACAATGTGTACCATCATGACAACAAGAATGTGTGGACATTTTTACGTGTAGAAAACGATTCTACAGTTACAGGTTACAGACAAACCAAAGGTTGGGCAAGAACTAAAAAAGTATTTTTTGCAATCAAATTTTCAAAAGCATTTAAAAGTTACGGACATCAGAAATACGATAAACTAACTTATAATGGTTTTTATGGACGTTTTAACGAGAAGGAAAACTTCCCGGAAATGGCTGGAAAAGACATTAGAGCTTATTTTAATTTCGATACTGAAGAAGGAGAGAAGATCAAAATGAAGTTTGCATTGTCTCCTGTGAGTTCTGCGGGAGCGATGAAAAATTTAGAAGCAGAAGTTCCACATTGGGATTTTGAAAAAACCAAAAGTGAAACACAGCAAAAATGGAATCAAGAACTTTCTAAAATAGAGATAGAAACGATTGTGGAATCTCAGAAAGAAACATTTTATACAGCATTATATCACACGATGTTGAGTCCAATTATATATGAAGACGTAGACGGAAAGTATAGAGGATTGGATCAAAACATTCATGAGTCTAAAGGGTTTACAAATTATACTATTTTCTCTTTGTGGGATACTTACAGAGCGTTGCATCCACTGTTTAATGTGATTCAGCAAGAACGCAACAACGACATGATTAAATCAATGTTAGCGCATCAACAAGAAAGTGTACATGATATGTTGCCAATTTGGTCTCATTATGCCAATGAAAACTGGTGTATGATTGGATACCATGCAACTTCTGTAATCGCAGATGCTATCGTGAAAAACGTAGGGGATTTTGATCAGAAGCAAGCATTAAAAGCATCTGTAGCAACAGCCAATGTTCCTTATTTTGATGGTTTGGGAGATTACATTGATTATAAATATGTGCCAGATGACAAGAGTCATTCTTCGGTTTCTAAAACCTTGGAGTTGGCTTATGATGATTGGACCATCGCACAAATTGCAAAAAGTGTTGGTGATACAAAAGCAGAAAAGACATTCTTAGAAAGATCAGAATATTATAACAATGTATTCAATCCAGTAAATGGATATATGAGTCCGAAATTATCAAACGGAAAATTTAGAAAAAACTTTGATCCTTTAGATACACACGGACAAGGATTTATTGAGGGGAATGCATGGAATTATGGTTTGTATGTGCCACATCAATTAGATAAAATGGTGAGTATGATGGGCGGAAAAGAACGCTTTTCACAACATTTAGATTCGTTGTTTACAATGGAACTGGATGATAAATACATTGCAAAACACGAAGATATTACCAGAGACGGAATCATCGGAAATTATGTGCATGGAAACGAACCTGGACATCACATTCCGTATTTATACAATTGGACAGGACAGGAATATAAAACACAAGCACGTGTTAGAATGATTATGGATACGATGTACGGAACGGGAGTAGATGGTTTGTGTGGAAACGATGATGCTGGTCAAATGAGTGCATGGTATATTTTTAGCAGTTTAGGTTTTTATCCTGTTACACCAGGTTCTAATCGATATGCATTAGGAAGTCCGAATGTGAAAAATGCGATTCTGAATTTAGAAAACGGAAAATCACTTGAAATAAAAACAGTGAATCAAAGTATGAAAAATATCTATGTAAAATCATTAAAAATCAATGGGAAATTGATTGATAGAAATTATATATTGCATAGCGAAATTATGAATGGTGGCGAATTTGTTTTCGAAATGAGTGCGACACCAACCAAATAAAAACCTTTCAATGAAAAGAAGAAATTTTTTAAAAAGCGCCTCTTTAACCGGTTTAGGTTTTGCTGTTGCACCTGTAATTGCATCTTGTGCAACAGAAGATAAAAAGGAAAATATAGCAATAGCAACAGGTAAAATTGTAGTGCCTGTTGTAGTAGCAACTTGGCGTTTTCATAACGCAACAAAAGCTGCTTGGCAAGTATTAGAAAAAGGAAGAGAATCTATTGATGCTATTATTGCAGGTTGTAGGGTAGAAGAAGCAGATTTAAAAAATACTACGGTTGGAAAAGGTGGAGCGCCAGATAGAGACGGGAACGTAACATTGGACGCGTGTATTATGAATAAAGAGGGCGGTTATGGAGCTGTGGTTTGTATGGAAAACATTGCACATCCAATTTCTGTAGCTCGAAAAGTAATGGAGGAAACTCCGCATGTATTATTTGCAGGAAAAGGAGCAGAACAGTTTGCTGTTGAGCAAGGGTTTAAGAGAGAAAACTTATTGACCGAAGCGTCTAAAGCAGCCTGGAAAAAATGGAAAGTAACATCGGAATACAAACCGATTATCAATATAGAAAATCACGATACGATTGGAATGTTAGCCATTGATAAAAATGGAGATATTTCTGGTGGTTGTACAACTAGCGGAATGGCATATAAAATGGCTGGTAGAGTAGGAGATTCTGCAATTATTGGCTCAGGATTATTTATAGACAATACTGTTGGAGGAGCAACTGCAACCGGAATGGGAGAAGAGGTGCTAAAAACCGTTGGAAGTTATTTAATTGTAGAATTAATGCGCCAAGGAAGAACGCCGCAAGAAGCTTGTGAAGAAGGTGTGAGAAGAATTGTGGAATCAAATCCAAACTACAATAATTTCCAAGTTGGCTATGTTGCCATCAATAAAAAAGGAGAGTCTGGTTGCTACTGTATTCATGGTGGTTTTGGAATTAGTAAGTTTCAAGAAGGAAAACAAACCTATATAGAATCTGGATCTTATGTTAAAAAGGGATAGAGTTGTAGAGGCTCAAAGCAACAGCGTTACAAAAAGTAAAAAATAATAACTAAAAAGCATAAAATTAATGAGCACGTCAACTAACAAATCTTACAGATCAGCATTTATATTTTTAACTTCTTTATTCTTTTTATGGGGATTTATTACCGTATTGGTAGATTCCTTAATTCCGAGATTGAAAGACGTTTTTGAAATGTCATACGCAAAAACAGTATTGGTACAATTTGCCTTTTTTGTAGCATTCTTTGTATTCTCATTACCTGCCGGATATCTATTATCTAAAATTGGGTATAAAAAAGGAATCGTATTAGGATTGCTAACAATGGCAGCTGGTTGTTTGTTGTTTTATCCTGCTGCAGAACACAGAATGTTCTCTGTATTCTTAGTCGGTTATTTTACATTGGCAGCTGGAATTACCATTTTACAAGTAGCGGCAAATCCGTTTGTAGCTTTGTTAGGAAGTGAAGAAGGCGCGTCTAGTAGATTGAATTTATCACAGGCATTTAACTCGTTAGGAACCACCATTGCACCCGTTGTTGGGGCTTTGTTTTTACTGAGTGACTCTGTAAAGTCTTCTGAAGAAATTGCGGTATTAACCGAAACACAAAAAAGCGACTATTACATTGCAGAAGCGTCTACGGTACAAACTCCGTTCTTGTTAATTTCTGCATTCATCATCTTATTGGCAGTGGTATTTCTATTTACCAAATTGCCAAAACTAATTGAAGAAAGCCCAAAAGGCGGTTATTTTAAATTATTGAAAAACAAAATGATGTTAATGGGTGCATTGGGAATCTTTGTGTACGTTGGTGCTGAGGTTGCTGTGGGTAGTTTTTTAGTAAACTATTTTTCTGATATGAGCTTGGCAACTGTTGTTGCAGAAAGCGAAACCATGATGAGCATTGCAAATACCATTGCAAGTACTTTTAATAAAACATTTACAGATTCTGACCCGAAATCTCTATTAGGAATTTTTGTGATTTTCTATTGGGGTGGCGCAATGATTGGCCGTTTTGTAGGTGCATATCTAACCAAAATTTTAGCACCAGGTAAAGTATTGAGCATTTTTGCAATGCTAGCAATTACCATGATTGTTATTTCAATTTCTACCACAGGTTTAATTTCTATGTGGTCTATTTTAGCAGTTGGCCTGTTCAACTCTATTATGTTTCCAACTATTTTCACACTGAGTTTAGAAGGCTTGGGAGATTTAAAAGCACAAGCTTCTGGTTTGCTATGTATGGCCATTGTTGGTGGTGCTATCATTCCGTTTTTCTTTGGTTCTTTAATAGACGGACTTGGGTTTAAAACAGCATTTCTGTTAGTCATTGCTTGTTATGCCTACATTCTGTTTTATGGACGTTATAAAACGAAGAAAGCATAGAGAAATAGTAAGTGTTTTTTTTAAGTATGTTAGAGCTAGCAATTAATTATACACATTGTTGTGCTTTCGTTATTTTCTAATTATGTGATTAGATGTTTATATCCTAAACCTATTAGTATTGATAGCCCAAAACTAATTAATGAACCAATAAGCATATACTCTGTTAGTTTTCTATCTTTTGCTCTTGAAAGATCACCAAATCTAAATACGGATTTAGCTGCGATAAGTAGACCAATAGCACTCCATTGGTTTAATATAATAAAACCAAAAACAAACATACGTTCTAAAACTCCAATGTACATTCCTGCACTTTTTAGAGAGTCATTGGAGTCATCTTCTTTTAACTCCCATTTACTCATAATCACTTTCATGATAATTGATGATACAAATGTAACTGTGAGTAGTGCCAAAATTAAAAGTAATGATTCTTTGGAGTATATCTTTTCTATGTCTATTTTGTATGGGTGTTTTAAATAGACAACAATACTTATTATGATCATATGTAATACTTGATCTAAAGCGAATAGAGCTCTGTTATTAATTTTTTCAATAAGATTCAGTTTGATCAGATCAATGAGTATATGAGTAATAACAATAAATAATATATATGGCCAATATGACCAATTAAATTTCAGTAAAATGGTTAGTGCTATTAAATGAATTAAGCCGTGAAAATATAAGAACTTTGATTTATGTTTTTTAATGTTTTTGTCTTTAACCCATTTATTTGGCTGTAATACAAAATCACCAATTATATGAGCAATAAGTAGTTGAATTATAAAAGTTATCATAGCTTATTTACTTGTTTTTTATAATAATTATTCATGTTCATAATTTCTTCAAACCCTCCTCTTTTTAGAGCTTCGCTAATGCTACTTTGCGACTTGTTTAGAAGATTTGCGATTTCCTTTTGCTTGGTGCCAGAATGTTCAATGTTTTTTTTAATTGCTTTTGAAACGGTGCTGCTCCAATTATTTGCTGTTAATAATGCTAGGCTTAACATTATATTAAATGAGGTGTCTAGTTCAGAGTTGTGCGATTTAATAGCAAGAGTTTCTTTTTTTAATGATTCGAAACATTCTCCAGATCGAATGTAAGCTGAACCATTTGATTCTGTAGTTTTATTGGAGTTATATCTGACCTCTCCAATACCTATTCCCATTCGAACATCTTGTGTTTTTGTTTGTTTAATTGCTGATTTAATATGAAAAGCTGCTAATATTGCATTTTTTGGAGGGATTGATAATTGAAAACTATCACCTCTGAATATTTCCCAGTTTGTGGGTTCTTGACCATATTGATTTAAGACTTCTTTGAGTAGTGGTAACCATGTTTCAACTTCTCCTTTTCTCGAATCTATTATGTCTCCCGTTATTATTGCTATCATTCCTTCTTTTTCACAAATATATTCTATTTAAATACGATATCCAAAAATATCGGCTCTGTGTCCGATATTTGCATATATCGGCTCTACATCCGATTTGGTTAATTATCGGCTCTAAATCCGAAATAATGTTATTCTTGTTTGTTTATAAATATGATAATTCAAGGGGAATAGGTGAGTTATAATAATGAAGTACAATGTTAAAAATATCGCTTCGTTTTATTGAACTATGTTGATAGATAGCAAGCTAATATTTTTCCATTTATAACATCAATAGGTATAACTACCTGTTTTAAACAAAACAAAAACCCCAAAGCAAAAGCTTCGGGGTTTTAATATTTGCATGCAAGTGCTACTTGCTATTTTTTACCTTTTTTTTGTTGAGATTGTTGTTCTTGTGCTTGTTTCATTGCGTTGTCCATACGTTCTCTGAATTTACTTTTCTTTTTCTCTGGACGTTTTTTGTTTTCTTCGATCTGAGCATGAATCTTATCCTCATCAATTACGTAGTTTTTAATTACTAACA
>JBLFXB010000064.1:0-12110 GCA_047611925.1 Polaribacter sp.
TATAACTCATCAAACTTAAAATTTGATGAGTTTTTTTTATTCCTTTATCTAAAAAGTAGGAAACTATATTGCTTTCTCTTAAATTTGCCATTATTATATAACAACACAACAACACAACAACACAACATGAGTCAAGAAGTTTCTAAGCGATACGCACAACGTGGCGTTTCTGCATCTAAAGAAGATGTTCACAATGCAATTAAGAATATTGATAAAGGATTATTCCCAAAAGCTTTCTGTAAAATTGTTCCAGATTACTTAACAAATGATGAAGAGTATTGTTTGATTATGCATGCAGATGGAGCAGGAACAAAATCTTCGTTAGCATATATGTATTGGAAAGAAACAGGAGATATTTCTGTTTGGAAAGGAATTGCTCAAGATGCATTGATCATGAATATTGACGATTTGTTATGTGTTGGTGCTACAGATAATATTATGTTATCTTCTACAATCGGACGAAATAAAAGTAAAATTACGGGTGAAGTATTATCAGCAATTATTAACGGAACGGAAGAGTTGATTGAAGACCTAAAAGGTTTTGGAGTCACCATTCATTCTACCGGTGGTGAAACTGCTGATGTTGGTGATTTAGTGCGTACAATTATTGTAGATTCTACAGTAACTGCACGTATGAAACGTACGGATGTTATTGATAATGCAAATATAAAAGCAGGTGATGTTATTGTTGGTTTGGAATCTTTTGGACAAGCAAGTTATGAAACTGAGTATAATGGCGGAATGGGTTCTAACGGATTAACATCTGCGAGACATGATGTTTTTGATAATTATTTAGCGACTAAATACCCGGAGAGTTTTGATGCAGCAGTTCCTGCTGATTTAGTGTATTCAGGAAAAATGAAGTTGACAGATGCTGTTGAAAATTCTCCAATTGATGCAGGTAAATTAGTATTGTCTCCAACAAGAACATACGCGCCAATTATAAAAGAAATTTTATCAAAATTCAATTCTGATACAATTCACGGAATGATTCATTGTTCTGGTGGAGCACAAACTAAAATCTTACATTTTGTAGATGAGTTGCATATTGTAAAAGATAATATGTTTCCAATTCCTCCTTTATTTAAATTGATACAAGAACAGTCTAAAACAGATTGGAAAGAAATGTATCAAGTATTTAACTGTGGACACAGAATGGAAATTTATGTATCTCCAGAAGTTGCAGAAGATATCATCGCTATTTCAAAATCTTATAATGTAAATGCTCAAATTGTTGGTAGGGTAGAAGCATCAGAAACGAAAAAATTGACAATTACAAGTGAGTTTGGAATTTTTGAATATTAATTATAATCTTTTAGAGATATATTAAAGCTGATCGATTCCCTAAATTTTTCTTTGTACATTTATTCTATAAGAAATTAAGAATATATAGATATGAAGAAAATTTCCCTTTTATGCTGTTTAATGAGTGTCTTATTTGTATTCGCTCAAAAACCTGAAAGCTCTCACAAGTTTAAAGGTCAAGCGCCAATAAAAATTGTACCCACCAATTCTAAGCCTACCCAGAAACAATGGAAAGGCGAGTATACTTTCGATAATGGAAGTGTGGTCTTTTCTAATGATTTTGATGGAGCTAGATTAAATGGGGTTATTCAAGAAAATGATAGTACCTACACAGCTTTAATTACTTCAGAAAACACACCTGTAAACATTAGTCCTTGGTATGCTTTTAAAGTAAGGTCTAAAACTTCAAAAAAAATCCATTTAATGTTAACGTACCAAGATGGTATTAGACATCGATATTACCCTAAGTTAAGTTCTGATGGTGAAAAATGGAAAGCTCTGGATTCAATAAGTTATTCAGAATTTGAAAAAGGAGAAAAAACAATAGGACCAAGTTCTTTGCCGCTAAAGGTAAGTGTTGCATTACAGATTGGACCAAAAACGTTATGGGTTGCTGGACAAGAATTACAAACCTCTAAACATGTTTCTAGTTGGTCTAATAATTTGGCTCGAAAGAGGTATGTGTCTTATAAAAGTATAGGTAAGAGCACCGAAGGAAGAGATATGGCAGTGTTAACTATTGGTAAGGTATCTTCAAAAAGAATGTTAATGGTAATTTCAAGACAACATCCACCAGAGGTTACAGGTTACTTAGCTATGAAATCATTTGTAGAAACGATTGCTTCTAATTCTAAATTGGCGAAAAAATTCCGTAAAAAATATACAACTTATGTTGTGCCACTAATGAATCCTGATGGTGTTGATAATGGACATTGGAGACATAGTCAAGGAGGTATTGATTTAAATAGAGATTGGTCTAATTTTAATCAGCCAGAAACAAAAGCTGTTAAGCAGTTTATGGAAAATAAAGTAAAAGAAAACAAAGGGAAATTTTATTTCGGAATAGATTTTCATTCAACTTGGGATGATATTTATTATACCATTGATGATAAGTTTAAAGGAAATATGCCAGGGTTAGTCCCTAGTTGGCTGAGTGCAGTTAAGAAGCAAATAAATGGATATGATCCGAATATAAAACCGGCGGATAAAGTGCTGCCAACTGCAGTTTCTAAAAATTATTTTTATGTGAATTTCGGGGCAGAATCTTTAGTTTTTGAAATTGGTGATAACACTTCAAGAGAGTTTATTAAAGAGAAAGGGAAAATAAGTGCAGATGAACTTATGAAATTGATGTTAAAGAAAATAGATTGATTTCTTTTAAAAATAATTGTAAAAAGCCTCAATTTAATTGAGGCTTTTTTGGTAACTAATGGCAAACATTCTTATGAAGCTTTATTTTTTCTAGCATTTCCCATGTTTTGTATTTAAACTCTTTCGGAGAAAACTTAAAAAGTATTACTGTCTTTTTCTCTTTCTTGCAATAATAACTTTCAATTAAAACATTAAGAGTAATCATTTTGTTTGTAGCGAAACGATCAAATATTTTCACATATCCTTTAAAAAAAGTAGTTGCTTTTTCTTTTTTAGTTTTAGTGACTTTTGCAGATGAATATCGATTATCTGTTGTAGCGTTCATGTCAACTTTATTTAAACTATTAAAATATTTTACTAAATCTAGTACCAACTCTTCTTCTGTGATTTTTCTATTTACATTAATGCTCCAAGCATATGTATATGACCAAAAAAAGTTATGTTTTGGATTTATCCAGCCTTTAGGTGGGAATCTTACCTCTCCAACTCCTGTGTAATCCATGCTTCTTGCAGGGAAACGAAGTACTTCTTGTCCCCAAGTAGAATCAAGTGCGATTAAATTAAATTCGTTTTCTTGCCCGAATGTAAAAATAGAAGAAAGTAATAAGGCGAAAATTAATATCTTTTTTTTCATAATTATTTATTTTAGTATTATTCGTAATAGATATTTTTCTGAAGTTTTATTTTTTTAAGCTCTTTCCAAATTTTGTGTTGATAGTCTTTTGGAGATAAACGAAAAGAAATAATAGATTTCTTAAGGTTTTTGAATAACTGTTGACTGCCTTGAATGTTAACAGTAATAGTTTTTCCTGTATGAAACCCATCAAAAAATGTCATTTTACCTGAGAATCCATTCTTCCCTCTTTTTAAATGAATTTCAGGTTCAGGGAATTTTGTAGCCCAATGATTAGGTTTCATTAATCCATCAAAATAACCCTTAAGATTGTATTCAATATCTTTTATAGTTAAAGAAGAAGTAGCGTCTATTTTCCATCCAATAATTAAAGACCAAAAATCATCATTTTTAGAGTCCGACCATTTCGGAGTGAACAAAAGTTCTTCAAAACCAGATATATTTAATTTTGGAGCCCAATCAATTGGGAATTTAATAATCTCTCGTTTCCAGTTTTTAGAATTTTTAAAGATTGAAAGCTCTTCTTTTTCTTGAGACAAACTCAAAAAGAAAGGAAATGTAAGTATTAAGATTAATATTGTTTTCTTCATTTTTATAATTTTATAGTAATCTCAAAACCGATAGCATCAGAAATGGCGCTGTCTTTCATTTTACTTTTATAATTGACGTTCCATTTTCGTCTATCAATTTTGAATTTAGTCGTTAAATTTTTTTCTTGATAATTAGGAGTTGCATTAAACCGAATGGGTTTTGTGATACCTTTTAGAGTAAGATTGGCATGAATTCTCATAGACTTATCCTTAAAATATTCAACGCTAGTGATTATTAGTTTTGCTAATGGGTGTTTCTTAACATCAAAAAAATCTGAACCTTTTAAATGATTTACAAGACTTAAATTTGCTTTTTTTGTTTTGATGTCTGTGTTTGTAATAGAATTCATATCTATTGTAAATTCTCCGCCAGTAATCACATCTCCAGTTTTAATAAAGTGTCCTTCCGTAAAATTGATAAACCCATCATGTCCACCAAAATAGAATGTGTATTCTCCAATCCATTTTATAGAACTTTCAGATCTGTTGATGTTTAATTTTTCTTGGGCATTACTTATTGCTGATAAACACGTAATACAAATAATTACAATAATAATTTTTCTCATGATGATTTTATTTTTGAGTAAAACTATATCGATGTGAATCTAAAAGTGTCAAAAATATGTAAAAGAACTGTCAACAGATGTGAAAAGTCATATAATTGTATGTTATTTACAGCAATTATGAAAAAAAGAAGAATTTATTTATACAGTTTTTTGGTCATTGTTTTTTTTGCTGCTTGGGCTTTTTCTGATTCAAATGAAGAGAATGAGGATTTCCCTGAAATTGTAAAGATTGCTTTGCGTGAGGTTGGTAATCAGTTATTACTTTCTAATCAAGATTCAACTTCTTTAGTATTACCTATAATTGAATTAGATAAGTTTAAGTACAGATTATCATTTCAAAATCAACTTTCTTTTGAGCCTAACAACTTGGTTTTTGAGGTTAAAAACAGTTTTCAAAAAGCAGAATTACCTAATTACTATAGAGTAGAAGTTGTGCAATGCTCAGATGATGAAGTAGCCTATAGTTATGAGATAAAAAACCAAAGCGAAAAAGATATCATTCCTTGCGCCGGGCGGTTTTTACCAAATAATTGTTATATGATTGAAGTGAAATTTACGAATAAATTAGCTTCGTTTTTCAGTAAACAATTTTTGTTATTTATGCTGTTTTTTATTATTGCTGTCTTTCTATTAGATTATAAAATCTCTAAAAGAAAGAACATAGATAAATCAAAAGAAAATAATATCGAATCTACTCAAATAGGTATTTTTAAATTTTATCCAGAGCAAAATAAATTGGTAAAAAAAGCAACGGAGATTAGTCTTTCTAGAAAGGAATGTGAGTTGCTAGCTATATTTGTTGCCAACCCGAATCAAATTATTAAACGAGATGAGCTAACTAAAAGAGTTTGGGAAGATCATGGAGTTTTTGTAGGGAGAAGCTTAGATACCTATATTTCTAAACTCCGAAAGAAACTAAAAGACGATGAAACAATTAAGCTAATAAATGTTCATGGAGTTGGTTATAAGTTAGAAATTAATCCTTCTTCTTAAAAACAAAACTAATTTCAAATTCTTTATTAGAAACATGGGCTTTTAATTGATTGTCTTCTAGCCAGTATTTAATTTTTGTTGGAAAATCGTGAGTTGGATTTTCGGCTACAAAAGAAGTATCGGTTTGAGAAGTAAACTTAAATAAAATCGAAGTCTCATTTACGCCTTCAACTTTTAACGTTAGAGTATCCTTAATAAAAACTATGCTCAATATTTCTTTAAAAATAGTATCGTTATCCTTGAGTGTAATTCCTAATCCTGTATAATCGGCTTTCCAAATTTCATAAGTTTTCTTCCCTTCTTTGTCATTTAAACGTTCCCAGTTACCAAGAATAAAATTTGTTTTTTGAACTTTATTCTCAGTTTTACAAGATGAAATTAAAATTAGACAAAATATAAAAAGTATTTCACGCATCACAAACAGTTTTTCTCAAATATACATGAAATCAAATTTAGAGTAGTTGTAATAAAAATTGTAAATTCGCAATCCAAGAAAAGACAAGAAGATGTTAGATAAATTACAAATTGTTAAACAACGTTATGATGAGGTTTCGGATTTAATTATCCAGCCAGATATCATTATGGATCAAAAAAGATATGCTGTTTTAAGTAAAGAGTATAAAAGTTTAGGTGCAGTTGTTACTAAAACCAAAGAATACCAAACGATATTAAATACCATTGAAGAAGCAAAAGAAATTATTGCTGATGGTTCTGATAAAGAAATGGTAGAAATGGCAAAAATGGAAATGAATGAGTCTAACGATCGTATTCCTGTAATTGAAGAAGAAATCAAATTCTTGTTGATTCCTAAAGACCCAGAAGATTCTAAAAATGCTGTGGTAGAATTACGTGCCGGAACTGGTGGTGATGAGGCAAGTATTTTTGCTGGAGATTTATTTAGAATGTATTCTAAATATTGTTCTGATAAAGGATGGAAAGTATCTACAGTAGATTTTTCTGAAGGAACAAATGGAGGGTTTAAAGAGATTCAGTTTGAAGTGAACGGAGCTGATGTCTATGGAACGTTAAAGTTTGAGGCTGGTGTGCACCGTGTACAACGTGTGCCGCAAACAGAAACGCAAGGTAGAGTGCATACATCTGCTGCAACTGTTATGGTTTTTCCAGAAGCAGAGGAGTTTGATGTAGAGATTAATCCAAAAGATGTTCGTATCGATTTTTTCTGTTCTTCAGGACCAGGAGGGCAATCGGTAAACACAACATATTCTGCAGTACGTTTAACACATACACCAACTGGATTGGTTGCGCAATGTCAAGATCAAAAATCACAACATAAAAACAAAGAGAAAGCATTTAAGGTATTGCGTTCTCGTTTGTATGATATGGAGTTGGCAAAAAAGCAAGCAGAAGATGCTATAAAGCGTGGTTCTATGGTAACAAGTGGAGATAGATCTGCTAAGATTAGAACATATAATTATGCACAAGGACGAGTTACAGATCATAGAATTGGTTTGTCATTATATGATTTGCCTAATATTATGAATGGAGATATTCATAAAATTATTGACGAATTAAAATTGGCAGATAATACAGAGAAACTAAAAGATTTAGGAGACGGATTTTAAAAATTAGTTTCTTGTCTAAAACAAAAAAAGCACCCAATTGGGTGCTTTTTGTTTTCATAATTAAAATAAAAATTCCCTTTTCCAAAAGACTTTAAAATAAAAACGATTAAAAATCTAGGGGGGTAGTTTTTAATCGCTTTAAGTTAACAAATAATTATGGGGGTATCTGTATGATAAATAATATCTATTTCGTGATACTCCAAAGTTAATATAGAAAAGTGTATTGTACAATACCCATTTATGGGGTTTTTCTTCTCACGGTTTTCCGTGAGAAGAGGCTCACGGAAAACCGTTAGTTGCCTCTGTTTTTGGTTATCTCATCTTGAAGTGATCTTCTTAACTTTTGCTCGCGCTCTAGAGAGTTTTTACGAAATAAGTTATATTCGTTTTCTACATCTTCTAAATTGTCTTTGGCTTCAATAGTAAATACGTTACTCTTTTTAAATTTGTAAATAAAAATCAATAGTAACGTGATTAATAGTGAAATAATGAAATATAGAATTAATGAATACTTCCCTTTTGTTAGTTGAAATCCAAACAAACCAATTGTATCTGCTTTATTAATAGCAGTAGTAAGCTTTGTATTTATCTCTTTATTGTCTTTCTCAAGTCTATCAATAGTAGATTTTCGAGAATTTATTAATGTGTTTTGACTCTTTAATTGAGTATTGAGATTTCTTAGACTGTCTAAAACATTGGTGTGTAATAACACATAAGCATTCTTTTTAACTATTTTGTATTCTTGATAGTTGTTCGAGTTTTTAAACAGAGTTTTAAATTGAGAATCAACTGTGTTTTCTAGGGGAGTTGTTTCTTGAGAAAAAGAGGTTGCAGTAAAGAGTATTGCAATTAAAAGTGTGATTGTAGATTTCATAATTTCTTTTAGTATAAATAGCGAATTTTAAAATGTTGTCACATCCAGAGTAAACGTTACAGGAATTAATAATTATAAAGGTAGTAATTTTAGGCTACTCCCTTTTGTTTTTTTATAAGATTTTATTTTCTGTGTTTTTTGATTATGCATTTAATTTGGAGTCAACATGTAATTCGATAAATGTAATCTAAAATTTGTTGGGAATTTTCACAGCATTTTAAACCGGTACTGTTTAAATTCTAAAACATGTTGTTCTGACGTTTCTGAAAAGCTTTGATAATGGTATATTGATAATCAAAATTACTCTGTTTTTTTAACCTAGCGATTATACACAATGCTTGTTCAATAATCTAGGTTGCTTGAGGTTTAAATGGGTAATCTTACTATATGCATTTTAGTAGTGTCTAGTGTGTCGCTGTTTTAGGGTGAGATATAAAACAAAAAAACCCAAACAAACGTTTGGGTTTTTTACATATAAGCAAGTATTATTATATTATTTTACTTTCTGTACAACAGCCTTAAAAGCTTCTGGGTTGTTCATAGCTAAATCGGCTAAAACCTTACGGTTTAATTCGATGTTGTTAGCTTTTACTTTACCCATAAACTGAGAGTAAGACATTCCGTGCTCTCTAGCTCCAGCGTTAATACGTTGAATCCATAATGATCGGAAGTTTCTCTTATTGTTTTTACGGTCACGATACGCATATGTCATCGCTTTTTCTACCGCATTTTTTGCTACTGTGTAAACGTTTTTACGTCTTCCAAAGTACCCTTTTGCTGCCTTCAAGATTTTTTTTCTTCTTTTTCTTGAGGCTACTGAATTTACTGATCTTGGCATAATTCAAATTGTTTTTTGTAGTAGGCGGTTTGTAAACAAACACTTTTATTTTAGCCTAACTCCATGGTTAATAATTAAACTCCCTTAATTAACTATTTTAAAGCTAATTGTTGTTTGATGTTCGCTTTATCAGACTTGTGGACTAATGTTGCGTGCGTCAATTTAAGCTTACGTTTCTTAGACTTCTTTGTTAAGATATGACTCTTAAACGCGTGCTTTCTTTTAATTTTTCCAGAACCTGTCAACTTAAAACGTTTCTTGGCACTAGATTTGGTTTTCATTTTAGGCATTTCTCCTTCTTTTTTATCTTGCTTATAAGATTGTTTATAATAATGAAATTACTTTCCTACTTTTTTTGGAGCAATAAACATAATCATACGTTTACCCTCTAACCTTGGTAATTGTTCAACTTTACCATACTCTTCTAGCTCTTGAGCTAACTTTAGCAATAAGATTTGTCCTTGTTCTTTAAAGATGATTGATCTACCTTTAAAGAAAACAAATGCTTTTAACTTCGCTCCGTCTTGTAAAAACTTTACAGCATGCTTCTTCTTAAACTCGTAATCATGCTCGTCGGTTTGAGGTCCAAAACGAATCTCCTTTACAATAACCTTAGTTGCTTTTGATTTTAAAGCTTTTTCACGTTTCTTTTGTTCGTATAAGAATTTCTTATAATCGATAATTTTACATACCGGTGGAACAGCTTTAGGTGAAATTTCAACTAAATCTAACTCTAGCTCTTCAGCTAAACTTCGTGCTTTATCAATTTGATAAACTCCTACTTCAATATTCTCACCAACTAAACGTACTTCGTCAACAAATTTAATCTTATGATTAATTCTGTGTTGATCTTCTTTAATTACTCTTAAAGGTCTTCTTGGCCTATTTCTTCTAATTGCTATGACTAAAAAATTTTAATTATACACTTACAGTTTTCACTGTTTACTTTTTATTTTTTTTAAAACTTTACTAAAGTACTACTTATTTCCTTTTGAATTAAAGAAATAAACTCTTCTATTGTAAATGTTCCAATATCACCTTCTCCATGTTTTCTTACAGATACAGTTCCTTCATTCTCTTCTTTTTCCCCCACAATAATCATGAATGGGGTTTTACTCATTTCAGCATCTCTGATTTTTCTTCCTGTCTTCTCATTTCTATCATCTACGAGGGCGCGAATTTCGGAATTTTCTAGCAATTCTAAAACTTTTTCTGAATATTTCTCATATTTATCACTGATTGGTAATAAGATAACTTGATCTGGAGTTAACCAAAGCGGAAAATTCCCTCCTGTATGCTCTAGTAACACTGCAATAAAGCGTTCCATAGATCCAAATGGTGCTCTATGAATCATTACTGGTTGATGCAATTGATTATCTGCTCCTTTATAGGTTAATTCAAAACGTTTCGGTAAATTATAGTCAACTTGTATCGTTCCTAACTGCCAACTTCTGCCTAAAGCATCCTTTACCATAAAGTCTAACTTCGGTCCGTAAAAGGCAGCTTCGCCTTCTTCGATTACAAAATTAAGCCCTTTATCTGTCGCTGCATTAATAATCGCTTGTTCAGCAAGTTCCCAGGTCTTAACATCACCAATATATTTATCAAGGTTTTCCATATCTCTAATAGAAACCTGAGCTGTAAAATCTTCAAAACCTAAAGATTTAAATACATACAGTACCAAATCAATTACATCTTTAAACTCTTGATCTAATTGCTCTGGTGTACAGAAAATATGTGCGTCATCTTGTGTAAAACCTCTTACACGAGTTAACCCATGTAATTCACCACTTTGTTCGTATCTATATACGGTTCCAAATTCTGCAAAACGTTTTGGTAAATCTTTATATGAATGAGGTTTGAAATTGTAAACTTCACAGTGATGCGGACAGTTCATCGGCTTTAATAAAAACTCTTCATCCATTTTTGGAGTCTTTATCGCCTGAAAGCTATCTGCTCCATATTTTTCATAATGACCAGAAGTAACATAGAGTTCCTTTTGTCCAATATGTGGAGTCATCACCATTTCGTAGCCTGCTTTCTTTTGAGCTTTCTTTAAAAAGTCTTCTAATCGTCCTCTTAAAGCAGCACCTTTTGGCAACCATAAAGGCAAACCAGCTCCAACTTTTTGAGAAAAAGTAAACAACTCTAATTCTTTTCCTAATTTTCTGTGATCTCTCTTTTTTGCTTCTTCTAATAACTCTAAATGCTCTGTAAGCATTTTTTGCTTTGGAAAAGAGATACCATATATACGTGTTAACTGATTGTTCTTTTCATCACCACGCCAATACGCTCCAGCAACACTCATTACTTTTATAGCTTTGATAATTCCTGTATTAGGAATATGTCCTCCTCGACATAAATCAGTAAAGTCGCTATGATCGCAAAAAGTAATATCACCATCGGTTAAGTTTTCAATTAACTCTACCTTGTATTGATTTCCTTCTTCTTTATAATAAGCCAATGCATCAGCTTTAGAAATAGAACGTAATTTAAATTCGTGCTTTCCTCTAGCTAATTCTAAAAATTTCTTTTCAATTTCAGAAAAGTCTTTTTCAGAAATCATATTATCTCCTAAATCAATATCATAATAGAACCCGTTGTCAATAGCAGGTCCAATTGTTAATTTTGCATTCGGATGAAATTCTAAAATAGCTTGTGCTAATACGTGAGCAGAAGAATGCCAAAAAGCTTTCTTTCCATCAGCATCATTAAATGTATATAATATTAAAGAACCATCTGTGGTAAGTGGAGTAGAAGTTTCAACAGTTGTACCATTAAAGTTTGCAGAAATCACGTTTCTAGCAAAGCCTTCACTTATAGCTTTAGCAACATCTAACGGTGTGCTATTTTTGTTAAACTCTCTAACGCTTCCGTCAGGTAATGTAATATGTATCATTAAAATCTTTTTTTTATAGGATGCAAAGATATTAGAAAACTCCATTTCATACAATATATATAGGAGTAAAGTTATTTTTGTACTTTAGAGTTCCTTTTACCTATTATATATACTTGTTTTTTACAGTTCTATATAGGTAAAAGTCATGCTATTCGCTATATCTTTTTATGTTCAATATGTTTTAAAGCTCTTTTCCGTCTAAATATTGCTTGTTTTCTTCTCTAGCATTTATTGTATTAAAGAAGAATACATAAAAAGGATACCGCTGCTATCATTAACTCAACATTCGCTACCTCAATTTTGAATTTACTAACTAAAATTAAGAGAAGAATCGATGTAGAAGAGTACAAGAAGTTATTTTTAAAGCTTCGTAAAAAGGGTTCAAAGCGTAAAAAGTAAAAAGTTTGTATTTTTTTCACTGATTAAGTAATGGGTTTTTAGGGTTTTAAGAAATACT
>JBLFXB010000065.1:0-12016 GCA_047611925.1 Polaribacter sp.
CTACGTCTAATTCTTTAATGCCTCTGCACCACCAACAATTTCTAAAATTTCATTTGTAATTGCTGCCTGACGTGCTTTGTTGTATTTTAATAACAAATCATCACGTAAGTCTGTTGCGTTGTCTGTTGCTTTATGCATTGCAGTCATACGAGCACCGTGCTCTGAAGCAAAACTATCTCTAATCGCTTTATATAACTGTGTTTTTAATGATTTTGGAATCAACTCTAAAACAATCTCTTCTTTAGATGGTTCAAAAATGTAATCTTGATTTGCATCAACATTTTCTCCTTCAATTGGTTTAATTGGTAAAAATTGCTCTACTGTAGTTATTTGAGTTGCAGCATTTTTAAATTGATTGTAAACAATCTCGATTTTATCATAGCTTCCATCAACAAATAAGCCCATTAACTTTTCTGCAATAACAGCAACATTATCAAATGTTAACGCGTCAAATACTTCTGTATTCGATTCTATTACATTGTATCTTTTTGATAAAACATCGTTTCCTTTTTTACCAATAGTCAATAAATCTACAGAGACATTTTGATAGTTAGATTCAATTGTATTTACTGTTTTTTTAACAATAGATGAATTAAACCCACCACACAAACCTCTGTTAGATGTAATTGCAACGATTAAGACTTTAGAAACTTCTCTTTGATCAGAGTAATCTCCACCAGCCTCGCTATCTAAAGTAGCGCTTAAACTTTGTAACAACTCGGTTAACTTAGATGAATATGGGCGCATTGCCGTAATTGCATCTTGTGCTTTTTTCAACTTAGCAGCAGATACCATTTTCATGGCACTCGTAATCTGCATGGTAGAACCAATAGATGTTATTCTGTTACGTATTTCTTTTAAGTTTGCCATTCTATGCTGAATTAGGTGTAGTAGCAAAGTGCTAGCTGTTAACAACTAGCACTCAACTCCTAATTTAATATTTGCTTGAAATCTCTTTTGCTGCAGCTTCTAATGTCGCGATAACTTCGCTAGTTAATTTACCTGCTTTTAATGTATCTAATGCATCTCTATGTTTTGCATTTAAATACGAGATAAAATCTTTTTCAAATTCTTTAACCTTCTTTACTGGTACATCTTTTAACAAGTTCTTAGAACCTGCATAGATAATAGCAACTTGGTCTTCTACAGAAAAAGGATCATTTTGTGCTTGCTTCAAAATTTCAACATTACGTTGTCCTTTAGAAATTACATTCATTGTAGCAGCATCTAAATCAGAACCAAATTTTGCAAACGCTTCTAATTCACGATACTGAGCTTGATCTAATTTTAATGTTCCAGAAACTTTCTTCATTGATTTAATCTGTGCATTACCACCAACACGAGATACAGAAATACCTACGTTAATTGCTGGACGAACACCAGAGTTAAATAAATCTCCATCTAAGAAAATTTGTCCATCAGTAATCGAAATTACGTTTGTTGGAATATATGCAGAAACATCTCCTGCTTGTGTTTCAATAATTGGTAATGCTGTTAAAGAACCTCCACCTTTTACGATTCCTTTTAAAGAATCTGGTAAATCGTTCATGTCTTTAGCGATACCATCATCGTTAATTATTTTAGCAGCACGTTCTAATAATCTAGAGTGTAAATAAAATACATCTCCAGGGTATGCCTCACGTCCCGGTGGTCTTCTTAATAATAAAGAAATCTCACGGTATGCAACAGCTTGTTTAGATAAATCATCATAGATAATTAAAGCAGGTCTTCCAGAATCTCTGAAATACTCTCCAATTGCAGCTCCTGCAAATGGTGCATATACTTGCATAGAAGCAGGGTCTGATGCATTGGCAGCTACAATTGTAGTATACGCCATTGCTCCTTTTTCTTCTAACATGTTTGCAATGGCAGCAACCGTAGATGCTTTTTGTCCTATTGCAACATATATACAGAATACTGTTTCACCAGCATCGTAAAATTCTTTTTGGTTTAATATTGTATCTAAAGCAACAGTAGATTTACCTGTTTGACGGTCACCAATGATTAACTCACGTTGTCCACGTCCTACAGGAATCATTGCATCAATTGCTTTAATTCCAGTTTGTAAAGGCTCAGTTACTGGCTCACGAAAAATAACTCCCGGAGCTTTACGATCTAAAGGCATTTCATACGTAGTTCCTTTGATTGGTCCTTTACCATCAATTGGATTACCTAATGTATCAACTACACGTCCAACAACTCCTTCTCCAGCTCTTAAAGAAGCAATACGTTCTGTACGTTTTACTGTAGATCCTTCTGCTACTGTTGTTGAAGCGCCCAATAATACAACACCTGCATTATCATCTTCTAAGTTTAATACGATTCCTTCTAGTCCTCCATCGAATTCTACTAATTCTCCGTATTGAACATTAGACAAACCATACACACGAGCAATACCATCACCTACTTGTAATACAGTACCTACTTCGTTTAATGAAGCTTTTGCTTCAAAATTTGTTAATTGTTGTTTTAAAATTGCTGATACTTCAGCTGGTTTAATTGTTGCCATCTTATCAAATTTGATGTATAATTAAATTTTTGGAATGTATTGACTATTGTCAAATTCTCTTCTCAATTTATTAAAATTGCTAGAAATACTTGCATCATACTGCATATCTCCAACACGTAAAATAAATCCTCCTAAAATAGATGGATTTATTATGTTTTCTATACTGGTTTTATTCCCAGTTAATTCAACTATTTTATGCAACACTTTTTCTTCCATTTCTTTTGTTAAAGCAACTGCAGTAGTAACTTTAGCAATGTTCATGTTTTTTAAGTGATCGTAAATAATTGTGTATTGCGTTGCGATTGGTTGTAACATAATCATACGCTTGTTTTCTTGTAATAAGTTAAATAACCCTAATGATATTGCATTTACTTTATCCGTAAATAGTGCATTTAAAACTTTCTTTTTATCAGCAGCTTTAATTACAGGGCTTTTTAACATTGTTTGCAAATCGTCATTTTCAGAAATAGTTGCATTGATAAATTGCATGTCTGCATTTACCGCTGTTTCTAATCCTTTTTCTTTAGCTAAATTTAAAATAGCTTTCGCGTAACGTAATGCTGGTCTTGCTCCTTTCATAAAAGTTGTTAGTTTAAGGTAACGTCTTTAAGCATTCCGTCTACCAATTTGATTTGTGCTTCTGGCGAAGACAATTCTTTTCTTATTACTGCTTCTGCAATAGTAATTGATAACTCTCCAACTTCTTTCTTTAAATGTGCCAAAGCAGCTTGCGTTTCTTGTTCGATAGAAGCCTTCGCTAATTCGATCATTTTAGTCGCTTCTCCTTTTGCTTCATCTTTTGCTTCTGAAATCATTTTTTCTTTGATTTCACGAGCATCTTTCATCATTGCATCTCTTTCTGCTCTAGCTTCCTTTAAAAGGTTTGCATTGTCAGCAGTTAAGTTTTGCATTTCTTTTTTAGCTTCTTCTGCAGATGCTAAGGCGTCTTTAATACCTTCTTCTCTGTCATTAACCGCTTCTAAAATTGGCTTCCATGCAAATTTCTTTAGCAAAAGAACCAATCCAACAAATAATACTACTTGCCAAACAAATAATCCGAAAGAAAAATCACTTAATAACTTATCCATACTATATATCTATAATGATTACTTTTTAATTTAATTGTAAACAAAAGCTATAACCAACCGTTATAGCTTTTGTTAGTTGTTTTAAGATGCAAACAAAGCTGCAAACCCAATCCCTTCAATAAGCGCTGCTGCAATTAGCATAGCTGTTTGAATTTTTCCTGAAGCTTCTGGTTGACGTGCGATAGCATCCATTGCTGAACCACCAATCTTACCAATACCTAAACCTGCTCCGATTACAATCAATCCTGCTCCTACGATACTTGGAATTTCCATAATATATATAATTAATTAATTAAACATTCAATTTTTAATGATCATCATGTTCTTCTACCGCTGAACCGAAGTACAATGCAGACAACATAGTGAAAATATAAGCTTGTAGCGCTGCTACTAATAATTCTAATAATGAAAGTGCAAAGGCCAATCCAAATGATAACGGACTCCCTATCCAACTTTTAAAAACAAACATTAAACCAATAATACTCATTAATACAATGTGACCTGCTGTAATGTTTGCATACAAACGAATCATTAATGAAAAAGGCTTGATAAAAATTGCTAACAACTCAATTGGAGCTAAAACAATTCTCATTAACTTAGGCACTCCTGGCATCCAAAAAATATGTTTCCAGTAGTTTTTGTTTGCAGTGAAATTAGTGATTACAAATGTAATTAATGCCAATGCAAAAGTTACTGCGATGTTGTTTGTTACATTCACTCCTAATGGAGTTAATCCTAATAAGTTGATGATCCACACAAAGAAAAACACAGTTAATAAATAACTCATGTATCTTTTATAGTGTTTCTTACCAATATTCGGAATTGCAATATCATCTCTTATGTACAAAATAACAGGCTCTAGTAAGCGTCCCATCCCTTTTGGTAAAGCGTTTTTCTTATAGTTCTTAGCCATTCTCGTGAACATAAAGAACATTAGTAAACCAACTAAGAAAATAAATACAACGTTTTTAGTAATCGAAAAATCTAAAGGTTTTACATTCGTTGCATGATGTTCTGCATCATAAGTAATAACTCCTGAAGAGTCTGTTTTATAAATCTTATTGTGATCTACTTTGTAGTAACTACCATCTACTTCTGCAACCGTTTCACCGTGGTGAAATTTAGAAGACAAAAACACTTTTAATCCACCGTCCCATAAAATTATAGGCAAAGGAAGACCTCTATGAATTGTTTTCCCATGATCATCTGTAAACGAATACAAACCAAAATCGTAAGAATCTAACAAGTGATGGTTGATATATTCTTTAATTGTAACTTTTAAACTTTTTTCTTCTGGGTTCTTTTTTACTGCTGTATCCTCATTATGCTGAGCTACAGAAACAAACGAAACTAAAAATAGTAAAAAGGTAATTTTTTTCATTGAAAATTTTCTTCGCATATCACTGAGATAATAGTGTCTTTAAAATCGGTGCAAAGGTATGGTTTTCTCTTAAAGTGAAAAACTATTTATAACTTTATTTTAGCTATAAATATCTGTCGTGATTTATTCTACTTTTTCTGGAAGATTTAAAAGTCTAATTAACGACATTGTTTCTATCAATAATGAAAAGATATAAGGAATAAAAAACGCCATAAACTCTAGTCTTGTTGCTTCTCCATCTGCGTTATATGATGGATAAAAGAAAATAAAAAAGATCGCGAATTTCAAAAAACTACCAAGCATAAAAAGAAACCCTAATTGATCTTTTTGTTTTTTTCTTAAGAAGAATAAAACTAAAAAAACAACAACCGCTAGCAAACCGTTCATAAAATAAGCGGCTATAATTTTATCGTTATAGATAGGTAAACTTTTGGACTTCAGTATATATGTATGAATAACAAAAACTAAAATCAATCCAATAATTAATTGTGTAAAAAAGGTGACAACTACTTTTTGTGTACTATTTTTCTTTGTCATTTATTTTTTTGAGTTGCGCCATTAAACTCACCAAAGAACCTATAAAACCAACTAGAATAAGAATTAGGGTGATGTAGTTTTTTTCGAAGCCATAATGAGCATCTATTTTTTTACCAAAATAAGCAGCAAGGTAAATAGTAATTCCCATTTGTAAACCAACACCCGATAGGCGCACAAACTTATTAAGCGGTTTTTTCTTCGAGAGCTGATCTTTCATTTGAATTTAATTCTTTTACCGCTCCTTTCATTGAGCATGTTGCGTTAAAAGTTGCCCCAGGCTCTACAGATAGTTTTCCTAAAACAACATCACCAGAAATAGAAGCTGTTGCCTGTATAGTTAATGTTTTATTCACTTTTAACTCTCCAGAAAACCGCCCTTCAACATCTGCGTTTTCACAAAATACTTTTCCTGTTACAAAACCATCTAAACCAATAATAACTCTTCCTTTTGTTGTTAAAGTCCCCTCTAAAACTCCGTCAATCCTAAAATCTCCTTCAGATTTTAAATCTCCAACAATTTTAGTGTTCTTTGCTAGTATATTTATTTCCATAATCTTAATTTTTTCGTTTTTTCCTTTACTAAACATGAGGAAGTGGTTTTTAATTTAATTGTTTTATTATTTCTTTTGCTCTTTGCCCTTCTTTTGTACTACCATAATTAAACGACACATATTCAAGTGCTTTTATATAGGATTCTTTAGATTGATATTTCCCTATAGCAAAAGCTTTTAATAATTCAAATTTAGCAATTAAATTTGACTCTTTAATTTCTGGCGCTAATTCTATAATCTGAGAGACCACATCTGCAAACTTATCTTCTTTGTAAACATAATACAATTCTTTATAAATAGCCTCTATCTCAGAAATGGTTTCTGTATCTTCTTTCTTGAGTTTTCCCTCAAGAATTTCTGCGTATTTAGATGTCGGATATTCTTTAACAATAGCCTCTTTTATTTCTAGCGCTCTAGCACTTTGTACCTCTGTATACAACTGAAACAACAAGTACTTTGTTGGCAGAATCAATGTTTTATCTGGCTTTAAAGTAAGTAAGCGCTCTAATCTAGAAATAGATAAATCTACATCTTTAAACTGTTCTTTATATACAATTCCTGTTTGATACAAGGCTTCATTTCTATTGTACTTCAAAGAATCTATAGCGGCCTTTGTTTTTGGTATTGCATTTAAATATGTTTTTATTTCATATCTAGGTAAAGCAACTATTGTATCTTTTTTTAGTGTGTTTGCAACAAGTATTGTTTGTTGCTTTTCAGAAATTCTCCAATCATCTTCTAATGCTCTTGTTCCCCAAATTCTTTCAAATTCCGCTTTTCCAAAACTCAACGATTGGGTATTATAAAAATACCATTTCCCTTTTTTTGTGCTTTTCACAGAAGAACCTCCGCTGAAAGAACTACCAAAAGAAATGCTTTTTAATTGCTCTTGAGCTTTCTTCTCATCTGCTTTTTTCAACTTGTTAATATACTCTTGAAAGAACTTTTCTTGTGCTGAATATGGTAAAGCTGCCAATCTTAAAACACTGTCGTTTGTTTTTAAAATTGTTTCGTACTTAGTAAGTGATGCGAGACTTTTATGTTTTCTTCTGATTTTTCGAATTCTTTTACTCGTGCTGTTTTTAGTAATCTGAATTACACTATCGTAATAAGAACTTGCTTGCACAAACAAAGAGTGATCAAAAGCAATGTTTCCTAGTTTTTCATACGTATATGTTTTCTGAGTATTCTCCCCATCAAGAACTCTAAGGGATTTTCTGAAATATGGCAGCGCAGTATGTAAACTATCTCTTTTTTCTTCTAAAACCCCAATTTGATAATACAACTCATCTAAATGCTTTCTGTTTTCTCTGTCTTTGATCAACTTTTTAAACTTCGCTATTAAAACAACCACTAAAGAATCTTTAGAGGCAGATTTTGCCAAATCAATATGTGCTTGAATTTTAAATTTGTAAGGTGCTTTTTTAAAGTTTATCAATTTTTTAAATGCCAAAGCAGACGAATCTCTTTTGTTTTCTGAGGCATAAATTTGGCCCAAAACAAACAGATTTCTAGCTGACTGTGCAACATTTACGTGTGTTTGAGTTGCCAGTGTTAAGTGCTTAATAGCTTTTTGAACACTGTCTGTCTTTACATATGCAATCGCCAATGCCGTGTGTGCTTCTTCTTTAACTCGGTCTTCTAAATCATTCGATTTTAATACAATTTTTAAGGTTTCTATCGCGAACTTATCATTGTCTAATCTGATGTTTGTTTTAGCTCTCCAAATACGGGTTTCATTTATTAAATCTGCATACGGATAATTAACAATCACATAGTTGAACGCTTCAATCGCGGGAATAAAACGTTGTGTATAATACCTAGATTTCCCCAACAATAAATACGCATCATCTATCTGACTATTGCGCTCTCTACCACCAATATTCATAGCGTGGAGTTGAATTGCTTTTACCGCTTTTTCTTCAGCCTTATCAAACGTTGTGAGTTCTTTTTCCTCTTCTTTTTGATTTCCAAAAGTAGGGTTTTTAGAAAAGCCAGAAATAGATGCTTTTAATTCTTCAAAGGTTATTGGCTCTAGCTGTAATTGCTCCCAAAAATTGTCTTTGTGCTTTTGGTTAATTTGATGTAACCCTTCTTGATACGCAAGGTTTCCATTATACAAAATATTATATTTTGTAGTCACAGAATTATAGGTTCTATTAAGCCACTTGTCTTTTCTTGTACTACAAGAAACAAGTAAAACAAGCGTTATTAAAACAATAAATGCAGATTTTATTTTATTCATATTTGATAAGAGGACCACTTAACAGCCTATATAAAAGCTCTTACTCACAACAATTTTTATTGATAATTATTGTGAGTAAGAGCTGTAAAAATAAGAATAATAAAAGAAAGGGGGTTCTTAAACTGAGAAATAGCTTTCTAATTCCTTTAAAGTTTCTTCAGATGTTTCCATGTCTTTCACAACATTTCCTTTCTCTAAAACCACAATTCTCTCACAAACATCCGTTACATGACTCAAATCGTGACTAGAAACCAACACGGTTACTTCTTTGTTTTCTGTTAAATCTTTTAGCATTTTCTTTAATCTAATTTGCGTTGTTGGATCTAAATTAGCAAAAGGCTCGTCTAAAACAACCACTTGTGGGTCTCCTATTAAAGCAGCTACAATTCCCGCTTTTTTCTGATTACCCTTACTTAAATCTCTTAAATATTTCTTTTTTCCTAGAATTTCCCCATTAAAAATCTCCTCAAACTGAGTTAGAAAACTAGCCACGTCTGCTTTGTTCATTCCACGTAAATCGCCAATAAACTCAAAATATTCTTCTGGCGTTAAATAGCCAATTAAAAAAGTTTCATCAATAAAAGATCCTGTAAAGGATTTCCATTCTTCACTTTTATTTACCACAACATCATGGTTTGTAATTTCTCCTGTTGTTGGTCTAATTAAATCTAATAAAATATTAAAAAAGGTTGTTTTTCCCGCTCCGTTGTTTCCAACCAAACCAAAACTTTGTCCTTTCGGAATTCTAAGTTCTTCTATGTTTAAAACCTCTGCTTGTCCGTATTTTTTTGAAATATTAACTGAATGTATCATACTATTTTTGTGTCTTAAATTGTGTTGATTATGCTTTTTGGCTGAATGCGTTGATTGCTTCGTATTTATCTTTGATGTACTTTTTAGCAATCAACTCGATAAAGTAGTTTTTGGTAACAAAACCAATAACACCAGCAGTTGCAATGGCGATAATACCTGCATTAAATCCTAATAAAAAATAAAAAATGTAAAACAATGCAATCGGAACTCCCATTACTGGAATAATGATGATAAACTGTTTCGCACTTGTACCTTGTGTGTTTCCAAATCCGCTTGCATTTAGATCTATTTGCTTTCTATTAAACGAACCTGCATATAATAAAACCAAGGTGTTAAACCCGATATTGAAAATTGCACCAGCAGCGATCATTAAATAAATGTTTAGCCCAAAATAAATATAAGGTGTTGCTAAGATGAATAACACCGCCGTGACTACAACCATTAAATACCATTTTGATTCTAGGTATTTTTTATATCGCAAGTTTTGCGTCATCAACATTCTGTAATACGAACTTTCCCAAGCAGGAATAAATTGCCCATAATTAAGTACAAAACCACCAGTCACAAATAAAGATGCAAAAACTAATACTGCAGGCATTTCTAAATACATTTTTTGTGTAAAAAATATCAATCCATATAAAACAAAAGCAAAAGACATTAAAAATACAGTCTTTGTTCTTTTATTTCTCCAAATCAACCTGATTTCATTTTTAATAAATGGTGCCATATCTCCAAACTTATCTGCCCAAGACAAATCTGCTGTATTTGCTTCTTTCACTTTTATAGCTACTGCTTCATCTAAAAACAACTGCGCTTTTAATGTTTTATAATTGATTCTGTAAAGAATAATTAACACTCCTAAAGGAATGATAGCATAAATAGGGTTTGTTACTATTCCGTCAAAAACTTGTTGACTAAAAGCAGAAACATCATACAGGCCAAAATACTGTAAAGCAATTGTCACCCCAAGAAGAACAGTTAATATGGTTAATGCGATGTTGTTTTTATTAATGATAAAGTTTAAGAAATTAGCTACTTGTATTAATAATAACATGCTAATTAACCAACCAATTATTCCGTTAACGTCATATCCTTTACCAATTAAAACCCCAGAAAAAGGAATATAAAAGAATAATGAAAAGAAATTGAAGGCAGAAAAAACTGATTTTCCTAGAATGTAGTGAATCAATTTATTCTTCTTAATTGGTAAAATCAACATCGGCTTGATGTTCATTACAGGTAATTTTTGCATCATATACCTGAATATTAAATCGCCAATAATTGCAAAAATCAAGTACGAATTAACGACTTGTAAAGGATCAGATTCTGGCATCATTTTTTTTAGTATAAAAAAGGCACCAAAACCAACAAACAAAAACATCGCCATCATATACAGGGCGAAAAAGCCCATGATAATTTTTATAGCGATTCCCTTCTGCCAGTAAGAAGAACGGAAAAACTGTTTCCATTCTAATTTTAAAAATTGTGAAATCATACGTACTTGGTTAATTAGTTAGATTGATAATAAGTGTCTTGTAAAAGCTTTTTGTTACAATAAGTTTATAAAATTTTATATTCTGGGTACGTTTCTGAAAGTAGCTCTTCTGCTTTTGAAGGAATTACAAATCCTATTATATAAAAAACAATACACGTTAAGGTTGCAAAAAAAGCGATTAGAAGAATCCAATAAATAGATAATGTGTGAAAATCAACACCTAGTGAATTGATACTACTACACACATTAAGAAACATTAAGGCAGAAAAACCATTTCTCGTTTCTCCAATCATAGACTCTAACAAGAATATTTTTTCTTTCTTTTGTTTCTTTTTACCTCTGTTTTTAAACAGGTAATAAAAATCAATAATTACCAAACTAAAAATTGATACAAATAAGATTTCTTTTGCATATACTGATTGAAGAACAGTAAAAAAGAGCATGAAAATTAAACTTGTAGTAATTATTTTTGGCAGCGTAAACCATTCTTTTATAAAACGCAAAAGTATTTTCCAATAGCGTTTGTTCATTGCTTTTTGTTTTTGCTCTACAACATCCATAAAGCCAAAAACACCAAACTTTTTAAAAGAAATCGTTTTTGCTTCTCTAAATGTTAATATTGGCTGCTCAACCCAAATTTGCTCAATATCATTTGCTAAATGATCTACTAATTCTGTTTGCACATCGTAATGTACTACAAAGTGTTCTCTGGTAAATCTGTAGAGCTCTGTTATTTGATTGTCTGATATTTTCATGATAGCAATTGTTTACGCATGTTCTCAACTTTCTTAAGCGCCTTTATATAAACCTTGTATCCAGAAGAAATGCTTAAAAAGTGGATTGAAAGAACTATAAGCCAAGCGATTTTCTGAATTAATTCTGACTGGTTTTCAAATAAATCAGGAATGCCTGGTAGAATCATAAAACTAAATGATAAATAAAAAAACCCGTAATCTAAGTTTACCGATTTTCCATATTTCTTATGCCAAGTTTTGACATATAAGTATAACACTAAAATTATTGGTAAACTAAATATTAAAACACTTACTTTTTTAAAAATATTTAATGTTAAATCTTCAGATAAAAAATAATACATTAATAAGCTAATAACAAAAATCACAATGTTTTTTATATTAAAAATGAGGTTTTTAATTTCTAAAAGGTGTTCTCTTCTAAATTTATCATTTGTGTTTTGCCACCCTTTTCTGTTTAATTGTTTTAAACTACCATTCCAACCCAAAGAAATAAAAGAATTGGTAATTGCTTTTTCTAATTCTTCACCTTTTCCAATTCTATTTTCAATATCAGTAACCACGTGGTCTAACATTTCTATGCGGATATCCCAATACTTTATTCCGTTATTTTTTAAACGGTTGTCTATTTCTTGTATTTGTTTT
>JBLFXB010000066.1:0-11928 GCA_047611925.1 Polaribacter sp.
TTGGTACTCGAGGCGGGAATCGAACCCGCACTTCCGAAAAAACTGGATTTTGAATCCAGCGCGTCTACCAATTCCGCCACTCGAGCTAATTAATTATTGGTGTGCAAATCTAAAAAATATTTTTAGTTTAAAAGCATAAAAAAGGCAACAACTCAGTATTTATTTTTATTTTTGCAGAGAACAACACACAAACACATAACAAAACCAACTAAATGCCTACAAATAACCTTAGTCCAAAGATTTTTGCATGTTCTCAAAGTGTAGAATTAGCAGAGAAAATAGCCAAACATTACGGAGTCGAATTAGGAAATGTAAAAACCACTCGTTTTGGCGATGGTGAATTTCAACCAGCATTTGAAGAATCAGTAAGAGGAAGACGTATTTTTATAATAGGATCTACGTTTCCTAATGCAGATAATTTAATGGAGATGTTATTAATGTTAGATGCTGCTAAGCGTGCTTCTGCAAGACATATAACTGCTGTAATACCCTATTTTGGCTGGGCTCGTCAAGATAGAAAAGATAAGCCAAGAGTTGCCATAGGAGCAAAACTAGTAGCAAAGTTATTAGAAGAGGCTGGTGCAACTAGAATTATGACAATGGATTTACATGCAGATCAAATTCAAGGATTTTTTGAAAAACCTGTTGATCATATGTTTGCTTCAACAATCTTTTTACCACATGTAAAAAAATTGGGATTAGATAATCTTACCATTGCATCACCAGATATGGGTGGTTCTAAAAGAGCGTATGCTTATTCTAAATACTTAAGTTCTGATGTTGTTATCTGTTACAAGCAACGCGAAAAAGCCAATGTAATTTCTCATATGGAGCTAATTGGAGATGTTGAAGGAAAGAATGTGATTTTAGTAGATGACATGATTGACACAGGAGGTACATTAGCCAAAGCGGCAGATTTAATGATGGAGAGAGGCGCTTTAAGTGTACGTGCAATTTGTACGCATCCAATACTTTCTGGTGAAGCAGTAGACCGTATAGAAAAATCTAGTTTGATAGAATTAATCGTGTCAGATACAATTCCTTTAAAAAGGGTAAGTTCTAAAATAAAAGTTGTATCTTGCGCCCCTTTATTCGCTGATGTTATGCGTAAGGTTCAGGACAATACATCTATCAGCGGACAATTTTTAATGTAAATAATAAATAATAAATAAATAGAAGTAATGAAATCAATTACAATCAAAGGATCTCAAAGAGAAAGCGTAGGTAAAGTAGCAACTAAAGCCTTACGTAATGCTGGTCAGGTTCCTTGCGTTATATACGGAGGAGACAAGCCAGTGCATTTTTCATCAGAAGAATTAGCATTTAGAAAATTAGTATATACTCCAAACGTTTATACTGCAGTGATTGAATTAGGAAACGAAAAGTTTGCTGCAATCTTACAAGATATTCAATTTCACCCAGTAACAGACAAAATCTTACATGTAGATTTTTATCAATTATCTGATGATAAGGAAGTTACTATGAATATCCCTGTGCATTTAGTTGGAAGTGCTCCAGGTGTATTAAACGGAGGGTCTTTACGTTTTCCTAAACGTAAACTAAGAGTAAAAGCTTTACCTAGTAATTTACCAGATTTTTTCAATGCTGATATTTCTAAGTTGAAAATTGGAAGTAAGTTACTTATAACTGAAATTGATAATAAAAACTGTACTTTTTTACATCCAGACAACACAGTTGTTGCACAAGTAAGAATGTCTCGTAATGCAACTTCAGAAGATGAAGAAGAAGAAGTAGCAGAAGAAGCAGCAGAATCAGCAGCAGAATAAGTAGAAAATATTTAATACGAAAAAGCACCACTTAATTGTGGTGCTTTTTTTATTTTTGTCAAGTATGAAAAAATATTTAATTGTTGGTTTAGGAAATATTGGCGCCCAATATGATAATACACGTCATAATATTGGGTTTAAAATAGTAGATGCTTTAGCAAAAGAGTATGCTGCTACTTTTGAAACAAATACGTTAGGCGATGTGGCTACTTTTCGTTTTAAAGGCAGAACTTTTGTATTGCTAAAACCAAGCACTTATATGAATTTAAGTGGCAAGGCGGTCAGATATTGGATGGTTAAAGAGAAAGTTTCTATTGAGAACATCTTAATTATTACAGATGATTTAAATATTGATTTTGGAACGATTCGTTTAAAAGGAAAAGGAACTGCTGGTGGACATAACGGTCTGAAAGATATTCAAGAGAAATTAAACACAGCTACATATCCAAGATTCCGATTTGGTGTTGGTGCAGACTACTCAAAAGGACGTCAAGTAGATTTTGTATTGAATGAATGGAGTAAAGACGAAACAAGCGTTCTTATTGAAAGAATTCCTGTTTCTTGTAATTTAATTACTTCTTTTGGTACTGCTGGAATGGCAAATACCATGAATGCTTTTAATGGGAAATAAGTAGTTTTGAATTGTGATTTATTTTTTTAAAGATAAATTAGGTCTTTTCTCTTTCTTATAGAAGCGAAGCGATCTTTATTCTTAACCTAATTATCACTCGCATACCATTCTGCAAATGAAGATGCTGTTTCTTGTAAGCGCAAAGAAAATAACTGAATGTTTTCTGGGAGCCTCTTTTTTATTTTATCAGCAAAATCAATTACCATCATCTCGCTTGTTGGTTGATAATCTACTAAAATAACATGATGATCACGTGCTTTTAATTCTTTTGCCAACTCTAAGTGTGGAGTATTTTGATTAAAGACCGTAGCATGATCAAAAATATCTACAATTTCTTCTTTTACAATCTTTTTTAAATCAGAAAAGTCAATTACCATTCCGTATTTAACTTGAGAGCTATCTGTAATTGGTTGTCCAATTACGGTAACAGAAAGCTTATAACTATGTCCGTGTACATTTTTACATTTTCCGTCATAACCATATAATGCATGGCCAGTTTCAAAATCGAACTGCTTTGTAATTCGTATGGTGCTCATGCTATTTTCTTTTGTTTCTGTTTGCTTTAGATTTGTTGTAAAAGTACATGATTACAAGTGCAACTGCTAATCCTAAAAATAAATAATCTCCTCCCATATTGTTTTCTATTTATTATAATGATGTTATTTCTTGAATTTTAATAATGCTTTTTTTGTAAATTCTGATAAAACCAATTTTCCAGAGACTTCTGCTCTTTCAATAAGTAGGTCATTCCAGTTTCCTGTTCCTTTCCATAAGGTCTTTTTTAATTCTGCTAATGCATCTGGATTGTAAGAAGCTAGTTTTTCTGCTAAATTTTGTGTCTCTTCTCTTAATTCCTTTTGAGTTTCAAAAACGGTTGCAAATAAGCCTTTTTCTTTTGCCCAATATGCGTTTTTCCATTCTGTTGCCGCCAATGTTAATTCTGCGAATCCAGCAACACCAATTTTACGCGTTACTGCAGGCTCAATTACAAAAGGACCAATGCCAATTGTTAATTCAGATAGTTTTATAGAGGCAGACTCGGTTGCTAACACATAATCACATGCGGCAGCTAAACCAACACCGCCACCAACAGTTTTTCCTTGTACAGAACCAATAATTAATTTTGAGCAAGTTCTCATTGCATTGATTACATTGGCAAAGCCAGAGAAGAATTTTTTACCGTCTTCTAACGTGTCTATCGCTATCAATTCGTCAAAAGAAGCGCCAGCACAAAATGCTTTTTCTCCTTCTGATTTTAAAATGATAATAGAAACGGCATCATTCTTAGAAACCTTTTCTAGTTCTTTTGTCAAACGATCTAATAAAACACTCGGAAAAGAATTGCTAGCCGGATGACCGAACTCTATCGTTGCTATTTTGTTAACGATGCTTGTAAATAAACTTCCGTCTGTGCGATTGGTTGCCATTATAAATATAATTTGTAGTCAAATTTACTGCTTTTGTGCTAGCGGAGAAAATTTTAGGTAAAATTTAAAATATAAAAAAATTCCTCTACAAAACATCCAAACGGTAAAAGCGATCCAGATAGCGTATAATTTAAAATCTAAATAATCAAAAAGGATTAATGTAGGAATAAATCCTAAAGAGGTGGCGAAAATTAACACATTACGTAAATATTTCATTTCTCCCATGCCTTTAAATGTACCATCAAAAATAAATGTAATAGCACACAATGGTTGCATCGCTAAAATCACCCAAAACACAGTGTAAAACTGTTCTAAAACGGCTTGTTCCTTCGTGAATATCATTCCGATCGGTTTGTAGAAAGTAACTCCTAAGATGATGAAAACGATTCCGAGGATAAAAGCATATTTCACTAATTTTTTATTTAATTCAAGTAGTGCTTTGTAGTTTTTCTCGCCTAATAATTTCCCTGATAAAATATTCCCAACACTAGCGTATCCGTCAATCATAAAAGCGCCAAGAAGCCATAAATTTAATCCTATAGTATATGCAGCTATGTATTCTTTTCCGTAGTAAGTAGCGTAGGCTGTTCCGAAGTATAAGGCTAAGTTTAATGCGAGTGTTCGTACAAAAAGATTTAAAATCATGCCCAGTAACCTTTTTATTTCTGGATGAACAGGGAGTGCTATTTTTAGCGGAATTGACGTCTTTTTTAATAATAAGATACCGGATAGTAACGCCATAACAAATTGAGCAATAACACTTGCATACGCAGCGCCATCAACATACATTGCAGAAATATACCCTTCAATACCATACACAAAAGCATAGTCTAAACCAATATTTAATACAGCACCTGTGCAAGCAATTATCATTGGGTAATAGGTGTTCTGTAATCCTCTAAAGATTCCGAAAACGGCAAATGTGAACAGCGAAAAAGGAAAGCCAAAAATCCGAATGTTATAATAACTAATGCAGTATTCTAAAATAGATCCTGATGCATTATAAAACTTGAAAATGTTTTCAGAAAAAGGATATGTAACTGCAATTACCACTAAGCTCATAAAAACAATAATTGCGATTGCTTGTGCTGGGAGTGATTTTACTTCTTCTAGTTTGTTGGCTCCTAAATATTGAGAAATAATGGAAGAAATTGCGCTTCTAATTTGCCCAAAAACCCATACAAGCATAGAAATGAATGCTCCAACAATACCAACTGCAGCTAGAGATTCTATGGCGTTGTTTTCTATGTTTCCAATAATTGCGATATCCGTAATAGACAACAAAGGTTCTGCAATTCCGGCAACTAAAGCTGGGAACGCTAATTGGTTTATTTTTTTATGGCTAATGTCTGTTTTCAAATCAAATCAAAAGTACTCATAATACAAATGATAAAATTAGATTTTTGATAGATTAAAAAAGTGTATTTTTGCAGTTCAATTATTTTGTGTAATTTTCTCTACTAATTAATAAAAACATCACATGAAAAACATCCTTGTTCCTATTGGATCTTCTGAAAATTCAATTAATACATTACAATATGCAATTGATTTTGCGAATGAAGTTGGTGCGAATGTTTTTGTGCTTAGAGCATACAATGTGCAATCAAAAGCAGGAACAATAATTGATGTTAATGCTATTTTAGAACGCGAATCTAATTTATATATGCGCACTATGATAAATAGTGTAGATAGAAAAGGAAAGGATATTCAGTTAATTTCTGCAAAAGGGAATGTAGTTGATTCAATTGCTTCTGTTCAAAAAGAAATTGGAATTGATCTAGTTATGATGGGCCCAAAAAGTAATTCTATTAAAGAAGAAGTCTTTTTAGGTTCCACTTCAGGGAGTGTTGTAAAAAACTCTAATATTCCGATTTTAATTGTGCCAGAATCATATGTTTTTAAGCCGTTTAATTCTGTGTTAACAGCTTTTAAAACAGGTATCGTAAATGAAAAGAAAGCGTTAATACCTTTGGTGTTTATTAAAAACCATTTCAACCCAGTTGTGAACTTATTATTGGTTAAAACACCAGTGTATGTTGATGCAGATTTAGTAATTGATAAAGCATTAGATGCTATAAAATCTTCTTTACAAATTACCGAAAATGCAACTACTTTTCAAGGTGTGTTAGAACATTTTCAATCTAATAACCCTGATATGTTGTGTGTTTTTAGACGCAAAAGAGGTTTCTTTAAAAAGCTTTGGGAAAAGAATACTATTTTAAAGAAAGAGTTTCACTGTAGTGTTCCTTTATTAGTGTTGAGCGGAAAAGCTTAACAATTTTTTTAATGTAATTTTTCTGTAAAAGGAATTTCTGGATTGAAGATTTCTTTAATAAGATTCTTGATTGAAATTAAAAATTCATCAATTTTTTCTGATGAGATTTCGTGATCTTTTTTACCGAAATCAACTTTTAGAAAACCACCTTTTAAATTTTTAAAAGAAATAATTCCGCCTTCTAATTCTTTAGTTTCAAAATTCTGAGAATATAAAAAAGCGTATAATAAAACTTGTATTGCCTTGCTGTACTTTTCTTCTCCGATTACTGAGATGTCTGAGACTTTTAAATTGGCAGCAGTAACATTTCCTGTTTTATAATCAATGATTCTAGTTACGCCGTTTAGTTGATCTATTCTGTCTACTTGCCCTCGTAATTTTATTGGAAAATCAAATTCATCTATTGTAATTGTTGCTTCTAAATCTTGTTCTGTAGCAATAATTTTTAACACATCATTTTCCTGTAAAGAATCTATTTCAATGGCTAAAAACCGATTGATATAATCTTTTGATATTTCAAAAATTAAACGATTTTTACCAGTGTATACATCAGAACTATGAAAATGTTTCTTAAAGTAATACAGTACTAAATCTTCCACCTTATTCAGCATCTCTTTAATGCTCTCTTTGGTAATAAATTTACCAATAAATGGCTGATACAATACATCTAGCGTGTCATGAATAATAGTTCCCATTGTGTTAGCAGCAACAGTTTCTTCAACCTCTTTATACTCTCTTAAACCTAAAATTTTTTGTTTGTAAAAATCTATTGGATTGTAGAGGTAATTGGTTAAGGTAGAGGGTGAAAAGCCTTTTACAGCTTGCTCTTTTAGTTTTTCAAGGATTTCTTTGGTCTTCGAAATCTCCATTAAACTGCTTTTTTCCGTTGTTACATTTGGTGCAATTTGCACCTCTTTTAGATTGGGTTTTAAGTGCATCAATTGGGATATAAATCGACTTTTTTCCCCACCGCCAAAACTGTCATTTTCTGAATTGTACAAAAGAAAAATGTTTTTTGCTCGTTGCAATAATCTAAAAAAGTGATACGAAAATATGGCATCTTTTTCTCTATAAGTAGGCAGGTTAAATTCTAATTTTACATCAAATGGAATAAAGGAGTTTTGCCCGCCGCCTTTTGGTAACACATTTTCGTTTACAGAGGTGATAATTACATTTTCAAAATCTAAAACTCTTGTTTCTAGCATGCCCATTAATTGTAAGCCTTGTAAAGGTTCTCCTTTAAAAGAAATACTTTCAGACTGAATCAATTGATTAAATAACTGATGAATTGTTTTTAGCGTTTTTAAGTAGCTGTATTCAATTTGTAGGTTTTGTAATTGCGAGAATGCGGTATAAAAACGAAATAAATATTCTTTTTCTAGCGGATTGGCTTGTTCTTTTAAAAGCACAATTAAATTGATAATTCGTTCAATAAACTCTAAAGAGTTCTCAAACTTTTTAAAAACAGTTAGGATACATTTTTTACTTTGTACATCTAATGGTGCTAAAAAAGATTCTAATTGAGACAGACTTATAAACGCTTGGTTGTCTTGTGCTATTTTTAAGGAAATTTCATCAAAAATATTTACACCATCAACGAGGAACAAAGAATGTATGTTCGGTTGTTTAAAAAACTGTAAAACATCTTTGAAATAAAATTGTTCTTGTGTGGCTCTTTGTAGTTTTTCTTGATTGATAAATAAGTTGAAAACAGCAATAAATAGAGACGTAGTTGGAACATCTTTTAAGGGATATCCCATCGTAATATTTATGGCTTGAACTTCTTTTGGCAGCGAATTTAAGGTGATAGGCAACAAACTTTCATCTGCTAAAACGTACGCAGTTTTATTAAAGTTTGGCAGTTTTTTCAATAATTCTCCAGCATATTTTATTTGAGTTACATTTTTAGAGGCTCCAATTATTTCAATACTCTTTTCTGAACCAAAATTTGAGGAACTAGTCTGTAACTCATGTGTCAGGTAATATTTCCAATCAGATTTGTATTTTCGTATAAAAGTCCCCGCTTGGTGTTTGCTCTCTAAAAACGCGGTATCAATATCCCAATAGATTTCTGTATTTCCATTGTTTAGCATTTGCTGAAAAAGGTACTCTTCTGCTTTATTCAGTGCGTTAAAACCAATAAAGTAATATTTTTTGTACTTATTTTTTTGAATGTACTCTTCAATATCTTTTGTAGATTCTCTGTAGATTAATCCTTGATATCCTATATTTTTTTCTCTTAAATACGCGTAAAATGCGGTATAGTATTCACCCAGCTTTTCCATAAAAGAAAAGTGATTTTTCATCATTTGAGTTTGGACTAAAGGTTTTTTTACAGACCAGTTTTTTAAGCGCTCAATATCTTTTAAATAGGTGAAAATATCTTTAGGGTTGACTAAATGTTGATCAATATCATTAAAGTCTTGTAATACCGTTATCGCCCAAGAAAAAAAGCTCTCAAACTCTTCTGAGTTTTCTTCAATGTTTTTGTACACCGAATAAAAATGAAATAGCAATTGAACATTATCAATTTTTTTGATCTCTGTTATTTCTTCAATAAACTCTTCACTATTTATGATGTTTGGTAAAAAACCAACAGGTAATAGTTTTTTGAATTCTTCTTTAAGAAATACCCCAGCTCTTTGAGATGGCAATATAAATACCGTATTTTCAAACGAACTTTGTTTGTTAAGTATTGATTTTAAAGTTTCAGAAATAAATGTTTGCATTGATAGTCGTCTCAGAATTTAAACAAACAATGTACAAAAATGAGCGATTTATTGTATACTATTGTTTAAATATTATTTTTATGCAATCAGAACTAAAAGTAGCCATCATACAAAAGGATTTAGTTTGGCAAAATGCCGAGCAAAACAGAGTGAACTTTGATGCAATGTTCTCTGAAATGAATGCTGTTGATTTAATTGTGTTGCCAGAGATGTTTACAACGGGTTTTTCTATGTTGCCAAAACCAATTGCAGAAACAATGCAAGGTAAAACGGTTCGATGGATGTTAGATACCGCTAAAAGGTTAAACACGGCACTTGTGGGAAGTATTATAATTCAAGAGGGTACAATGTATCATAATAGAATGTTATTTGTGCATCCAAAAGGAAACATTGAGCAGTATGACAAACGACATGCGTTTACTCTGGCTGGAGAGAATAAAGAGTATACTTCGGGATTTACTAGGCTTATTGTTGCGTATAAAGGGTGGAAAATCTGCCCATTAATTTGCTATGACTTACGTTTTCCTACTTGGTCAAGAAATGTTGAAAACTACGATGTTTTACTGTATTCCGCTAACTGGCCAAAACCAAGAATTAATGCCTGGAATACACTTTTAAAAGCACGAGCAATAGAAAACATGAGTTATTGTATTGGCGCAAATAGAGTAGGTGTTGATGCGAATAAATATGAGTATTCAGGAAATTCTATTGCTATAGATTATTTAGGAAATGAACTAACAGCAATTTGTGAAGACAAAGAAGCAATCATATATGCCACCTTTAACAAGGAGGAGATGCTTAAAACACGTGCTAAATTGCCTTTCTTAGAAGATAGAGATATATTTACTATACATTAAAAAAAGCGCCTTAAAAGGCGCTTTTTTTTATAATGCTGGATTCATCCATTTGAAATTGTATTTTGTGTCTGGCACAGCAATACGCTCTGTAATTCTTTGCATTCTTGCAGGTAGTTTCATTAGCCAATCTCTCGCTTTTTCTGCTTCCTGAGTTAGACCTGTTATTTTATCAATTTCCCACATTGTGTTTAATCTTTTTAAGATATCTACATAGTCAAAACCAGTATACACACCAGTTCTTTGAGCTACCACAGAGAATTGATCAAACAAGGTTCCTTTTGTTTCAAAAGACTCTCTTAAGTGCAGCGCTGGCATAACAATTTTATACTTCATCATGTGTTGAAAAGCCAACATCATTTCGCTAGGGTCTATCTTGAAAATTTCTTTTACAAAATGTGCATATGCTTGGTGATGACGCATTTCATCTCCTGCAATAATTTTAGACATTTTAGCCAATGCTTTATGTCCTTTTTTACGTGCAATTTTAGCGACATTGTTATGAGAAACGTATGTTGCTAATTCTTGGAATGTTGTGTAAATAAAGTTTTTATACGGATCTGATGCTGTACCAATATCAAAACCATCTGCAATTAAATGTTGCGTTGTAATTTCTACTTCGCGCATGTTCACTCTACCAGATAAATACAAGTATTTATTTAAAACATCTCCGTGTCTGTTTTCTTCTGATGTCCAAGCTCTAACCCATTTCGCCCAGCCATTATCTGGGTGTTGTGTTACTCCGTCTAGGTCTAATAACCAAGATTCGTATGTAGGTAAGGCTTCTTCTGTAATTGTATCTCCAACTAAAACCACCCAGAAATCGTCATCTAATTCTTTAGAAATCTCTCTAATTTCTTGTACTTCATCCATAAAAGTATCTTTTTGAGAGTTTGGCAAAAAATCTGTTGGTTGCCAGATTTTTTCTGGAGTAATTAAAAAGGTGTCTACAAACGTATCTATGCTGCCTTCTAGGGTAAGCATAACTTCTTTTCTGATGTTTTTTAAAGACATATGTATGTTATTTTATGTGTGTTATAATTGCAGTTTCCGTTTTCTTCATTAGTTCATCAAACGGTAAAGAATCTATTTTTATTGGCTTGTGTGTTGTAATTGTTATTGGATTACCGATTCCTAATGGATACTTTCCGTATTTAAATATTTTCCAAGAATTGTTTATTGTTATTGGTACAATATAGCCTTCTGGATTGTATTTTGTGATCATCTTTAAACCATTTAAAGAGAACTTTTTTGGATTTCCGTTTCTACTTCTGGTTCCTTCAGGGAAAATAACAGCTCCCCATTTATTTGCATTGATGTCTTTAGAGAATTTCCCTAAAGCACTTAGTGCTTGTCTTGGATCTTTTCTGTTGATTAATGCAGCTCCACCATATTTTAAGTTAAAAGAGACACTTGGAATCCCTTTTCCTAATTCGATTTTAGAAACAAACTTTGGGTGGTATTTTCTAAAAAAATAACCTAAAGGTGGAATGTCAGAGATACTTTGATGGTTGGATACAAAAACCAATGATGCTTCTTTAGGTAAGTCGTGTTCATTCTCTAAACTTACTGTTACTCCAATAATTAACATTGATTTTGTCAAGCAAAAGTTTAAAACATCTATAGCTCTTTGATGCCCATTGTATCCAAATAGTTTTAACCCTAGCCATTGAAATGGATGAAAGACAACTAACAAAAGTGTAAATACTAGTATGAATATTGGTGATAATATGTGACTTAAAATTTTCATTTCAATGTTTTAAAAAAAAATCCCTAAGAAAACTTAGGGTTCTTAGGTTTTAGAATTGAAACCATTGACTCCATGGAATCCTTGATAGAATTAATAGTAATGCTAATCCGTAAAAGAGTGCAAACGTTTTAAATTTTGCAACATCTTCTGTTTTCTTTTTGTGTTTAGACCATCCAATTGTAATTAATACAAGTGCTATAAGCATCATTAATGGATGTTCTATTGCTAGTAGTCTAGCTGCTGAATTTCCCATTACGGCAGCACTATCTACTTTTAATGCTTTATATGCTGGACTCATAAAGTACCAACCTAAACCAATTAATAATTGTATGTGAGATATGATTAAGGTAAATAACCCAATACGTACATCTTTATCTGTAAATTCTCTTTTTTTAGAGATTCCTAATATTGCATTTACCACTGCAAAAGCAAGCATTAGTACGACTAAATATGCCCAATAAGAATGAATTTCTTT
>JBLFXB010000067.1:0-11839 GCA_047611925.1 Polaribacter sp.
TCCACATTTCCTGTTGATCTATAACACCATTATTTTTCAAGAGTTTTATAAATGCATCATACTGTCCATGAATATCGCTTACTGCACCAATTTTGAAATTTCCCTTATATACTAGTTGTTTAACTTCCTTGGGAGTGTTATTCCATAGTTTAGCTTTTACACCATTGTATTCAATTATTTGAGAATCTTGAGAATTTATTTCTTGTGTGTGCGTTTCTCCTTTAGAGACCCAAACTGCGGTTGGTCCTGTTTCAGTCTGTGTAATATACGGACCATCACTAACGCCTTCGTACGGAATATTAAGAACTTCCAGAATCTCCTTAATATTCTCTTCCTTTGCTAAATCTAAGGCAGAATAATCCTCTTTAAGATGTATACTAGGATCGGCACCACCATTCATTAATAATTTTAGTATCTCTGCATTCCTTCCTTTAATAGCAAATACAATCGCTGATTGCTTCTCCTTACTAATAAAATTCACATTAGCCTTATACCCAATAAGTTCCTTAACCATCGCAGAGTTTTGATATGCGGTAGCATACATCAGAGGTGTTAAATCATCAGTTACTAAATTAGGATTAGCACCATTTTCAAGTAAATACTTCGCCACTTTATATGTTCTGTCTTTTTTAATGGCGTAAATAAGCAAAGTTTGTCCTTCTCCATAAAGGGAATCTATCGCATTGCCTTTTGATAAAAAAGTTTTAACAGCTTGCACATTTCCAAGGGCGATTTCTTGTTGAATGTTAATTTTATCGCCATTCGATGATTTGGTAAAACGTTTGCTTAGCTGTTCTTGTGTTAATTCTCTGGCCATATAAAGCAGCAATTGCTTGCCGCTTTGTGAACTCCAAGTGCCTTTTATTCCCGTTTCTGAAATTAAACCTGAAAAACTGCCCTGAGAATGAATAGAGAAACTAAGAGTCGTTTCGGAAACCTTAAGATTTTGCATAGGAATTGTTGCAACTCCTTTAGAAGCTGGACCCATATGCCCAATAAGTTGACCTTCATTAGATGTATTGAAGTTCCATAGGATTCCTATGGACTTATTCTCATTAACAACTAAGTTTCCCTCCCATTTCCCGGAGATATCTGAAATGCTATTACTACTTACTGTTTGGCCTTCTATAAAAGATGAAGTATTTATAATAACTAAGGTTATAAACGTGTAGATGAATTTTAATAATACTGGCATGTGATTCGGCTTTATAAGGTTGTTAATTTGTAAAGTGTTCATGTCTATTCTTTATTAATAATAGGGTAAAGCGATTTTATTTGAAACGTCTCTTTGCGTTCCATTTAAAAGCAGTAGTATTTTGATTCTTATTTGTTCTTGTAATAGTGTTTAATGTGATCATAATTCTTGTTTTAGTATTAACTTTCGGCAAACATATTATGAAATAGAAGCTTGTTAAAATAATAGTGACCAACGAACTGCTGTATGGGACACAAATACGTTATGTGCATATAAAGTCTTTTTGTCACAGGTTCAAGGACTTTCAACCACTTGGAAAGTATGTATATCAACTTTCTTGGAGGGGTCGTTTTATTAAATTAGATTTGGGGATGGAATTATTTTTTACAAATTATAAACGAGTTTTTGTCACCCTTGGATTGAGCGTATTATTCTGGGTTAGTGGAGAGATTTGCTCACATTACGGATTGTACTTTACGAGTATACTTTTTATATTAACTTCTATTAGTTCACCTATTTATTTATTGCTTTTCTGTATACTTAATAGGAAAAAAAACCATGCCTTTTCACAAGGACTAACTAAATGGGAATGGAGAATAATTCCTATTATGAGTGCAATATTTTGTCTGTTAGGTATAATTGAATCTTATCCAGAAAGACCAGATTTTTCAGCTGTTTTTAGTTTATTATTAGTGTATACTGTTCTTTTTGCAGCTGTGCTTATCACGAATTATTATCGTCAAAAAAAGGGAATACCAGCCTTGTCTAAACCCTTGATTAATAAATTTATATTTTGGACCTTTGTTTTTGGTGTTGGAAGAATTATCATTTTGATAGAAGAATATGGAGATTCCGATGCCCTAATTATTGTTGCCTTTTTTTATTTTCCATTGCTAATTATTTTAATATTGCGTTGGATTTTTAAGCAAACTAGAGCTATTCTCACTTTAAAAAACGAAAAAGCAAAAACAGAATTACTACATTTAAAAAGCCAAGTAAATCCACACTTCTTTTTTAATACGCTCAATAATTTATATGGTCTTGTTGGAACAGACACTAAAAAAGCGCAAGAGTTAATTCTTAAGCTTTCAGATATGATGCGCTATAGTATTTATGAAGGTGAAAAAGAGGTGGTAACACTTAAAGAAGAAGTTGATTATTTAAAGAATTATATTGAGCTTCATAAAACGCGTTATCACAAAAAAATTGATGTTAAATTTGAAGCTGAAATTGAAGACGATTACAAAGTGATGCCTTTACTTTTTATCATCCTTTTGGAAAATGCATTTAAACATGGTATAGAGAATTTAAGTAAAGATGCTTATGTTTATATTAATATAAAAGCAAAGGACAACAAAGTGTTTTTTGAAATAGAAAATAATTTTGACCAAACACTCACAAAAGAAGATAAGGGAATTGGATTGAAAAATTTAAAACGAAGATTAGAGTTGGTGTATTCAAAAAAACATAGCTTATCTTTTTCTGCAACAGAAAATGTATACAAAGCAAAATTAACACTTCAGTTATGATTAAATATCTAATTATTGATGATGAATATATAGCCCATGATATTATAAAAGGCTATTGTGATTTATTGCCAAATATGCAGTTAATGAAAAACTGTTACGATGCTATAGAAGCCATTGAGTATTTGAATAATAATACCGTTGATTTAATTTTTCTAGATTTAAATATGCCAAAACTAAAAGGCTTTGAATTTTTAAAGACATTGCGTTTTCCTCCTAAAGTTATTGTAACTACCGCATATAGTGAGTTTGCGCTTGAAGGATACGAACTTAATGTTTCTGACTACCTATTAAAACCATTTAGTTTTGAACGCTTTTTAAAAGCAATTAATAAAACAGTAAGTGCAACCAGCAAAACAACAACAGCTATAGTACATCAAAAAGATACAGTTTCTAAAAGTATTTTTTTAAGAAGTAATAATAAATACATTCAAGTAGCAATTGATACCATTCAATATATTGAAGCCGCTGGAAATTATACAAAGGTGATTACGATCAATGAAACCATTACTATTAGAGAAAAAGTTTCAGATGTTTTAGAATTATTAAATGATATAGGTTTTATCCAAGTCCACAAATCGTTTGCGGTATCAAAAAAGCACATAAAGAGTATTGAGGGTAATCGAATTTTTATTTCTGAAAATATTATTCCTATTGGAAAAACTTACAAAGCAAATATTATTCAATTGTTGAATAGTCAATAGAATTATATAATATCTCTTTTTTTAACAAAAAAATCCCGCACAATTGTGCAGGATTTTTTAAATAGTATATAAAGGTTAGAATATTACAGTTCTAACGTTTTTATAATTTCATTATCCATCAATAATTCGGTTGGGTTTTCTAATGCTTCTTTTACAGCAACTAAGAAACCTACAGATTCACGTCCATCAATAACTCTATGGTCATAAGATAAAGCAACATACATAATTGGTTGTATTACTACTTCACCATTTACAGCCATTGGTCTGTTTACAATGTTGTGCATTCCTAAAATTCCACTTTGTGGAGGGTTTAGAATTGGAGTTGATAACATAGATCCAAAAACACCACCATTTGTAATGGTAAAGGTTCCACCAGTCATTTCATCAATCGTAATTTGTCCGTCTCTTGCACGTAATGCTAAGCGTTTTACTTCACTTTCTACACCTCTAAAAGACAGGTTTTCTGCGTTTCTAATTACAGGAACCATCAATCCTTTTGGTCCAGAAACCGCAATAGATATATCGTGAAAATCATTTTTGATTTGAAAGTCTCCATCAATCATAGAATTCACATCAGGATACAATTTTAAAGCTCTTACAACAGCTAATGTGAAGAAAGACATAAATCCTAATCCAACACCATGTTTTGCTTTAAAATCTTCTTTGTACTGAGAACGTAAATCAAAAATTGGCTGCATGTTTACTTCGTTAAACGTAGTTAACATCGCGGTTTCACTTTTAACAGCTACTAAACGTTGTGCAACTTTTCTACGTAACATAGACATTTTCTTACGCTCAGTTCCTCTAGAACCACCAGAAGTTGGAGTTCCCATACTTGGTGTCGCATTTTCAGCATCGTTCTTTGTAATTCTACCAGCTTTTCCAGTTCCGCTTATAGCAGCAGCAGGAATTCCTTTTTCAGCTAAAATTTTCTTAGCAGCAGGTGAAGCAGTTCCAGTAGCGTATGTTGTTGTATCTTTTTTAGGAGCAGCAACTTCAACTTTTACAGTCTCTTTAGCTTCTTCTTTTACAGGAGCAGCACCACCATCAGGTTTTGCAGCATCCATATCAATTAAACACACAACTGCACCAACGGCAACAGCATCTCCTTCTTCAGCTTTCAATGTAATTATTCCGCTTTCTTCAGCAGGTAATTCTAAGGTCGCTTTATCAGAATCTACTTCTGCAATAGGTTGATCTTTTTCTACATAGTCTCCATCTTCAACTAACCACGTTGCAATTTCTACTTCTGTAATTGATTCCCCCGGAGAAGGAACTTTCATTTCTAAAATCATCAGCACTAAATTTTATTTTTTCTCTGAATTTCTAAATACTATTAATCAAAAACTTTGGCTATTACTTTTTGATGTCTCTTTTTAAATCTTGCGCTAGATCCTGCAGCAGGAGCCGCGTGATATTTTCTAGAAGCAACTTCTAATCTTAACTTAGGAAAACGCTCTAGCATATAGCTCCAAGCTCCCATGTTTTTAGGTTCTTCTTGTGCCCAAACAAAACGTTCAGCATTTGGATATCCTGCTAAAACTGTTTCTAGTTGCGCTTCATGTAAAGGGAATAATTGCTCTATTCTAACGAGTGCAATATCTTCTCTTCCATTATTTTCACGTTCTGCTAGTAAATCATAATAGAATTTACCCATACAGAAAACTACTTTTTTAATCTTATTTTTATCTACAAATGCATCGTCAATTACTTCTTGAAAAGTGCCATTTGCTAACTCTTCAATAGTATTTACCGCTTTTGGGTGACGTAATAAACTTTTTGGTGTAAATACAATTAATGGCTTTCTAAAATCACGCTTCATCTGACGACGTAATAAGTGATATATATTTGCTGGAGTTGTACAGTTTGCAACGGTCATGTTATCTACAGCACATAGTTGTAAGAAACGTTCTATTCTTGCAGATGAATGTTCAGAACCCTGTCCTTCATACCCGTGAGGTAATAAAACCACAATTCCGTTTTGTAATTTCCACTTGTCTTCTGCTGCAGAAAGGTATTGGTCAAAGATAACTTGTGCTCCGTTAAAAAAGTCTCCAAACTGAGCTTCCCAAATGGTTAAACAATTCGGATACGCCATGGCATATCCATAATCAAATCCTAAAACACCATATTCAGATAAATGAGAATTATAAATACTCATTTTACCTTTATTGGCAGAATTTGTATTTAACAAGTTGATTCTTTCTTCTGAATTTTCATCACGTAAAATAGCATGTCTATGAGAAAAAGTTCCTCTTTCTACATCTTGTCCAGAAATACGAACATTAAATCCTTCTTCCATTAAAGATCCATAAGCTAAAGTTTCTGCCATTCCCCAATCTAGAGAATTGTTTTCAAAAACCATCTTGTCTCTACCTTTTAAAATACGCTCCGCTTTTTTTACAAACTGCACGCCTTCTGGAGTAGTAGAAACTATTTTTGCAATGTTTTTTAATTTATCTGTTGCGTAAGAAGTGTCAATAGGGATCAACATCTCTTCTCTTCCACTACGAGGAAAATCTTTCCATGTTGTTGGCATAAACTCTCTAACCTTAGAGCTACTATCTTCTTTTGCTTTGTCAAACTCAGTTTCTAACATCGATTTAAAATCGGTAGTAATCTGAGTTAAATACCCTTGATCTATTGTTCCTTCTGCTAACAATTGACTTGCGTAAATATCTTTTAAATTTTTATGCTTTGCAATTGCTTTGTATAATTTTGGTTGTGTAAAACGAGGTTCATCACCTTCGTTATGACCATATTTTCTGTATCCTAATAAGTCAATAAAAATATCACGTTTAAATTTTGTTCTGAATTCAATCGCCATTTCCATTGCATGACAAACCGCTTCAACATCATCTGAATTTACATGTAATACTGGTGATAAGGTTACTTTTGCAATGTCTGTACAATACGTACTTGATCTTGCATCTAAGTAATTGGTTGTAAAACCAACTTGATTGTTTACCACAATATGTACTGTTCCTCCAGTCTTATAACCGTTTAACTGTGCCATTTGTATCACTTCATATACAATTCCTTGACCAGCAATAGCAGCATCTCCATGCACTAAGATTGGTAAAATTTTAGAATTGTCTCCGTGGTATTTTTTATCAATTTTTGCTCTGGCAATACCTTCAGCAACACCATCTACGGTTTCTAGGTGAGATGGGTTTGGTACCAAATTCATTTTGATACTATTTCCGCTTTTATAGGTTTTGCTTAGTGTTACTCCTAAATGGTATTTAACATCTCCATCTAAGTCTTCATCTTCAAAATCTTTTCCTTCAAATTCGTTAAACAATTCACGAACTGGTTTTTTAAAGATATTTACTAAGGCGTTTAAACGACCACGATGCGCCATTCCTAAAACACATTCTTTTACACCGTATTTTTCGGCTGCATCACGTAGTAAAACACTTAATCCAGGGATTAATGCTTCACCACCTTCTAAAGAGAAACGTTTTTGACCAACATATTTAGTTTGTAAAAAGTTTTCAAACCCTACAGCTTGATTTACTTTTTGTAAAATGTATTTTTTAGAGTCGACATTGTATTTTGATGAATTATCGTTTAGGTTTAAACGATTTTGCCACCACTTCAATTCTTCAGGATTTCTCAAATACATATATTCAACACCAATAGAGTTACAATAAATGTTTTCTAAGTGCTGAATGATTTCTGCTAAAGATTTTGGGCCAATGCCTAAAAAGTCTCCAGCATTAAAAACGGTAGCTAGATCATTTTGCGTTAATCCAAAAGTTTCTAACTCAAGAGTAGGAGTGTATTTTCTTCGATCTCTTACTGGGTTCGTTTTGGTAAATAAATGTCCACGTGTGCGGTATCCATTTATTAAATCTATTACTAAAAACTCTTTGCGAACTTCTTTAGGTATTTTTGTAGAAACTTCTTCATCATCTGTTAACGAGTAGTTCTCATTGGCTAAATCATACCCTTGAAAAAAACTCCTCCAACTAGGTTCTACTGCGTCAGGATTTATTAGGTATTGCTCGTATAGATCGCCAATAAAACCTGTGTGTGCTGCATTTAAGAACGAAAATTTGTCCATATATTTATATAATACTTTGTGTGTAAGAAGATAACTTGAGCAAAAATACAACTTTTGCTAAAAAGGGGCTTTCTTTTTTACTTTATTTAAGAGAAAATTTATTTCTTTTTTTTTGAAAAAAGTTTGGCAGTTTTCGAAAAAGATTTATATTTGCACTCGCAAAACGAATAGTCTTGCAAACTCCTCCTTAGCTCAGTTGGTTAGAGCATCTGACTGTTAATCAGAGGGCCCTAGGTTCGAGTCCTAGAGGAGGAGCTTAACAACAAAAGCCTTTACAGAAATGTAAAGGCTTTTTTGGTTTAAATAGGTTAAACGGTTCTGTCGAATCTACCAAATATAATTATAAAAGTTTGATTTGAATCTTGATTTACGAAGCTAATGATATAAATGATTTATAGGTTGAATTTTCAGGATTCAACAGTTGATTTTTCTTTATCATTCTAACTACTTCTATGCCTGATATGGTTCTCTTTGCAGATTTAAATTCTTTAATTCTTAAACCTAGCATTATACGCCATTTTATCATTCGATGATCTTGTTCTACAATATTATTTAAGTACTTGCACTGCCTTATTTTTATATTTGAATAGTTTCTCCGATTGTATAGTTTTATCGCAGCTGTGTTCGCCCCACTCTTATCAATGTTTATGAGTTCTGGCTTAGAATTACTTTCTGTCGCTTTTATTAAAAATCTTTGTGTGGATATGCGTTGTCTTCTCTTTGTTAAAAGGAAACCCACGGTATTTCCTTCTTTATCAACTGCTCTGTACAAATACCTCCATTGCCCTTTTACTTTAACATAAGTTTCATCCATTCTCCATCTTTTTCCAACTATTTTCTTCCTTTTTCTGAATTGCTGTTCAACAAAGGTGTGAACTTAAATACCTACCTTTGAATAGTAGCATGATCCACTTTTACACCTCTAATTGACATTAATTCTTCTACATCTCGGTAGCTTAAACTGAATCTTAATTTGAAGTAAACTGCTTGAAGAATAATTGATTTGGGAAACAATGACCTTTGAACATCTATTTGGAGTAAATATATATGATATAAGTTTTGCTTACCTAAGATGCGACAGAACCGTATTAGCTATCTATATTTATTTCGCTTAGAAATTAAAACAACTAAAAAAAAGGGGACTCAATAATTATTGAATCCCCTTTTTTTTTAGCTCCAGATTCTCACGCGATATATTCGAGTGATGAAAAATGGATTGGCACAGATCAAAGCTGCGTCATTAATCCATTTCTGGAAGACCAGTTTTTCCTTTTCTTGGAGCGTATGATGTATGTAATATCTTCCAACCATCACTAGTGTTAACCCAAGTTGAAGACCCTCTAGTTGCATATGAAACAGTTTCATTCGTTTTTGTTACTATATATGCGCCATCAGCTTCAAATGTGATGATAGCTGTTTTCATGTCTGGAGAAAAGTGTGTTTTCATATTAGAAAATTCAAAGCCATCCCAAGTGATTGGAGCAGTCTTAGTAACATCTTCTTTCGTGTACACATAAAAAGGATTTAAATTTGAATCTCCTGTAGTAACTGTAATTTCTGGATGCTCAAATTTTTTGTAAGATTCATAATCGCCAGATATTTGTGCTTTTTGTATCGCTTTTTGATTCGCCATAATTTTTTCGCTAATACTTGATGCTTTTGTCTTTGCGTAATATATTTGGGCGTATTTCATATATGGAGAAGAAAAACTACCAAAATCAACTGCTTTAAGTTGTGTTTTTAATGCATTTTCATAATCCCCCATGGAAGCATAATGCTCAGCCATTGAGTCATATGAATTTGGTCCAGCATGCATGTTTTGAGACATTTTAACATGTTTCATTGCTTCGATTTCGTTTTTTCCCCCGTAGGCACCGTTCATGTATCCATAAGACATCATATTGTGTGCAGACGATGCATAGGCAGGGAATTTTTTAGCAAAAACCCTAAAAGAATTAAAATCTTTGGTAGATGTTGCCATGTAATTAAGTAATGGACTCTTTGGAAATTTACTTACAAGGCTCGTTTCTAAAGATTCTCTGTCGTCTGAAGAAGCGGACATATAATCATGCCATCCTTTTTCTTCTGCGGTTAGTTTAGCGATGTTTATTTCTTTAAGTTTTTGTGCTCTACTTCCCCATTTTGGATTCGAACTACTTATAAATGCTAAGGTTAGTTTCGCAGAACCACAATCTTTGTCTAATAGTAAAGCTGAATTTGCAGCGCCAAAAGCGGCCATGTATTCTAAATTCATAGCGTATTCTATAGCTTGGTTAGCAACAAGGCTTGCTTTGTTGTTACAGGACGAGTCTTTAATCCATTGCGCACTTAAAGCCATTGTGAAACATAAAGCTACAAGAGTTAAGAGATTTTTCATGATTTTTTTTATTTAGGTTATGAGTGATACTAGTTATCAAAACAAATATACCAAATTAGTTGCGATACACAACTAATTTTGTAAATTTGTTTTGATTTAAGAGTTATAGACTTTTATAAATAGGAAGAAACCTTGTTAGCGTTTAATTATAGGGGCTTTTTATGAACAATAGTATAATATTAAGACTATAGGCTTATTGTGTTAATTTTTATACCTTTACAACGTGTAATAATGCACCTAAGAATAAAAGTACTTTTTACAAAATATTTATCGTGAGTTTAAAACATCCCCGCACTTGTGCCATAGCAAAATCTATTAGTATTCTAGGTGATAAATGGTCTCTTCTTATATTAAGAGATGTTATTTTGCACAAAAAAACGAGGTTTAAAGAGTTTAAAAATTCGAAAGAAAAAATAGCGACTAATATTCTTTCGAATAGATTAAAATCTCTAATGGAGGAGGGTCTTCTTGAAAAACTGAACCCTTCAGGCTCAAAAAAAAGCACGCGTTATATCGCTACTACTAGAGGGATTTCGACACTGCCAGTTATCATGGAGTTGTATTTATTTTCTATTGAATCAATAGATGAGTATGAGTTAGATGAATCTCAAATAAATATTAAATCTCAGATTAGTGAAAATCGTAATTTGTTTGAAGAAAAAAGAAAAGCAGAATATCTTGCTTTCATTGAAGAGTTATCTGAATTAAAAACGGAGTAAGCGATACAACCTCTGCTTAGACTAATTTTATGTTCCGTTTCTAGATTTTTTTTATTCATTCAGCCACTTCTAAACCTTTTAAATCATCTATAATGTGGTTTAAAAGAATCTTTTTTAAACCTGATAAAAAGGGGGTTGTCGTTTTAAAACCAATATTAGTTTTAAAACGAAACTAATATTGGTTTGTGTATATTTGAAAATAACTTAAAATGTATTTACAATGAAACACACATTGTTAATGTTATTTGCTTCATTTCTAATTTTACTCATCCCTATAGTTAATGCTAGATGAACGTGTACATCTGAAAGTCCTGGAATTAGTGTGTTCCCTTTTCCATCTATAATTGTAGCCCCTTTTGGAGCATCAATCTGCCTCGCTATATTTACAATCAAATTTTCTTCAATTAAAACACTTATATTATTAGTAAGCTGAGTGCTTGTTCCATCCCAAATATTGATGTTTTTAATCAAAATTGAATTTTGAGCACTTACATTGGAATTTAAAAAGGATAGCGTAAATAGAAGAAGTATATATTTCATAATATATTATTTTAGTATCTATGGATGTTTTAATGAGCTTAAATATAGAGTGTTAATCTCAATAAACTCTATGATCTCTCTTAATAATCAAGTTTTTGTTTTTTCATTGCTCTGCGATAATTCATTGCCACTGTATCAAACTTCAAATGAAGTTCTTCTGTAAAATCAAAAGGAACCTGTTTAGGTCTTTGCGACTCTACAATGCGCTTATCTTGATCAAAAATAACTTGTTCAAAATCTTTTAAAATAGTCTCTGAGTCGTTTAGATTATAGTTACGCCCTATGATACAAAAACCTCTGCACTCATTGTGTGAGATAGGTTGCGATGTGAAGAAATATACCATTCCCTTCTCGCTGCCCCAACCTAACCGCAAGACAATGGTGTAGGGTAGATGCAGTTGATAAACACTTCTGCGTTCTGGAGTGACAACATTGTCATTTGCAAATATTGGAAAGTCATCACTATTTGTGGCTTCTGGTCTGACAACTGAATAGTGCAGAACAGCATCTTTTGTGGTGACTTTACAATCTGGTACTTCAGGTCGCTCAGGATCGCCTAATAAGCCAGGATGTACCCATGGGAAATGACCGAAATCCGTAAAATTTTCAACTTGTCTAGAACTATCACTTTTCCAATCAAAAGGGCCTGTATTTACTAATTTCCAGTCTGTATTTTCAAATTCAGGGATGTCTGGAAGATCAAACTCGG
>JBLFXB010000068.1:0-11718 GCA_047611925.1 Polaribacter sp.
TTTCCTAAAATTTATAGATTTTTCAAGACTACTTCTTTTCAAAAGATTCGTAAATTAAAGAAATTCAAAAAAATTCCTAAAAAATTTAAAGTCATTCATTTACCTTTACAGCAGCATTATAAGCCTTTTAAAAAAATGAAGTCTAGGTTTTTGGTAACTGTACACGACTTTACGCATCTATACTTTCCGCAATACCACACCCCAATGAACATTAAAAATGCAACGGATGGTTTGGATTTTATTATGAAGAAAAAAGCCCATGTTATTGCGATATCAAAATCAACATATTCAGACTCTATGAAAGAAATGAAAATGGATAAAAAAAGATTACATTTAGTAACTGAAGCCGTTGATAGGAAAAAGTTCTATTTTTCATTTAATTATGATGAAAACCTTAAAATCCTCGAAAAATATGGACTTGATTTGAAGCATCCTTACCTTCTGTGTCTCTCAACCATCGAACCTCGAAAAAACCTTAGTAATACCATTATCGCATTTGTTAGCTATCTCGAAAACAATCCGGATTCTAATGTTAATCTTGTTGTTGCCGGAAAGAGAGGTTGGATGGATGATAATTTGATTTTACGGAACCATTCTAAAAGAGTTTTTTTTACCGGATTTATCGAAGATAAAGATCTTTCTGGCTTGTATTCTCAGGCTCTTGCCTTGTGTTATTTATCTTTTTACGAAGGGTTTGGATTACCAGCTCTAGAAGCTATGCGTTGCAAAACACCTGTTATATTTGCTAATAATAGCTCCTTGCCTGAGGTTGTAGGTGAAGGAGGTTTGGCAGTTGACCCTTATGACCTTCAAGATATAGAATGCAAAATGAAAATGATTATTGATGACAAAGACTTAAGGGATAATCTTGGGCTATTGGCTTTAAAACATTCTACAAGTTTCAGTTGGCGAAAAACTGCAGAAGAAACATTAAGTGTTTACGAAAGAATTATTAATCAAGGGTAATATTTATATATTTTGCATAATGATTAAAATTGTATTAGGTGATACATAAAGGTTACACCCTATTGAAGTAAGGTTATCATTCCATACAATGGTATACCTTACGTTGGTAAAACAAAAGTAAAAGGGGGGAAGGAGGAATTGATAATTACTATTTACGAACTTCAATATGTATCTGCAATGATTTTGAGTTATTATATTTAAACCATGCCACATTTTCTTGCACCATATCAAACTCTAATATATATTGACCTTCTATTGATGGAGCAGTAACTTTAATCAAAAAAATTTCTTCATTATTTGGTTCAAGATCTTCAGATAAAGCAACTCTAGTCTGATTCAGTTGTTTCATTTCACCATCACTATTTAACCAATGATTTCCTAAATGAACCGGATAATTAGTTCCTGTTGCGGGCCAGCTGTTAGTACTTACGTTTTTAACACCGACAATGTATGCTGCTAATTGACCTGGTTTTAAAGTTGTAATTGGCTCGATAATTCTTAGTTGAGCTTTAAAAGCTTCTTTAGAGAGCGCACCTGTATTTTCTAATATTCTTGATTGTTCAACAACGTCTTTCTGCACCTCATGTACCTCAAGTGAATGTTTTTTTTGCCAATCAATCAGTCCTTCTCCATTTGTAGAATTAATATTTGAAATCATGGGCTGTCCGCCAAAATGTGGAATATGCCAAACAGAAAAATATATGACGGATAAAACAAACAAGAATATAAGATTACCAGAATACTTAGTTTCATTAATATTTTCATCGATCACCAATGAGATTAAAAATAAGGATACCAAGTTTATATAAAGAAAACGTCCCCAATCTAACCATATTACAAGCAAAGCCATGGAACCAACAAAAACAACTAATAATAGAATTAAAATAATCTTATTTTTTAAGAATTGTCTGATTTTTTGGAATAGAGGTATACAGGCCAATAAAGACATCAGGCTACAAAAAAAATAAATCTTGAAAAACGAGCTATTTTCTATTTGATATTGTAGCTCATTAAAGCTATATGCTGCACTTTTGTCTAACCAATCCATGGCACCACCATGAATTTCATAACCAACAATATCCAAGGATTTAATAATAGAAGTTACGTTAGAAGAGGAAGTGTGGTTAAGTATGCATGCTAAAAATGTGAGTATGGAAAGGGCTAATAAAGGGATTAAATACTGTAAACGCTTTTTCGTTAAGGGAACTTTTAAAAAATAGATAATTAAAATGAGTGGTAGATATATTGCTAACATTTCATGAGTCAATATAGCTAAAGGATAAAATAATAAAATAAAATAAACGATAACTTCAAATCTTTTATTGCTAAATTTATTTGCAGCCCAAACGGTGAAAGCTAAAATTGAAAAAAAAATAATCTCTTTTCTAAAGCCACCCTGTGGGTCGAAGACTTGAAAATAAAATATAAAAGGCGAAAAAATCAACAACCAATGTGAATAAATTTGTTTTTGTTTAAGTATGCTGAAGTATGTGAAAACAAAAAACAAAAAATAAAAAATAAGCTGTAAATAAAATACTATTAAGCCAGCATTCCACTTTAAATAAATTGAAAGTTGATAAACACATTCACCTAAAAATCCTCGCCTAATAAACCCACCCTGATAATTAATAAGCCAATCACCCATTGTATATGGATTATGTATTTCATAATGAAACCAATTTCCTAATACACTAAAGTAAAAAGCAATAAGTATAAAAATGCCGATAAGTATATTTTGGGAAAGCCTAGTTAAAGATAAACTCCCAGCCACTCTTTTAAATTTCCATTTTGGAATCATCTTATTATCCATTATCTTTATCCATTAATGTGGTCACTAGCGAGTGAAATTAATCAAAAAATCAATTAAAAACGTATTCACAATTTGATTCTAAACAATCTTTTTAGGAAATAAAAGTTATAAACTAAATATCTACACGTCGAAAGATTATATTAAATGATGGCCGGACCTCCCTCTTTTGAGCATATCAGACGAATATTTTCCCACGTCCCTAAATCAACGTATTGAGCAATTGGAAATCCAGCAACTTTCATATTTAATTGGTTTATATCTATCGTTTGCTTTTGAACTGATTGCATCATCATTTCCAGTATTGCTGTAGAATGAAAATCCTTGAAACCGAAACTTCCCCAAAAAGCGTTGTATCGTTGCCATTCAGACTTTGGTTTGTCACAAAATCCGGTGACAGTTAGATTGTCATCAACAGTTAATGCACCTAAATTTTCTAATCTTTTTGATTGTTCTTTAATAAATGCAAAAACTAAATCATTCTGTTTTAAGTTGTTTAACATACTTGGAATGAGGGGGTGATTTTCGTGTTCAATAATTCTAGAGTCAGGAAGAAGTACAATATTGTTTTCTAGAAATAAGTGCTTTGCTGATAAAATGCTCCCTGGCCATTCATGATACTGATTATTGAAGTAACAAAATACAATATTAAATGATTTACTCCACTTTTCTAAACAAGCCACTATTTCTTGTTTAGAACTGGTTAGTATAATTGTAACTCGATTGATTTCTTTTCGGTATGGAAGGCATAATCTAAAAGAGAGATCAATGAGGCGAACATCATGGTCGATTTGATGAATTTCTTTTGGGTATGAGAGACCTAAACGGCTCCCTTTACCTGCACATGGTAAAATTATATTAAGACTCATATCCAACCTGATTTTTCCAATTTATAGTTTTATACACATTTTTTTTATTATATTTTTCTGAATGTTTAAGTCCTACACGGTGCAACAGTAATATAAAAGCACTACATAGAATTTTGATGCCAACTTTGATAACCGGCAGATGACTTTCCTCATCTGCATAAATGGTTGGAATCGAAATTTCAGTTATTTTGGCCTTTCTTAAATGAATTTGAAAGATGATTTCTGGATCAAATATGTAATCATTCGAAAGCAAATGGAATGGAATTTTTTTTAAAAAACACACATCATACAAGCGAAGACCTGTGTGAAACGTACTATAGTGACTTCCTAGGAATAAATTTTCGATAGAAAACAAAAAAATATTTCCCCAGTACCTCGCTAGCGGCATGCCTTGTGCTCGAGGGTTTTGAAGAAATCGAGACCCAAGCACACAAGCAGCCTGCTCATGTGTAGCATTTTCTATCATTAGAGGTATATGTTCGGCGGGGTATTGTGCATCTGCGTGCAACATGGCCACATAGTCATAATTATTATCGAGAGCAAAACCGTATGCTATTTTTTGACTACCTCCGTAACCTAAATTTGTCTTGTTTTTAAACACACTAATGTTCAAAGAGGTAAATTGTTTTTTTAGCTGCAAACTTTTTTGACAGGTATTATCTTGGCTTGCATTATCTACAATCAGTACTGAAACGTTATGTTTAAACTGTATTACGGATAAATTGGTGATTACTTTTTCAACTGTTTTCTCTGCTTGAAAGGCTGGGATATAGATCAGAATATTTTTTGGCCCATTATTCTTCATAGGTTATCATATGTTTTTTAATTACTTTTTCCAACTTATTATCAAGCTTATTCTGGCAATAGAAGATAACCTTGCTGAGTTTTCCAATAAGCCAAATAAATTTTTCTTACAAATTTTCGTTGCTTTTTAACTGAATTTTGTAATGATTATTACAATAGTGCAACATATTTACGTATAAACATAATATTTCCCCAATATATGTGTTAAATAATTGTCTTTTTCCGAGTAAACAATCAATCATTAGATGTTGAAAAATAGTGTCCTAAATAAATTCCACCTAATTAAGCTTAGCAATTAGTTACCTTTAAATCCCGGACGATTGCTTTCCTTTGGAGGGTGTTTTTATTGTTCAAAGGGTTTATCAATAAGAGTTTGTAATGCGTTTTTTTTGTATTTAAAATCAGTTAATTGCCTATTAAAATCTTCACCACCCAGTTTTAAATGATGAAGACTTCTATTTGGGTTGAGAATTAATTCAGTTTCAGGTATGATATTGCTCATTTTTTTACCTTTTAAAAAGGATTTTTTAAACTCAGCTCAGGGCTCTTCAAGATATTTCAGATAACAAATATATTAATATAACTCATAAAGAGTTGCCTGATAACTTCAACCGTTAGATCAAACTGCATTTTTTTATTGTCCGTTTTCAATTTTTTAATGGCTACCATCAAATTTACCTTGAGACAGCACCATGTTTGTATCTGTTTGGCATTAGCATTGTTACCTATGAAATAGTAGAGCGGAAAGTTTTACGGCAGAAGAAAGCTTAAGTGTTTACTAGAGAATTATTAATCAAGGGTAATATTTATATATTTTGCATAATGATTAAAATTGTATTAGGTGATACATAAAGGTTACACCCTATTGAAGTAAGGTTATCATTCCATATAATGGTATACCTTACATTGGTAAAACAAAAGTAAAGGGAGCAGGAGGAATTGAAAATCGATAATTACTATTTACGAACTTCAATATGTATCTGCAATGATTTTGAGTTATTATCTTTGAACCATGCCACATTTTCTTGCACCATATCAAACTCTAAGATATATAGACCTTCAATTGATGGAGCAGATACTTTAATTAAAAAAATTTCTTCATTATTTGGTTTTAGATCTTGAGATAAATCAACTCTAGCCTGATTTAATTGTATCATTTCACCATCGCTACTTAACCAATGATTTCCTAAATGAACGGGATAATTAGTTCCTGTTGCGGGCCAATTGATTGCACTTACGTTTTTAGCACCGACAATGTATGCTGCTAATTGACCTGGTTTTAAAGTTGTAATTGGCTCGATAATTCTTAGTTGAGCTTTAAAAGCTTCTTTAGAGAGCGCACCTGAATTTTCTAATATTTTTGATTGTTCAATGCCCTTCTGCACCACATGTAGCTCAAGCGAATGTCTTTTTTTCCTATCAAGCAGAAATTGTACATTTGTAGAATTAGTATTTAACATCATAGGCTGTCCGCCAACATGCGGAATATGCCAAATAGAAAAATATATGATGGATAAAACAAACAAGAATATGAGATTCCCGGAATACTTAGTTTCCTTAATATTTTTATCAATCACTAAGGTGGTTAAAAATAAGGATACCAATTGTATATAAAGGTAACGTCCCCAATCAAACGCGACTGCACACAAAGCGATTGAACAAACAAAAACAATTAATAATAGAAGTAAAACTATTTTATTTTTTAAAAATTGTCTAATTTTTTGGAATAACGGTATAAAGGCCAGTAAAGACATCAGGCTACAAAAAATATAAATCGTGAAAAACGAACTATTTTCTAAATGATATTGTACTTCATTAAAGGTGTATGCTGCACTTCTGTCTAACCAATGGATGGAACCCTGATCATCATAAATTTCATAACCAACAATATCCAAGGATTTCATAATAGAAATGATGTTAGAAGAGGAACCATGGTCGTTTATGCATGCTAAAAACGTGAGTATAGAAATTGATGATAAAGCGATTAAATACAGTAACCGCTTTTTCGTTAAGGGAACTTTTAAAAAATAGATGATTAAAATATATGGTAGACATATTGCTAACATTTCATGACTCAATATAACTAAGGGATAAAATAATAAAATAAAATAGATGATAACTTCAAGCCTTTTAGGACTAAATTTATTTGCAGCCCATACTGTGAAAGCTAAAATTGAAAAAACAATAATCTCTTTTCTAAACCCACCCTGTGGGTCTAAGACTTGAAAATAAAATATAAAAGGTGAAAAAATTAACAACCAATGTGAATAAAGTTGTTTTTGTTTAAGGATGCTTAAGTAAGTGAAAATAAAAAATAAAAAATAAAAAATAAGCTGTAAATAAAAGACTATTAAGCCAGCACTCCACTTTGAATACATTGAAAGTTGATAAACGCATTCACCTAAAAACCCTCGCCTGATAAATCCACTCTGATAATTAATAAGCCAATCACCCATTGTATGTGAATTATGTGCTTCATAATGCAACCAATTTGCTAATGCACTAAAGTAAAAAGCAATAAGTATAAAAATGCCGATAAGTATATTTTGAGAGAGCCTAGTTAAAGATAAACTCCCAGTCATTATTTTATTTTTCCATTCTGTAATCATCATATAATCTATTCATTAATATCGTCACAAGCGAGTAAAATTAATCAAAAAATCAATTAAAAACGTATTCACAATTTGAATCTAAACAATTTTTCCGATTACTTTCCTTTGGAGGGTGTTTTTTGTTATTCTAAAGGTTTATCAATAATAGTTTGCATGTTTATTTTTACAATTAAAAGAATTATTAAAGCTTTAAAAGACCGTATTTTAAGATACAATAGATAGCACGAACACCATCTTTCCATCCAATTTTTTTACCTTCAGCATAGGTTCTACCGTAATAGGAAATACCAACCTCATAAATTCTTACATTTGGTGTTCTAGCAATTTTTGCAGTTACTTCTGGCTCAAACCCAAATCGTTTTTCCTTTAATTTGATTGATTGAATGAGCTTTGTATTAAATAATTTATAACAAGTTTCTACATCCGTCAAGTTTAAGTTACTAAAAACATTAGATATAGTGGTTATAAATTTATTACCTAATGAGTGCCAAAAGAATAATATTCTATGTGGTTTCCCCCCCATGAAGCGCGAGCCATATACTACATCTGCAAATCCATTTACTACTGGTTTTAATAAATCATTATACTCTTTGGGGTCGTATTCTAAGTCTGCATCTTGAATAATCAAGTAGTCACCTGTAGCTTTCTCTATCCCGGTATGTAACGCAGCACCTTTTCCTTTGTTGATTTCGTGCCTGAAATACTGAATATCTAAGGTTGGGTTTGTCGAAATATAATTTTTTATTGCGAGTTCAGTTTCATCTGTTGAACAATCATTTACAATAATTACTTCTTTTGTAATACCGTTTATTAAATTGACCTCTTTTACTTTGTTAAGTATAAAATGAATCGTCCTCTCCTCGTTGTAGGCCGGAATTATTATGGATAGTTTTTTTATACTCATGGTTTTCCTTTTGGTATATAAAGTATCAAATTAAATGAATTTGGTTATTTCGTTGCCGTACACTTCGCAGCATTGCACAAGTGCAAATGAACAGCAAACGAACAAATACGCACTGAAAATCTAAATTGAATTTAATTTTCCTCTGTGAGGGCTTTATTATTATAAAATAAAATATTTTGTCATTACAATTCGACTTCAGGTAATCTATTTTCAATTCTTAAAGCGTCGAAAATTATTTTATTGAATCCATCACTTGTCAAAAAACTATCTGAAATTAAAACAATATCATTGATCGTTTTATCATCATCAAGTTTAATATATACGTGAAGAGCTTCATTTTTAGAAGTGATTTTTCTTTTTGATAATATGAATTCTAAAACACCTTTATTTACTTCATTCGCTAGTATGCGTGTATCATTCTGGTCATAGGAGTAATTATCCAATCCTTTTCTCGGTTTTGGATGCGTATGTATAATATCTCGTTCAATTCTAATAAAGTATCCGATGTGAATAAATGATTCTTTTTCTGAAAAAAAATAGTCAAAAACCCCATGTTGCAAAAATTCACTAAAGGTTTTATATTCATTTTTTTCTTTAAAATAATTTATAATAATATTATTATCCTGCTCCATGACATAAAGAAATTTTTCTTTTAAGTCAATGCTATCATCTGTAATGTAGTCCATAATAAAAAGTTGTAAGATTAAAGTTTGTTTTCTTGTTTAAGACAAATGCCTGTCGCCTAGTTCCTAATGTTTCAAATTTAAAAAGATAAACCCGTATCGTAATAAAGACTAGATAGTGGCGAATGTACTCTAAATTTGACTGATGTTTGTATTAAACTACAGTTTGTATTTCAAAGAAATACATTATCGTGCTTTGTTTTTTTTAAATTATTATAATTTCTATCTGGAATATTTCGATTTGAACCAAAAAGTAATTGTTGGTCTAAAAAGGCAGATATGTAATTCATTTTCAAAAGAATAGTGGTGGTATTGTAGTTTTTTTTAAAAAATAATAATCTGGTTTAGTCTGTATATCTAACAATTAAAGTAGTATGTTTGTTACACTTATCACACAACTTGTATTAAATAATTACAGCTAACAAGAAATCAGTATGAAGCAAAAGTTACTAATTATAACAACGGTAGTTGTTTTTTTGTCTACAGTTTCCATGTTAGGACAAAGTTTTACGGTGGCAGAAGGTACATATCTAGTCATGAGTGGTGAGGTTACCGTGGATTACAGTGGTGGTGACTTTACAAACAATGGTACTATTAACGATACGGAAGGCACACTAGAATTTTCGGGCCCAGTAAACTATGCGGCGGCGGGTACAACGAATATTAATGATTTGACAGTGGATAATTTTGGTACGACTTTGTTAAATAGTAAATTTAACATGATGGGCACCCTTAGAGTTGTAAATGGAACCCTAGATACGCGCGATAACTTAACATTAGTTGCTAACGAAGCGGGTTCATCATTCGTTGCACCAGTGGGAGAGGGTGCTGCTATTAGAGGAAAAGTAACCGTGGAACGCTATATTGGGGCGGGTAAAAGTGCATTTCGATTTCTCGCACCATGTGTAACAACTGAGGACTTTATAAGCAATAACTGGCAATTGAATACACATATTACAGGTTCTACAACAGGGGCGAATGGCTTTGATGCCTCAGCTTCTGGAAATCCATCATTATACACACACAACAATGCGCAAGCATCTGGAACGGGATGGGCTCCTATAGCCAACACAAATGCTACGAACCTTAACGCAATGCAAGGATATCGAATTTTTATTCTTGGAGATAGAGATGCAGATATCACTGCGGCTCCCTTGCCCGAGATGAATAATCCTGTTACCCTGTCAGCAACCGGCACGTTAACTATTGGTAGAGTGGTTTTTGATAGTAGTAGTGAGCCGTCGTTAAACAGCACAACTAATGCCGTTACAGATGGTTATAGTTTAGTAGGTAACCCCTACGTAAACTCTGTTGATTGGCACACATTGGTAAAAGAAAACTTAACAGATACGTATTATGCTTGGGATGCGAATATGGGAACAGTAGAACAAAGAGGTCGGTATGTAGCGTATAGCATAGCAACCGAATCAAGTACGATGGCTTCTGTCGTAAACCAATACATTCAACCTGGGCAATCTTTTTGGATAAAAAACATCTCGGATAGCTCAGGAAGCCTCACCTTTGAAGAAACGGATAAAAGAGGAAAGGAAATTATTCCTAATTTTTATAAAACTACAGCGAGCGACTTATCTCGATTAGAGTTGCAAGTATATCAAACTAGCGAACTTACTATAGACTCTTATCCTATTGATGCAGCTACATCGGTTTTTGACAATCAATTTACAAATGCTATAGAAAACGGAGATATAACTAAGTTAAGTACAGGAGTAGAGAATCTATCTTTTTTGAATAGTGATCTTGCTCTAGCCATAGATGCTAGGCCACAAGTAACTGCTAGCGATGAATTACTAGTGCAATTGCAACAATTTAAAGCGAATAAGGACTACACTTTCAGAACCCATTTCAGTAATTTTGATACGGCAGCAACTCCCTTTTTGTTAGATACGTATCTCGATAAATATACCGCTTTATCAAATGATATGCCTACAGATGTGAGATTTATAACAACCTCAGAAGTAGCTTCTTATGATTTAAATCGCTTTAAAATTGTGTTTCAAAAAAATGGTACGCTAGGTCTGGAGAACCTTAATGCAGAGCAAATATTGGTATATCCTAACCCCGTTACAAATAATCAATTTAATATTGCATTGCCAAGCTACCTTATTGGAGAAGTGGCTATAAAATTGACTAATGCCATTGGACAAACGGTTTATCAAACTAAAATTGAGGCTCAAAATACTGTAAGCATAACGCCAAAAAACACGTTGTTACAAGGCTTATACTTAGTTCAAATAACAAACCAAGGTAGAAGAATTACAAAAAAAATATTAATTAAATAAATTGTTAAAAAGAACCATAAACACGTTTGTACTTTATTGCTAATAATAGTGGATTTTACTTTGTTTATAAAACAAGAGCTTCTTAAGTAATTATTAACAGTTTCTAAGAAACAAAAAGTAAGATACAAACAAAAACGTATAACAAAATAACTATATCTCATATTATGAAAAAGATTTTTACTTTACTAACTTTTGTTATTACTATGACAACAATCGCGCAATCAGTATCGATTAATAGTGATGGCAGTGAAGCAGACCCCTCGGCTATTTTGGAAGTAAAATCTACAACCAAGGGTTTTTTAGCACCACGAATGACCAAAGTTCAAAGGAATGCTATTGCAAGTCCTGCTACAGGACTACAGATTTGGTGCAGTGATTGTAGTTCATTAGGATTAGGAGAAATACAAAATTATAACGGAAGCGCTTGGATTGCTGTAACTCCATCAAGCACAGCGGATATTGCAGCAAGTATAGATAAAAATTACGTTACAGATGCACAAGTAAAAGCATTGGAGAATACTTCTGGTGTTAATACGGGCGATAATGCAACCAATAGTCAATACAGTAATATATCCACTGATGTTAGTGTAAACAATGCTAAAGTTGGGATCACGGAATCACAAGCAAATGAAATAGCTGAAAACAATGCTAAAGTTGGTTATACAGAAGCCTTGGTTTCGGCAAATGAGACTGTTGTTGCCAACACGAATAAGGTAGGAATTACTAATTCACAAGCAAGTGAAATAGTTGAAAACAATGCTAAAGTTGGTTAT
>JBLFXB010000069.1:0-11277 GCA_047611925.1 Polaribacter sp.
GAGTTTTACTTATTGCTGCCCTTTTTTAAATCCGTATAGACTTTGATCTATAAAGCTGGAAGGGAATTCATCATCACCTTCAAAGCCAATTTCTACAGTTCCGCTATCTTCAGGAATGTAATTCGTTTTAAAAATATAATCCCAAAGGCTTAAGCTAATTCCATAATTCATTCCGTTTCTTCCTTCTGGCACTTCAGATGCATGATGATATAAGTGCATAACCGGGTTATTTAATACGTATTTAAATATTCCCCAAGTAATTTTAATATTGGCATGATTAAAATGACCAATTGCAATGGTGATAAAGTGAACAATATATGCTTGTTCAGGTTCAAAACCACCAATAATCATTACGCCAAAAGTTTTAAGTGGTTTGTAAAAGATGTTTTCCATCCAATGGTATCTTAAATGCGCAGCAAAGCCCATTTCTTTAACACTGTGATGTACTTTATGGAATTTCCATAATACAGGATATTTATGCAAAAGCACATGCGTAAACCATTGTACAAAATCAAGAATAATAAAGAAGATTAGCAATTGTAACCAAGTAACCCAATGAGAAATATCAAAAAGAGCCAAGCTTTTTGAGGTGATGTTGAACTCACCAAATAACAGTCCTAAAATTTTATAAACTCCGCTAATTATAATTGAGAAAACGAAAAAATTAAAAAACATATAAAATACATCTAGCCAAAAATCACGTCTAAAGATAGCTTGTTGTTTTCTCCAAGGAAAGGCAATTTCTAAGCACCAAACAAAAAGAGAAATAGCAATAAGTCCCCAGAAATAATTCGTGTACCAAGGCACTTCCAAAAGGATCGATTTCCATGTCCAATTTACGGTTCCTATAAAAGAATTTACAAATGCGTCTGCGTATTTTTCCATTTTATATATCTGTTTTTAAATATATTACTTTTCTAAAGTATACCAGGCATAATCTATTAAAATTATGTGTGTTTATTTTAGTATATTGGTAACTAAAAGTGGTGCAATTTACATTGGTTCGCTCTTTTTGTTTGTAACCAATGTTACATTATAATAACAGAAATACTTTTATAATTGCATGATTATTAATAAACAAGACAATTATGAGAATAATGAAAAAAAATTTCGAAACTAGTTTTACTGGTTGGGCATTTATATTAGCAGCAGTACTTTTATGGTTTGGCTGGGTATTGTCGCCTCATCATATAGGTGAATATATAGCTGCTTCAGATTTTACTGAAGTAGGAAAAAGCGTTTGGTATTGGATATGGATGTATCGTATTCATATTTTTGGCTGGGTTACCATGGGTATTTCAATGTTTGCATTGATGTCAATGACTATAAATGGGCCATATCGTGTGGTGATGCTTCCAGGAATAGGAATGGTTATCGTTGGTACTTTTACCTTGGCTATTGCGAATGCGTATTATTACAATTTTGGTGCTTGGGGCGTTGGAAAAACAGCAGGAATGTCAGCTGTTGAATTAAAAGAATTTATGGATAGCATGTTATTCACCAATCAATATGTTACCTGTTTTATCCGTTTTGGACGTATTTTCTCTGGTGTTGGATTCGTATTATTAGGGGTCGCTTTTGTTAAGTGGAGATTAATGCCTACTTGGTTGAGTTGGTTTACAATAGTGTTAGGTGTTGTAACAGTTGGTCTTATCTTATCGATTCCAGATAATTACGAAATTTACAAGCCTATATTCCATGTAAAAGTAATCTGGTTACTTATGATGGGTGCTGTATTGCTAAAGAAAGGTGTTAATTTACCCGAACAAGAATCTTAAATTTTATATATATTATGATTTAGAAAAGGTTTTTTGAAAAATCTTTTCTAAATCATTTTTTTAATTAGATAAGTATTGAAAAAATAACGATTTACCCACAAACCTTACAGTCTTCTTTTTCTTGGGTTTCTCCAACTAGTTTTCCGCCTTTATTTAATACATAACCACAGCAGTCTATAAAGCCTTGTGCAATGAGTTTTCGTGCACGTTGAATTTGGGATTTTGTAGTAGGTACTGTTTGTTTTAACTGCTCAGCTACTTCTTGTTGTTTGAGCCCTTTTATATCAGATAAGAACAAAGGATCTCTATATTTTTTTGGTAGGTTTTGTAAAATACCTCGCAAGCAATCTTTCTCGGTATGCAGATTTTCTTCTATGAAAGTTTCAGATTCGAAATTTGTGAATTCAAAAGTTTTTTTACTCGATTTAAAATAGTCTAAGATAGAATTTCGAGCGATAGAGAATATCCAAGATTTTAACTTTTTAATATCTTTAAGCGTATGTAGTTTTGTGTGGATTTTGATAAAGGTGTCCTGTAAGATATCATCAGTAATAGCAATGTCTTTTACTTTACTAAAGATAAATCTCTTTAAGTCTTCAGAATATTGTTTCCAAACTTGTTGTGTGGTCATAGAATTTTTTGTCGCTTCGAGCGCAGTCGAGAAGTTTTAGGTCTCGACTGCGCTCGACCAGACATTTTTTTAGTTAACAGTTACAATTGTTACAAGAACAATTTTCGCAAGTACAGTTGCTACAATCTCCTGTTTTACATCCGTCACAATTACACGTACATTGATTTTTCATGATATTAAATTTTTTAATGTTCATATAGAAGACTTACAATTTACAAAAAAGATGCATTTATTTTGAAAAATATTTTTGCAATTCTTTTCGAACCAGAATTGGTTTGATCGGAGGCATGCTTGATTCGCCTGTATTTCCTTTAGGAACCTAAAAGACTATTAACAAGAGAGCGGTAACAATTCTAAATGTATGTCCGAAAGCTTCTTTAGTTTTTATTCTGAAAGGATAAATGGAGTCCATAAAAAAAAGCCGCACAAATTGTGCGGCTTTTTAATTATCTGAAGGCATTGCCTTCTACATATTTCTTCTATATTGCCCACCAACTTTAAACAAGGCTTCTGTAATTTGTCCTAAAGAACAGAACTTCGTTGCCTCCATTAGTTTATCGAATAAGTTTTCATTCTGAACAGCTGCTTCTTGTAAAATAGTCAATTGTTCTTGAACTTTTTTGTCATTCGCTTTATTTAGTAAATCTTTCGTTTGAATCTGAAACTGCTTTTCTGTTTCTGTTGCTCTAATTACTTCAGCAGGTTGTACTGTTGGAGATCCTTTAGAACTTAAGAAGGTATTTACACCAATAATTGGAAATTCTCCAGTATGTTTTAGTGTTTCATAATACAAACTTTCTTCTTGTATTTTAGAGCGTTGATACATCGTTTCCATCGCTCCTAAAACACCACCACGTTCTGTAATTCTATCAAATTCTGTTAACACAGCTTCTTCAACTAAATCAGTCAATTCTTCAATAATGAAAGAACCCTGAATTGGATTTTCGTTTTTCGTTAATCCTAATTCTTTGTTGATGATTAATTGAATTGCCATTGCTCTACGCACAGATTCTTCCGTAGGTGTTGTAATCGCCTCGTCATATGCATTTGTATGTAATGAATTACAGTTGTCATTGATTGCATATAAAGCTTGCAATGTTGTTCTGATATCATTGAAATCAATTTCTTGTGCGTGTAAAGAACGTCCAGAAGTTTGAATGTGATATTTTAACATCTGAGCTCTTGGATTTGCTCCATATTTATGCTTCATCGCTTTTGCCCAAATCTTACGTGCAACTCTACCGATTACTGAATATTCTGGGTCAATTCCGTTAGAGAAAAAGAAAGATAAATTCGGTCCGAATTTATTAATATCCATTCCTCTAGAAAGGTAATATTCAACGTATGTAAATCCGTTAGACAATGTCAATGCCAATTGTGTAATTGGATTTGCACCAGCTTCTGCAATATGATACCCAGAAATTGAAACAGAATAGAAATTACGCACTTGTTTTTCGATGAAATATTCTTGAACATCTCCCATTAAACGCAATGCAAATTCCGTAGAGAAAATACACGTGTTTTGTGCCTGATCTTCTTTTAAAATATCTGCTTGAACGGTTCCTCTAACTTGACTTAAAGTTTCCGTTTTAATTTTTGCATATACATCCGCAGGTAATACCAAATCTCCAGTTAAACCTAATAACATCAGGCCTAAACCATTGTTTCCTTCAGGTAGTTTTCCTTGGTACAAAGGTCTTTCTAATCCTTTCGAATCGTACACTTCTTTGAATTTCGCTTCAACGTGCTTTTCTAGTTTGTTCTCGATGATGTATTTTTCACAGTTCTGATCAACAGCAGCATTCATAAAGAATCCTAACAACATTGGAGCAGGACCGTTAATGGTCATTGAAACAGAAGTCATAGCGTGACTTAAATCAAAGCCAGAATACAATTTCTTAGCATCGTCTAAACAACAGATTGAAACTCCAGCATTTCCAATTTTACCATAAATATCTGGTCTAACACCAGGGTCATTACCATATAAAGTAACAGAATCAAATGCCGTTGATAAACGTTTCGCATCCATTCCTAAACTTACATAATGAAAACGTCTGTTTGTTCTTTCTGGTCCACCTTCACCGGCAAACATTCTTGTTGGGTCTTCACCTGTTCTTTTAAAGGGATACAATCCAGAGGCAAACGGGAATTCTCCAGGAACATTTTCTTGTAAGTTCCAACGTAATAAATCTCCCCAAGCTTGGTATTTAGGTAACGCAACTTTAGGTATTTGAGAATGTGATAACGATTCGCTATGTGTCTCAATATTAATTTCTTTATCACGTACTTTAAACGTGTAAATAGGGTTTTTATATTTCTGAACTTTTTCTTTCCAGTTTAAAATGATTTCCCAATTTAAAGGATCAAAGTTTAGTTTTACTTTATCAAATTGAGCAACTAAAAGTTTGATAAACTCTTTGTCATCTCCAACGGAGTCGAGAGAAAGAATCTCCTCTTCATTGATTCCTGTTTTAGTAATTTCAATTTCAGTATTTGTAATCGATTCTATTGTTTGATAAATACCATATAGCTTTTGAGCAACTGTAACTTGAGCATCAACTTTTTTATCGTAGCCTCTATTACTTTCAGATATTTCTGATAAATAACGAACTCTGCTTGGTGGAATCACATAAATTTTTTCAGACATTTCTTTGGTGATTTCCATACTAGATTTTAAATCAGCACCAGATTTCTCTACCAATTTATCCATAACACGCTTGTACAACGTATTCATTCCTGGATCGTTAAATTGAGATGCAATTGTTCCAAAAACAGGCATATCATCCATATGAACATGCCATAAATTGTTGTTACGCATGTATTGCTTTTTTACATCACGTATCGCATCTAAAGCACCTCTTTTGTCAAACTTATTGATTGCAACTAAGTCAGCAAAATCAAGCATGTCGATTTTTTCTAATTGTGTTGCAGCTCCAAATTCTGGAGTCATCACATACAATGAAGTATCTGAATGTTCAACAATTTCTGTATCAGATTGACCAATACCAGAAGTTTCTAAAATAATTAAATCAAACTCAGCAGCTTTTAAAACTTGCACCGCTTCATTTACATATTTAGACAATGCCAAGTTAGATTGACGGGTTGCTAAAGAACGCATATACACACGTTCATCATTAATAGAATTCATTCGAATACGATCTCCTAATAATGCGCCTCCAGTTTTTCTTTTTGAGGGGTCAACAGAAATTAATCCAATTGTTTTCTTTGGAAAGTCAACTAAGAATCTACGAACTAATTCATCTACTAAAGATGATTTTCCAGATCCACCAGTTCCTGTAATACCTAAAACGAGCGTTTTAGAATTTTTATTTTTCTCATGGATACGATCTAGTGTTTCTTTTGCAACTTCAGGGAAGTTTTCTGCAGAAGAAATAATACGAGCGATACTTCCAATTTCTTTTTTAGCTAAATGATTAAATTCATCATTCAAAACATCACCAATAGCAAAGTCGGCTGTTTTTACCAAATCATTAATCATGCCTTGTAAGCCAAGAGCACGCCCATCATCTGGAGAATAAATACGTGTAATTCCGTAATCCATCAGGTCTTTGATTTCTTCAGGAAGAATTACACCACCACCGCCACCAAAAATTTTGATATGAGTTGCACCTTTTTCTTGTAAAAGGTCATACATGTATTTAAAGTATTCATTATGACCACCTTGATACGAGGTAATAGCAATTGCATTTACGTCTTCTTGTATGGCACAGTGTACTACTTCTTCTACACTTCTATCATGGCCTAAGTGAATTACTTCGACTCCTGTTGATTGAATAATTCTACGCATAATATTAATAGCGGCATCATGGCCGTCAAATAGTGCTGCAGCAGTTACAATACGTACTTTATGTTGAGGTTTGTAAGGTGTTATTTGTTCCATTCGTAATAAATCTTGTTATTTTCGAGTGCAATTTACGGAATTCTTAAAAAAGATTAAGATTCTTTAACTAATATTAAAGAGTTTGTGGTTGATTTTTAACGGTACGCTTTTTGCAGCTTAAGAAATAGCGATTAAAAAACGATATATTATGAAAACTTTAAAACTATTTATTTTAGTGCTTGTCTTTGGGTTTACCTCTTGTAATACCGTGAAAGTTACTACAGATTATGATGTGAAAACGGACTTTACTTCTTATAAAACATTTGCATTTTATAAAAAAGGAATCGATAAAGCGAAGATTTCTGATTTAGATAAACAAAGAATATTGAGAGCTATAGAATCAGAAATGTTGACAAAAGGATATGTGAAGTCTAAGAGCCCAGATTTATTAGTGAGTATTTTTACAAAATCTAGAAAAAGGGTACAAGTTGATACAAATGTTGGGTATCCAAATAATTTTTGGTATCCTTCATATTATTATGGTCGTGATCGCATGCGAATTACAAAGCACACAGAAGGGGCGTTATTTATTGACTTCATCGATACCAAGAATAAAAAACTACTTTGGCAAGGAATCGGTTCTGGAGCTTTAGGCGCAAAAACAGGTCCAAAAAAAGATGAAAAGATTCAGCTTTTTGTAAAAGAAATATTGAATAAATTTCCGCCAGAGGTTAAAAAATAAATTAAAATTAAGAACGCCTATTTAGGGCGTTTTTTTATGTTAATTTTGTAAAATGTTTAAACCAAGAATAGAATTAGAGCCCGATGATTATTACTTTAATAAACAAGGCTATAAAGTGTTTACAGAAAAATACCATCTAAAGAGAGGGCATTGCTGTAAGAGTGGTTGCAAACATTGTCCCTATGGATATGATAAAAAAACGGACAGTTTTAATTAAGTAGTCACTATTGAAGAGAATTGCTTTTAAAAAAAAAGATAATAATGATAAAGAGAATTATAGTAGTATTTATAGCATTACAGTTTGTTGGGTGTGCAGAATTACAAAAAGTAGCCAATCAAATAGCGAGTACAGGAGCTGGACTAAGTCAAGAGCAAATAGGAAATGGATTAAGACAAGCATTAGATAATGGTATTCAGCATCAGGTTTCAAAACTTACTTCTTCTGATGGATTTTATAAAAATGAATTGGTGAAAATTTTATTACCAGAAGAGTTAAAAGGAGTAGATAAAGTATTGAGAAGAATGGGTTTAAGTTATTTGGCTGATGAAGGTATTAAAGTGTTAAATAGAGCTGCAGAAGATGCTGTAAAAACAGCAACTCCAATTTTTGTAAATGCGGTAAAAGAAATCACGTTTTCTGATGCGAAAAATATTTTATTAGGAGAACAAAACGCTGCAACTAGTTATTTGCAAGGAAAAACAAACATCGCTTTATACAATAAATTTAGTCCAGTAATTAAAAACTCATTTAGTAAAGTTGGGGCTGATAAAGTTTGGAGGAATCTAATTACAAAATACAACAACATTCCTTTTGTTGATAAAGTAAATCCAGATTTAGCAGATTATGTAACTGTACAAACTTTAAAAGGAGTTTTTACAATGATTGCTATTGAGGAAAAAGGAATTAGAGAAAAAGTAGGATTGCGAAATACAGCATTATTAAAACAAGTTTTTGCATTACAAGATTAAAATAGCTAATTTTTGTGAATTAAATATGCTATATTTATAGGTAAATATATAAATAAATGTCTCGATTAAATCAACTTTTACGATATAGAAAACACTTAGAAGAGCGTTATAATAAGTTGGTGGAAAGATCTAATGATTACAAGTATGTCGATGAGATTAAGAGCGATACCGCTGCTTATAAAGCCATGAAAATTTTAAGTAAACTGAATCAAGTAAACTATTTAAATAAAGAGTTTTCAAACATTACTTAGTGTCTTTTGATACGCTTTCTCTTAATTGTTGAAAATAATCAAATGCTTTTATAAGCCTACTTCCATGCCAACTAAATAGCTCTCCGTCAACTAAAATTGTTTTTGCTTGATGTGTACACTTTTCAAGTTCAAAAGCGTGTTCTTCTTTAAAAGGGTAGGGTTCTGAAGATAAAAACACAAGATTAGGGTTTCCTTCTAATCGTATTTTTTCGATTTCAACTTCTGGATATCTCTCTTTGTTTTTATAAATGTTGTCTAGTTTGTTTACTTCTAAAATATGGTTGATATATGTATTGTTTGCAGCAACCATCCATGGGTTTCTCCAAATAAAATAAGCAACTTTTAATACAGGTTTGTCTTTTATAAACGCATTAAAGTTGTCTCGTTTAAAATTGATTTTTTGAACTAAATTGCTTGCTTCCGTTTTTTTTGAAAAAAGAGTACCATAAGATTCAATAAGTGCTATGGAGTCATTTATTGTAAAGATTTCTGAAACATGGGTTATTGCGATTTTTTGACATTCTTCGACAATTTCTTTTGTGTTCTCTTCCTTATTACAGAGAATATGTGTGGGATTTAAGGATCTTATTTTTTTGAAGTTGCAATTTTTGGTTCCGCCAACGGTACTTTTAGTTTTCTTTAGATGTCTCGGATGAACGCAAAATTTTGTAATCCCAACAATAAATTCTTCTAATCCCAAATCTACTAACAATTCGGTTTGAGATGGAACTAAGGATATAATTCTAAAGTTATTTGAAAGTGTCGTTTTTATGATGATAAATTTTAGCGAATATAAGGAATACTAATGTGAGTAATAATACCGCTTTCGTCTTTTTTGTTTTTCATGTAATATTGAAAGTCATTATTGTAAGTGGTCTTTAGCCGTTCTAAAGTGTTTTTAATACCAATATTTGTTTTCGTTAGTTTAAAATTTTTTTCCAATATTTTTCCGTTGTTTGAAATAGAGATTAAGATTCTTTCATCTTCTCTTTCAATAGATAAATTTACTTCTAAATCTGTGGTGTTGTAATCATAGCCATGTTTGATAGAATTTTCTATAATAGGCTGTAACAATAAACTAGGGAAATAAGCTTTTAAAAGGGCGTCATCAATTTCAGAGGTGAAAGTAAAATGATCTGAAAAACGAACTTCTATAATATTTATATATTTAACCAATATATTTAATTCTTGTTCTAAAGTAATTAGGTTTTCATTTCCGGTATCCAATAGTTCTCTTAATAAGTTACCTAAATCTGCAATTGTATTTTGTGCTTGAGTTTTACTGATATCTACTAAAGCAGAAATGCTATTTAATGTGTTGAATAGGAAATGAGGTTGTAGGTTGCTTTTTAATAGATTTAATTTTGCATTTGTTAGCTGTGATTTTATTAAATTATTTTCTATTTCATTTTTTTTGTTTTCAATAATAAAATAGTAACTATATATTATTGAAACCATAATAAAGTATAGCAGAAAATGAAGATCCATCGTTTTAATGATTTCTCCTATGTGTAAACTAATATCTATTTGTGAAACAGTAAACTTACCGATAACAACAAAATATAAAACTGATATCAAATAAATAAAGAAACCCAATGTAAGTGATAAGAAAAAATGTGTTAAAACAATATGTTTTATTTTTATCTTTTTTACAATCATTTTCTTTGTGATATTAGCTGCAAATGATACAAAAAACATAACAGCAAAGTAGTCAACAACAAAATAGTTGAAAAACAAATCAGCCCAGCTGGTTTCTTGATAATATAAGTTGCTGTTTTTTAGATATGCAGCTTTTATAAAGCTTATGCTTAATGTAACAGCGTAGAATCCTGCTAAAATTAAAATTAATTTTAAGTCAGTTTTTTTTTTAAAGTGTGTAATCATTTAAATCCCCATTAAATTTTGGAATTCTTTTTTATAGCTTTTACTAATTCTAAACAGTTTATTGTCTGTGGTTTTTAAATCTATTTCTCCGTAATTTGAATGAATAAGTTCTGAGATAGAGCTAATATTGACAATAGTTGATCTGTGAATTCTTATGAACTGATCTGAATCTAACCTTTGGGTCAAATTTGTTAAAGATTCTCTTAATAGGTGTTTTCTTTCATTTGTATATATTTCTGCATAATAGCCAGAAGCAATAATGTATTTTATTTCTTTCATTTCTAAAAATGAAACTTTATTTCCCAACTTAACTGCTAACTTTTCTTTTGTCTGGTTTTTTACAGGTATAGTATTCCCTTCGTCTTTTTTCACATACTTAATTAGGTTATTCAGTTTGTCTTCAAAATGAATAAAATCATCATGTTTAAAATGATTAATGGCATTATTTACTGCTTTAAAAAAACGTTCATCTTTAAATGGTTTTAATAAATAGTCAAAAGCAAAGTAATCAAAAGCTTTAAGAGCAAACTTGTCATAAGCAGAAACAAAAATTATTAATGGTGTCTTTTTTATATTAATTTGTTCTAGAATATCAAACCCATTCATGTCTTTTAGTTTTATGTCTAAAAAAATCAAATCAGGTTGTAGTTTGTTTATTTTTTCAATAGCATTTTTACCAGTGCTACAGGTATCTAAAATTTCTAATTCAGGAATTTCTAAGATTAAATTTGTTAAGCGTTGTCTAGCTAAGCTTTCATCATCAATTATAAGTGTGGATATTGTCATGTGTACTCAATGTATCTACAAATTAAATGCTAAAAATGTTATTTAAATTGATTTATAAAAACATTAACATCAATTTGTGAGTTACTGAAATCATTAAAAAAGTTGGTCAAGTCAGTACTCGGGTTTTTCACATCATTACTTATGGTCCATTGCTATTAATATCTGTAAGTATTTTTAATGTATCCTATTCATTAAGTATTGAACAACTATTATGGTGTGTTCACATCATATATAATTCTATTGACTTCATGCTTAGCCAAAAAACTGTTAAACAGAGATATTTTTAGGGCTTGTATTAATCAATAAAATTTATAATTTATGAAGTATGGTTACAAAAGTGTAATTATTCTTTTGCTTTTTTTTAGCTCAATAGTTAGACTTCAAGCACAAGAAAA
>JBLFXB010000070.1:0-11115 GCA_047611925.1 Polaribacter sp.
TTAAATTAAATGTGCAATCCCTATATGAACTTGAGTTTTTAAATAATCTGGAGATTCAGGTTGTTCCAATAATTTTCTCATTGGAGCGAGCGCTCTTTTTTCCTGAATATCAACCAAAATCTGAATAATCTCAATCTGTATACTTGGATCTTTTTCAATGGTTAATGTTTCTATTAATGAAGTTCGAACTAGCTCATAATCTGTGAATTTAGAAAGTGCTTCTGCTGCAGACAGCCTCACGTTGCTATTAGAATCATGTTGCATTCGTTCTATTAATGCTTGTAGTATTTTTGTGTTTGGTGTTGTTAATTCTTCTGTATAATTAACAGCTTTTATTCTTTTACTTGGCGATGAATTATCAATCATTGCCAACATCATATTTTCTTTTAATTGTTTTTTCTCATTTTGAAAAGCCATCAGTTCTTGTTCTGAGTTTTGACTTTCTTGATACCCACCAATTAAATATCCTGTAAATAGAATTGCAATACTAGCAGCAATTTGTAAGTAGCTTTTAAATGAGTTCTTTTTAGGGTTTAATGCAATTACTTTAGTTTGAGCTTTCTTTTCATTTGCTAACATTTCTTGAAAAGATGTTTTTAAATTTAATGTTGGTTGTGCTACTTGTTCGTGAGTAAAAGCAGTTAATAAAGAATTCGTTTCCTCTAAATCGTTCTTACATGAATCACAGGTTTCTATATGATTTTGAACCTCACTTGCTTCTTTAGCAGTTAAACTACCATCAATATAATCTACTAGTTTGTTTTCTATGTTCGTGCAATTCATTAGGCTAATGTTTCAAAATAATTAGTTCTTAATTTTTTTATGATTCTATGAATCTTTGTCTTTACAGCAATGGTATTACTTCCAATTATCTCAGCTATTTGTTCATATTTAATTCCCTCAATTCTATTCATAATAATTAGCTCTTTATCTGTATCACTTAAATTGTTTAAAACCTTCATTAAATGACTAATTTCCTCTTCTTTTTCAATTGACTCTTCATTTAATTCACTACTAACATCATCTATGTTTTCAAACGGTTGTGTTTTCTTTTGTTCTTGATAATGATCATAAAATAGATTTCTTGCTATTTTAAAGATCCATGAAACAAATTTCCCTCCTTTATATGAATGTTTATACTTAATTACTTTTAAAAAAACATTCTGTGTTAAATCTTCACATACAGCCACATCTTTTACCTTTTGATAATAAAAATTATACAAGCGGACCTGATAGCGATCAAAAATATATGTCATTGCATCTAAGTTTCCTTCTGATACGATATGCATTAATTCTTCGTCTGTTAATTGTTTCAAGTTGACATTTTTGGTTAGTTAGACATAATGAAGACCTGTTATTAATTGAAAGGTTACATTTTTAAAATATATTTTTTGTGATAAATAATAAAAGCTCCTAGAAATAGGAGCTTTTATTATTCGTGTTATTTGTAAATAACAGGTAATTATTGTTTACCCTCTATAAATTTTCTCGTATAAATCTTTATAGGTGTTTTTAATAATCTCTCGTTTCATTTTCATAGTTGGGGTTAAATGACCACCTTCTATTGACCAAACATCTGGTGTAAGCTCAAAACGTTTAATTTGTTCCCAATTACCAAAGTGAGTATTACATTTATCTACTTCTATTTGAATTCTGTCTATAACCAATTGAGAATTTATAATTTCTTCATTTGTTTTACCAATTTTGTGCTTTTTTCTATCAATCCAATCTTTTATAAAATCAAAGTTTGGTTGAATTAATGCAGCTGGCATTTTTTCACCTTCACCAATAACCATAATTTGTTCTATAAATAAAGATTGTTTTAATTCTCCTTCTAATAAAGGTGGTACAATATATTTCCCTCCAGAAGTTTTAAACATTTCCTTGGTTCTTCCCGTAATTTTTAAAAAGCCATCAGCATCAATTACTCCTTTATCACCAGAATGGAAATACCCATCTTTAAGTACTTCTGCAGTTTTTTCAGGATCTTTATAATACCCTTGCATTACATTGGGACCTTTTATTAAAATCTCGCCATTTTCGGCAATTTTCACTTCTACATTACTTATAACTTTACCAACAGTTCCAACTCTAAAACCTCTTTCACCATTTGCTTCAATAAAATTCACAGAAGTAACAGGAGATGTTTCTGTTAAACCATACCCTTCCATTATTGGCATTCCTGCTGCTGTAAAAACTCTTGTTAACCTTTGCTGTAAAGCAGAAGCTCCAGAAACCATTAGTTTAAGTTCTCCTCCTAAAGCAGCTTGCCATTTAGAGAAAATAAGTTTACGTGCTAGCTTTAATTGTGTTTCATACCACCAACCATTTGCGCCATAAGGTTCATATCTTAAACCCAAGTTTACAGCCCAGAAAAATAATGTCTTTTTTATACCTGATAAATCTTCTCCTTTTAAGATGATTTTATCGTAAATTTTTTCATATAAACGCGGAACAGCCGTCATTACATTTGGCTTAATTTCTTGCGCATTTTCGGCTAGTTTATCAATTCCTTCAGCAAAGTAAATTTCTGTTCCACAAAATTGATATAAATACAAAATCATTCGTTCAAATATGTGACAAACCGGTAAGAAACTTAAAGCTTTATCTTCTCCTTTTACTAGCGGTACACTTTCTTCACTTGTGAGCACATTAGATACAATATTTCTGTGTGATAACATAACCCCTTTTGGTCTTCCTGTAGTACCAGAAGTATAAATTAGAGTCGCTAAGTCTTCAGGGTTTACAGCATCTTTTCTAGCTTCAACTTCAGCTTGATTACTAGTGTCTTTACCAGCTTCTAAAATTTCATTCCAGCTTTTTTCATCCGCAATATCATCAAAAGTAAAAATTCCTTTTAACCGTGTGTTTCCTTTAACTTGATTTAATTTCTCTATGATAGTTACATCAGAAACAAAGCAATAAATAGCTTCTGAATGGTTTAAAACATACTCATAGTCTTCTTTAGAAATAGTAGGGTAAATAGGTACACTTTGTGCACCTGTTTGTAAAATTCCGATATCACAAATATTCCATTCTGTTCTATTTGTGGTAGAAATTACAGCAATTTTGTCGTTTGGTTGTACTCCTAATTTTAACAATCCTCTACTAATTGCATTTGCTTTGTCTACATATTCTTGCGTAGATGTAGAAATCCATTCTCCATTATATTTTGTAGTTAATGCTTTTTTAAGATTGAATTTTTCTAGCTGATAATAAGGAAAATCAAATAAACGTGTAATTTCTATTGCCATAAATATAGTATTTGAAGACACGCAAAGTATGAAAAATATGGCGATTTTGCAAGAAGACTTTAAATAACTGAAATACTATGAGTTATAAATTTTCAGGAATAAGGTTTGGTACTTTTCTTTTATAATTTTACGGCGCATTTTCATTGTTGGAGTTAAGTGCCCTGCTTCAATAGTCCATTCATCGGGAGTTATTTCAAATTTTTTAATTTGCTCCCAACTACCAAAATTTCTATTGTATCTATCAATTTCTTTCTGTACTCTAAGAATTAGTCTTTCATCTGTAGTAATATCCTTAAGTACATGATCGTGTCTTTTAGCCCATTCGGTAACAAAATCAAAATTTACCTGAATTAATGCAGCTGGCATTTTTTCACTTTCACCAATAATCATTACCTGCTCAATAAAACGAGATTGTTTTAATTCACTTTCTAAAACTGCGGGCGCAATATATTTACCGCCAGAAGTTTTAAACATCTCTTTTTTACGATCCGTAATTTTTAAAAACCCTTCATTATCTAATGTACCAATATCTCCAGTGTGTATATAACCGTTTTTAATGGTCTCTTTTGTTAACGCTTCGTTTTTATAATAGCCCATCATTATATTTGACCCTTTCACAAGTATCTCACCATCTTTAGCTATTTTAACCTCAACGTCTTTTAATACTTTACCAACTGTACCTGCTTTAAAACCACCATTTCTTAAATCATTGATAGAAACACCTGGAGAAGTTTCTGTCATTCCATACCCTTCATAAATTGGCATTCCTGCAGCAGTAAAAACATTGATTAACCGCTCTTGTAAAGGAGCGCTTCCAGAGACCATAAACTTCAACTGTCCGCCTAATGCATCTTTCCATTTACTAAAGATTAGTTTTCTGGCGATACTTAATTTTAGATAATACCAAGAACTATTTTCACGATACGGTTTGTACTTCTCTCCAACACTTACAGCCCAAAAGAATATTCCTTTTTTTAAGCCCGTTAATTCGTTTCCCTTTGCTACAATTTTATCAAATACTTTTTCTAGAAGCCTTGGAACTACAGGTATAAAATGAGGTTTTATCTCTTTTAAGGTGTCTCCAAGTTTATCTATTGATTCAGCAAAATACACCTCAAACCCCATGTAATGATAATAATAGGAAGCAAAACGTTCAAAAATATGACTAATAGGTAAGTACGAAACGACTCTGTAATTATTGCCAATTAAGTCTAAAGCATCTGCGCTTACTAATGCGTTTTGAGCGATGTTTTTATGTGAGAGCATAACGCCTTTCGGAGTTCCTGTTGTGCCTGATGTGTAAATTATTGTAGCTAAGTCATTTTCTGAAACCCGCTCTTTTAACGCATCCACATCACATTGATTGTCCAATGATTCTCCAAGGGCTAAAAATGTATTCCAATCAGTTTCTGTGTCAATTTCATCAAAAGTATAAACACTTTTTAAGTTTGTCTTGTCTTTAACGGCATTCACTTTTTCTAATAATTCTTTATCAGAAACAAAACAGTACAAAGCATCTGAATGATTTAAGATATACTGATAGTCTTTTTCTGATAAAGTTGGGTATAAGGGAATGTTTTGTGCACCAACTTGTAATAGCCCAATATCTAAAGCATGCCACTCTGGTCTATTGTTAGAGCTTATTACTGCAATCTTATCTCCTTTTTTTATTCCTAATTTTAATAGGGCTCTACTTACGGTGTTCGATTGTTCTAAAAATTCTTTTGTAGAAATAGAATTCCACTTGCCAGATTTTTTAAAAGTGTAGCATTTTTCTTGTGGATATTGTTGTTCTTGATGATAAATAAAGTCAAAAAGGCGAGTAGGTAGTTTCGTCATAAATTTAAAGTATTGGTATGACAATATACTGAAAAAGCATTAACTGACTAGTTAATGCTTTTTTTAGATCATTAAAAAATGATTATATAGTTAAGGATTTAGAATAAATAACTGGCTTTAATATTAAAAGCCAGTTATTATAGAATAAGCAGGCCCCTAAATCCTACTTGCTCAAAATTCCTTCTTCCTTTTTCAATGGCTTGTTTGCTCAGTGCAAGTTAGAGTAGAAGGGAAATCAGAACAATAGGTATTTATACCTGTTTTTTAATAATCTTAATGATAACTAAATTTTTCACCATTTATTTTAGTGTATTTAGAATCAATGTCATAAGCTACAAACATACCTTTAATGTCAAATTCACCAAAAATTTGGGTGTATTTTATATTTAAATCTTCTTCAAATTTCGCGTTGTTAAATGATACTCCGTCATTAAATTTCGAATATTTAAACGTTGCAGATTCTTTAAAAAGGGTATTAGCGAAGCTAACATTGTTGCTGAATTTAGCATACTTAAAGGTCGATGAATCATTAAATTCACTACCTTCAAAATCTGCTTTTTCTTCAAAATAAGAATATTTAAACATGGCCATTTCTTTAAACACACATTTCTTGAAAATTGCATCACCATTAAAATTAGCTGTAAAAGTATAACCACTGTCTTCGTCATGTATATAAGCAAAAACACTGTCTTCAAATACACAGTTTACAAATGACACATTATTTTTAATATTTTTTTTTATTTTGTTTGACTTACTTCCAGTGTTCCACCAACTGTTTCTTTTTTTTCTTGGCAATTTATCTTGTTGCTCCTCCATAAAGGTGAAATCTAATATGCCAACAATCGTAACATTTTTATAACGAATATCTTTCCCATTTTTAATGTCTCTCATAATATCTGCTGCATTAATTCTTTTCTGAGCTGTTATAGAAAGAGTTAAGAACAAAGCGATTGTTACAGTTGATAAAGTGGTTATTTGATGCTTTTTCATCCTAAAAAGTATTATATGTTTTAATAAAGACCAATTGAAAGTTAATCTGTGACACTTTTATTTTTTAATATCTGCATAATTAATCCCTAGTAATTTCCAGGATTTTTTCATTTGATCTAGCCCAATTATAAATTCACTAAACTGTTTGTTTCGTAAATTCGTCCATCCAACTTCTGCATATGCAGCAATTCTTGGAAAAGTTTGGTAAGAAATATTGTCATTAGTTGGTGTCCACTCACTCCACATTTGGCAACCTAAGCCGTAAATGTTTTTATGATATTGTTGTTCCAGCCCTTTAGGAATTGGGTCAAAATCATATGCTTTCTGAAGACTGATGTCTTTATAACTATAATCTAAATAGGTGTTGCTATGCAATGAGTTTACAATGCCGTAACCTTGTTTTGCGGCTTTGGTTGCGAGTTTTAAATCGCCTTTCCAAAAATGTACAACTACATTTTTCGCAAGTGAACTTGTAGCTTCTTTATCATCTTTTTTCTCTTTAAAACCTTTATGAATGTTTGCTCCCATAATTTCATTCCAGCCCATCATCCTTCTTCCTTTGCTTTCAATAAATTTAGAAATGTCATTGGTGAATTTAATCTGTAAATCCGCCAATGTTTCTATATTATTTTTTTTCATGTATTCTTTTACATGGACAGACTTCTCCCATACTTTATAACCAACTTCATCTCCTCCTATATGGATTACTTTAGAAGGGAATAGCTCAAATATTTCAATCAATACATCTTTAATAAAAGTAATTACTTTAGGGTTTGTAACATCGTAATTATCATAATGTCTACCAAACTTAATAGGAACTTCAATTTGTTTATTTTCTGTTCCTAACCAAGGATAGGCTGCTATAGCTGCGCTAGAATGACCAGGCATTTCAAATTCAGGAACTACCGTTATATGCCTTTTTGCTGCATAGGCAACAATATTTTTGATTTGCAATTGTGTATAAAATCCAGTATGTGCTTTGCCAGAATACTTTTTACTTCCCCAAGTGCCAATTTCACTATCGGTTCTTTTAGATCCAATTTCTGTAAGCTTTGGGTATTTTTTTATTTCAATTCTCCAACCAGCATCATCTGTTAAATGCCAATGAAAAACATTCATTTTTAAGACGGCCATTTGATCTAAAAGCAACTTCACGAATTCTTCTCCATGAAAATATCTAGATTCATCTAACATATAAGCTCTCCAAGAAAAACGGGGCTGATCATTAATCGTAAAACAGCCAATTTTATTATTTGATTCCTTTTGATTTTTGATCAGCTGTCTTAATGTTTGAAAGCCATAAAAAACACCTGTTTTAGAGCCTCCAATAATTTTAATATTTGTGGTTGAAATAATTAACGAATACCCTTCTTTTTCTAAGTTACTATCAATACTTAACAAAATTGAATTCTTCTTTTTCTTCTTTGAATTTTTATATTTTAAAGAGAGTTGAAATTCCTTTTTTAAAAAATGTTGCACTAATAACGCAGTCTCTTTTGTTTCTAAAGAGCTCATTATTTTTGTTGTTTTTTTGAAATTGAAAAATCCCTCTGATTTTATCACTTCATTTGGTTGCGGAATTACCTGTACAAAAGGTTCTTGTGCTGTTGATATTGTAATAGATAAGAAAAAGAATAGGAGGGAGCAAATTTTTTTAAAATGCATTTTTATATTGTTAAATTGTTACACAAACTGATTAAGGAAATAAATGTAGAGGTAATTTTAGCATTTATCAAGAAAAGCAGACTAGTTTTCTGTGATAATAATATTTACCTGTTTTTGTTCATTAGACTATAAAAGCAACTTGAAAAGAGGTTTCACCAACTTTCGATTTAAAATGAATAGAACCATTAAGCAACGCTTAAAAGAAGTCGCTATTCGAAAAATATTAGGTTCATCTGTCAATGAAATTATGTTTCAACTTTTAAAAAACTTCTTAAAAATTGTAACTATTTCATCGATAATATTAATTCCGATTGCATATTATTTTATGCAAAATTGGCTAGAAAAATTTAAGTATCGTATTGAAATGCCATTATTACCTTTTATTATTACGCCAATAATTTTAATACTACTTGTTTTTGGAGTCGTAGGATTAAAAGCTTTTAATGCAACAAAAGTTGATTTAATTAAATACTTGAAACATGAATAAATAAATATAATTTTCAGTAAACAAAAACAGCTTTTGAAATGAATCAAAAGCTGTTTTTATTTTATAAATGAATAAGATTTATTTATTCTCAATCCAGTTTTTAGCATTTGTAAATGCTTCTAACCAAGGAGAAACTTCATCTTTTCTTCCTGCTGGATAGTTCGCCCAATTCCATTGAAAAGTTGAACGTTCTATATGTGGCATCATTACTAAATGACGACCAGTTGCATCACATAGCATTGCTGTATTGTAATCAGAACCATTCGGATTCGAAGGATATGCATCATAACCATATTTTGCTACAATGTTGTAATTATCCTCAGACATTGGCAAGTTAAACTTTCCTTCTCCATGAGAAATCCAAACTCCTAATGTACTTCCAGCCAAGCTAGATAACATTACTGAGTTGTTTTCTTGAACAGCAACTGATGTAAATGCACTTTCGTGTTTTTGAGAGTTGTTATGATGTAATTTTCCGTGAACTTTATGTTTTGGGTTGATCAATTCTAACTCCATCCATAATTGTGCACCATTACAAATACCAACAGACAATGTATCTTCTCTTTTAAAGAAGTTTTTTAACGCTTTTTTCGCTTTTGCATTGTATAAAAATGCGCCAGCCCAACCTTTTGCAGAACCTAATACATCTGAGTTAGAGAATCCTCCAACTGCACCAATAAACTGAATATCTTCTAACGTTTCACGACCAGAAATTAAATCAGTCATGTGAACATCTTTTACATCAAACCCTGCTAAATACATAGCGTTTGCCATTTCACGTTCAGAATTAGATCCTTTTTCACGTATAATAGCTGCTTTCGGTTTTGGTTTAGAAGCATCAATTACAGGAAGTTTTCCTGTGAAGTTACTTGGGAATGTATACTGTAAAGATTGATTTTTATAATTATCAAATCTATCTTTTGCTAAATCATTAGCCGTTTGTTTTTGGTCTAATAAATAAGAAGTTTTGTACCAAACATCTCTCATTTCAGTAACATCAAAAGTGAAGGTGTCTTCATTGTTTTTGATGGTTACTTTTTCTGAATCATTTACAGTTCCTATATTGAAAAACTGAATGTTATTTTCTGATAAAATGGCTTCGACTGAACTATGCGCTTGAAAAACAATTCCGGCGTTTTCAGAAAATAATACTTTTATAGAATCCTCTTCATTTAAAGCAGAAATATCAAAATCGGCACCTAAGTTTCTATCAGCAAAACACATTTCTAATAACGTAGTAATCAATCCACCAGAGGCAACATCGTGACCCGCAGAAATTTTATCAGCTTTAATTAAATCCTGAATAGTATTAAATGTGTTTTTTAAGAAACTAGCACTTTTGACATCTGGTGCTTGATTTCCAATCGCATTTAATGTTTGGTTAAAAGAACTTCCTCCTAAATTAAAATCATCTTGAGAAATATTGATATAATAAATGCTTTCACCATTGTTTTGTAAAACAGGCTCAACAACTTTACTTATTTCATTACAATTTGCTGCAGCAGAAATAATAACGGTTCCTGGAGAAATTACTTCTCCATCAGGATATTTCTGTTTCATAGAAAGCGAATCTTTTCCTGTTGGAACATTGATTCCTAAATCTATTGAGAATTCAGATATTGCTTTTACAGCTTTATATAAACGAGCATCTTCACCTTCATTTTTACAAGGCCACATCCAGTTTGCAGAGAGCGACACGCTCTTTAAGTTTTCTTTCAAAGGCGCCCAAATAATATTAGTTAACGCTTCTGTAATTGAATTTCTACTTCCTGCTTCTGGGTGAATTAAACCAGAAATAGGAGAGTGCCCAATTGAAGTTGCAACTCCTTCCTTTCCATTATAATCCAATGCCATAACACCAACATTATTTAACGGAATTTGTAACGAACCAGCACATTGTTGTTTGGCAACTTTACCACCAACACAACGATCTACTTTATTGGTTAACCAATCTTTACAAGCCACAGCTTCTAACTGTAATACTTGTTTTAAATAGATCTCTAAATTCTTTGTCTTATATCTTGGGTTCTTGTAATTTCTTACAACTGTCTTATCTGTTAAAACTGTTTTTGGAGAACTACCAAACATATCTTCTAAGGCTAAATCCATAGGTTTATCACCTTTGGTTTTAGATTCAAAAGTAAATCTGTTATCGGTTGTAACATCACCAACAGTATACATTGGTGAACGTTCACGGTCTGCGATTCTTTGTAAAGTATCTATATGTTTTTCAGCAATAACCAATCCCATTCTTTCTTGAGATTCGTTACCAATAATTTCTTTAGCAGATAATGTTGGATCACCAATAGGTAGTTTATCTAAATCGATTTTCCCACCAGTATCTTCAACTAATTCTGAAAGACAGTTTAAGTGTCCACCAGCTCCATGATCATGAATAGAAACAATAAAGTTCTCTTCACTTTCTATCATTCCACGAACTGCATTTGCAGCACGTTTTTGCATTTCTGGATTAGAACGTTGTACAGCGTTTAATTCGATTCCTGAAGCAAACTCTCCAGTATCTGAAGATGAAACCGCAGCTCCACCCATTCCGATTCTGTAGTTTTCTCCACCAAGAATAACAATTTTATCTCCTTCTTTAGGAGTATCTTTTAATGCTTGTTCTGCTTTTCCGTATCCTATTCCACCAGCTTGCATGATTACTTTATCATAGCCCAATTTTCTAGATTTTGATTCACTAGAAGAAGGATTTTCATTATGCTCAAAAGTTAAGACCGAACCACAAATTAAAGGTTGTCCAAATTTATTTCCAAAATCTGAAGCTCCATTTGATGCTTTTATCAAAATATCCATTGGAGTTTGGTATAACCAATCTCTAGCATCAAACTTTTGTTCCCATGGTCTTTTTTCTTCCAAACG
>JBLFXB010000071.1:0-11055 GCA_047611925.1 Polaribacter sp.
CCTGGACGTTCTAAATATAACATATTTTCGTATCCTGTACGTGCTTCTCCTTTTGGAGCATTATCATCAAATACAAAACCAGAATATTTTTCTAAAACTTCCCAATCTCCTTCAGCTTTTAACTCATCAACAATATTATATGTTGGAGGTGCTACAACTAAAGGTGCTTTAAATTCAACCTTACCTTGTTGTTTTTCAATGTTTTTAAGCATTTGAGCTAAGATTTGCATATCTCCTTTATGAACCATACAAGATCCAATAAAACCTAAATCTACTTTTTTAGTACCACCATAATAAGATAATGGTCTAATATTATCATGTGTATAACGTTTAGAAACATCCTCATTATTAACATCTGGATCAGCAATCATTGGTTCAGCAATCTCATCTAAATCAATAACAACTTCAGCATAATAGTGAGCATTCGCATCAGGTCTTAATGCTCCTTTTTCTCCAGATCTAATCTCTTGAATTCTAGCATTTGCTTTATCCAATAAACCTTTCAATACTTGATTTGCGTTATCCATTCCTTTATCAATCATGATTTGGATACGGCCTTTAGCAATATCTAATGATTCGATTAAAGTTTCATCTTCTGAAATACAAATAGACGCTTTCGCTTTCATTTCGGCAGTCCAATCTGTAAATGTAAATGATTGATCAGATGTTAAAGTACCAATGTGAACCTCAATGATTTTCCCTTGGAATACATTTTCTCCTCCAAACTGCTTCAACATTTGTTGTTGCGTGGCATGCACCACATCACGGAAATCCATATAACTTCTCATTTCTCCTTTAAAAGTAACCTTTACAGATTCAGGAATCGGCATACTAGCTTCTCCTGTAGCTAAAGCTAAAGCAACGGTCCCAGAATCTGCTCCAAAAGCAACTCCTTTCGACATTCTTGTATGAGAATCACCACCAATAGTGATCGCCCAATCATCTATCACTAAATCGTTAAGTACCTTATGGATTACATCAGTCATGGCATGATACTTTCCTTTAGGATCACGAGCTGTAATAAGACCGAAGTCACTCATAAAGTTCATTAACCTTGGAATATTAGCCTTTGACTTATCATCCCAAACTGAAGCAGTATGACACCCAGATTGATAAGCTCCATCAACAATTGGAGAGATAACTGTAGCAGCCATCATTTCTAACTCTTGAGAAGTCATTAATCCTGTAGTATCTTGAGAACCTACAATGTTTACTTCAACGCGAACATCAGAACCGGCATGTAATATTTTACCTGGCGTAGTTCCTACCGCATTTTTATTAAATATTTTTTCAACTGCAGTTAACCCTTGTCCTTCAACAGAGATTTCTTTAGATGTTGCATATACTTGAGGTGCATCTATACCTAAAAGATTAGCTGCAAATGTTTGTAATTTTTTACCAAAAACAACAGCATAAGAACCACTTGCTTTAATAAATTCCTTTTTCTGAGGTGTTAATGCCGTAGAAATATCTTTCAATTCGGTAGCACCATTATACAATTTTTTAGTCTTCGTGTTTATGGTAAGAACTGTTCCAGTTTCAACAGAATATTCTTGTTCTAAAACAGCATCACCTTCCTTATCAACAACTGTGTTTCCGTCAGCATCTTTTTGCTTCACCCAGTTTTTTAAATCAATGCCAATACCTCCAGTTACACTAACTGTAGTTAAGAAAATTGGAGAAATTCCGTTTGTCCCTGCAATTACCGGCGCAATATTAATAAATGGTACGTATGGACTAGATTTAACCCCTGTCCATAAAGCCACGTTGTTTACACCTGACATTCTAGATGAACCTACTCCCATTGTTCCTTTATCTGCAATCAACATTACTCGCTTACCTGGGTGTTTTTCTTGTAAAGCAAGCAATTCGTTTTGCATCTCTTTATTGTGTTCGAATAAACACTGACCATGTAGTTCTCTGTCTGATCTAGAATGTGCATCACCACCTGGCGAAAGTAAATCTGTAGAAATATCTCCTATACCAGCTATAAATGTAACAACATCAATTTCCTCATCAATTTCAGGTAATTTTGTAAAGAATTCTGCTTTTGCATAACTCTCAAGAATATCTTTTGCAACTTCACTTCCGTTATTAAATGCTTTTGTTAAACGATCTGTGTCAGCATCATAAAGAAAAACTTGCGTTTTTAAAACCTTTGTTGCTTCACTTACAATTGCAGTGTCATTTCCTAATGCTAAATCAAGTAAAACAGCAATAGAAGGTCCACCTTTCATGTGAGACAACTGTTCAAAAGCAAATTCAGTAGAAATCTCTTTTACAATAGACTCTCCAAGAATAATCTCTTTTAAAAATGCAGCTTTTACACCAGCAGCACTTGTAGTACCTGGTAAAACATTATAAATGAAAAAGTCAAGAGATGCTGAACGGTACTCATTATTTACATCTTTAATTTGTAAAATGATGTCTTTTAATAATTCGCTTCCATCAATTGGCTTAGGATGTAATCCTTGGCCTTTTCTTTCTTCAATCTCCTTAAGATAATCTGAGTATATATTCATAAAAGGGTTTGTTTTTAATGTTAAATTCAATTAAACCAAGTAGATCTTCATGAATTGAAATAATTACATTTGTGTTATTGCTATTAAAATGCGATATAATCTTGTGAAAATTCAACATACTTTTCACCTTAAAGATGACTAAGTACATCAATGGATTCTATAACATTTGAGTACACTTTTTACTTATTCTTTTGCAAAAGTACAATTTTCTACTGAATATTATATAATAAACAGAAAAACGAAAGAATTAATAAATAAACATCGGTAAAACTAGATTAAACTAATAATGCATCAAAATAACACTGTAAAAAATGTCAAAAATTATCATATTGATAATGAAGAAATAAAATAAAGCAGACCAATAAGCCGAATCCTGTTTTCCGTAAACGGAATCTTATCATTTATCTAGTTCTAAAATTGCTCTTAGAATCAATCTGCCCACCCCTTAGAATCGAACGAGTAGTTCTCAATCTCTAATATACGTGGCATTGCACCGCATAGAGTTTACCTGGTTTCACTACAGCCGAACTGTACTTGCTTTCTGTTGCACTTGTCCTCAACTTACGCTGGACGGACGTTATCCGCTATGCTACCCTATGGTGTCCGGACTTTCCTCTTTACTATGAAAGTAAAGCGATAAGATAGGTCTGCTAAATTTTATGCCGCAAAGATATAAAATAAAAAACCCACTTAATTGCTTAAGTGGGAAAATTGCTATGAAAAAGAATTATTAGTCTTTCAACTAATAAGACACAAATATATATAATTTATTTCGTTCCTTAAAATAATTGTCAATAAATTGTTAAGAAAACATATCTTTTACTTTTTCGAAGAATGATTTATCCGAAATATTTGGATTTGGCTCAAAATTCTCATCATCTTTCATCTCTTCAAAGAAGCTTCTTTGTTCTTTAGATAATTCTTGAGGTGTCCAAACGTTCATGTGAATTAAGAAATCTCCGTTTCCATAACGTTCTATACTTGGCAATCCTTTTCCTTTTAATCTTAAAATCTTACCTGATTGTGTACCAGCTTCAATTTTTATTTTCACTTTTCCTGTTACAGTTTCAACTTCTTTGCTTATTCCAAGAACAGCTTCTGAAAAGTTTATATACAAATCGAAATGAATATTTGTTCCTTCTCTTTTTAATGTTTCATGAGCAATTTCCTCAATCACGACTAATAAATCTCCAGAAACAGAATTTTTACCAGGAGCTTCATTTCCTTTTCCTGCTACTTTTAACTGTACTCCTTCAGTTACACCCGCTGGAATTTGAATAGAAACAGTTTCTTCTTTTACGATTAATCCGTTTGCATCAGCATCACTTGGTTTAGATTTAATGCTTTGGCCTGCACCTTGACATGTTGGACATGTTGCCGCAGTTTGCATTCTACCTAATATTGTGTTGGTAACTCTTGTAACTTGTCCTGCACCATTACATGTAGTACACGTTGCATACGAAACACCATCTGCCTGAACCTTTCTTCTAACTTTTACTTTCTTCTCAACCCCTTCAGCAATTTCTTTTAAAGTCAATTTTACACGAATTCGCATATTACTTCCCTTAACTCTAGCTTGTCTTGAACCACCGCCACCAAAACCGCCGCCGCCAAAACCACCACCGAAAATATCTCCAAATTGACTAAATATGTCATCCATATCCATTCCTCCGCCACCAAAACCACCACGTCCACCACCTTGACCACCTTCAAATGCTTGGTGTCCATATTGATCGAAACGCGCTTTTTTGTTATCGTCGCTTAGTATTTCATAAGCTTCGGCTGCTTCTTTAAATTTTTCTTCGGCTGAAGCATCATCAGGATTTTTATCTGGATGAAATTTAATTGCCATCTTTCGATATGCTTTTTTAATTTCTGCCGCAGATGCTGATTTATTTATTCCTAATACTTCGTAATAATCTCTTTTTGCCATTATATTTAGTTTGCAGTTTTCAGTCTTCAGTTTGCAGTCAGTAAATTACTGGCTACTGCCTACTTGATACTGTTTTACTAATTTTATTGTCCAATCACCACTTTTGGGTACCGAATAATTTTTTCTCCTAATTTGTATCCACTTTCGATACAATCAATTACTTTTCCTTTTAACTTCTCTGTTGGAGCTGGAATTTGAGTAATTGCTTCATGAATGTCTGCATTAAAAGGATCTCCTGCTCTTACTTCCATTACAGTCAATCCTTTTTGTTCTAAGGTTTTTTTCAATTTATCATTGATCAATTGCATCCCTTTTAACAACTCTTTATCTTTTGCTTTTTTGATTTCTGACAACCCTCTGTCAAAATCATCCACAATTGGCAGCATAGATGTCATTAAATCTTGACCTGCTGTCCTAAATAATTCGATTCTTTCTTTCGTTGTTCTCTTTTTATAATTTTCAAATTCAGCAAACAAACGTAGATACTTATCTTTTTCGACTTGCATTAATTCTTCCGGTGTTAAAACCACTTCAACAACCTCCTCAATAACCTCTTGATTCTCTTCAACTTGCGTTTCAGCTTCAATGTTATTTATTTCTTCTTCTTTTATGTTTTCTTCTGTACTCATCATTGTGACCGTTAAATTGTAGTCTACATATTGGCAATAATTTTGCCAATAAAAAAATAGTGCCAGATTGACACTATTTTTAATATATTTATTTTGCTATAAAAAGCTACTCAATTAAAGGATTCGCCTCTAAATTCCATTCTTTTTTTATGTTGATATTCAAATATTTTAAGAGTGTAGAAACAACCGCTGTTTGCGGAATAAACGTTTCTAATTCTTTTAAAGAATATACTTCTTTCTTATTGTCAATTCCTTCAAAAAAAGAAGTTCCTTTTTTATTCATTCCTATGAAAATTGTTTTCTCAGTGAGCGTTTGATTTCCATGATTTTTCCCTTTTAAACCTCTTCCATGATCTGTAACTAACATCACCAACCATTCTTCATTATTGCTGCTCTCTCTTTTTTTAATCACTCTTAATAACTGTCCTATTTGAGCGTCTACTTTTTGAATCGCCTTGCCGTATGCTACACCAAAACCAACTGCATGACCAGCATGGTCAATATCATCTAAATGAATAAAAGTAAAATCTGGAGCGTGATTTTTTAGCTGATTTAGCGCGAGTTCTGTTGACATCTCATCAGTACCTCCTTGTGTAGAAAAATCTACAGAATACATGTCTTTGTACAACAGTAAATTAATGTTTTTCCATGTGGAAATACTCGCTGTTGTCAATTTGTTATTAGAAGATTTAATAAATTTAAAAACACTACTGGCTTCACTAACTTGGCTTGCAGAGTTACTTGTAATTCCGTGTACATCTGTCCAAACCCCTGTTAATATGGTTACCCAACTTGGTCCGCTAGACGTAACCTGTTGTGATGGAGTACCAAATACGCCGCCATTGTATCCTTTTTTAATTGTGAATGTATCAAAGTTTGGAGTGTTCACTGTTGCTATTTGTTCAAATTGCAACCCATCAATTCCGATTAGTAATACTTTCTTTTTTTGACCTAAAGTTATTGCTGTAATAAATACAAATACTAAAATTATGCTCTTTTTCATAAGGAGATTTGGTCAATTAATCCTCTATTCTTTCAATTTTAGCACCAATAGATTTTAAACGAGCTTCAATATTCTCGTAACCTCTATCAATTTGCTCAATGTTATTGATAATACTTGTTCCTTTTGCAGAAAGTGCAGCAATTAATAACGAAATACCAGCTCTAATGTCTGGAGAAGTCATATTAGTAGCTTTCAATTGTGACTTGCGGTCGTGGCCTATTACAACTGCTCTATGAGGATCAGACAAAATTACTTTTGCGCCCATGTCAATTAATTTATCCACAAAAAACAATCTGCTTTCAAACATCTTTTGATGAATTAAAACAGTTCCTCTTGCCTGCGTAGCGATTACCAAAACAATACTTAGTAAATCGGGTGTAAAACCTGGCCAAGGCGCATCTGCAATGGTTAAAATAGAACCATCTATATAGTTTTGAATCTCATAGCTTTCTTGCTCGGGAATGTAAATGTCATCTCCTTTTCTTTCTAGCTGAATTCCTAATTTTCTGAATACATTAGGTATTTGCCCTAAGTCTTTCCAGCTAACATCTTTGATTGTTAATTCTGACTGTGTCATTACTGCAACACCAATCCAACTTCCAATCTCAATCATGTCTGGCAACACTCTATGACGACACCCTTTTAATGATTTAACTCCTTCAATCGTTAATAAGTTAGAGCCAACACCAGTAATTTTTGCTCCCATTGAATTCAACATTTTTGACAATTGTTGAATGTATGGCTCACAAGCAGCATTATATATGGTAGTTCTTCCTGTTGCTAAAACAGCAGCCATTAATATATTAGCCGTTCCAGTAACAGAAGCTTCGTCTAATAACATGTCTGTACCGTAAAGCTCTTCTGCTTCTACTCCGTAGAAATACTCTTCTCTATTGTATCTGAATTTTGCTCCTAACTGAATAAAACCTTCAAAATGTGTGTCTAATCTTCTACGTCCAATTTTATCTCCACCAGGTCTGGGAATATATCCTTTACCAAAACGTGCTAATAATGGACCCACAATCATAATAGAACCTCTAAGTGAGCTTCCATCTTTTTTAAACGCTGCAGACTCTAAGTATTTTAAATTGATGTCATCTGCTTGGAAACTATATGAATTTGCTTCAAGTTTTTCAACTTTAACTCCTAGTTCTCCTAGAATAAAAATCAATTTATTGACATCTATAATATCCGGAATGTTTTCTATAACTACTTTTTCTGGAGTTAACAACACTGCACAAATTACTTGTAATGCCTCGTTCTTTGCTCCTTGTGGAGTAATCGTCCCATTCAGCTTGTGACCACCCTCAATTTTAAATGACGCCATTCTTATCTTTTTCTATTCGTATGATTACTTCTATTATTGGTATTCGTATTGGTGCTGGTATTTGAGTGTGTTTTCCCTTTATTACCTTGCTGAGTCGCTCTTTTTCTTAATAAATTCTCACTTTTAGAAAGTGCTTCTTCAGAATTTGTTAAATCAATTTGACCATCAGATAAATCTAATAAATGCTTGAAAATCACAGCATCATCAACCGTATCTTTATTCCAGTTTAAGTAGCATTTTTTCATGTGATTGGCAATTGTATATACCAATGCTTCTCTCTTTTCTCCTTCTTCCCAAGACAATGCAACATTTATCATGGTCTGAATATTATTTCCATAATAACGATATCTTGATGCCGATTTTGGATATGGTAAAGATTCTGGCTTCTCTTGCAACTCCTCTTTTGAAGGTCTGTCATAAGGCGAATCTGCATCTAGATCAAAACTTGACATAATAAAAAGCTGATCCCAAAGTTTATGTTTAAAATCTGGCACATCACGTAAATGAGGCTGTAAATTTCCCATTACATCTACAATAGCTTTTGCCATTGTATTGCGCTCTTCTTTTGTTTCTAAAGCTACACAATGATTCACTAATTTCTGAATATGTCTACCATATTCTGGTATAATCATTAACGTTCTTTCTGAATTGTATTCTAGTTGAAATTCCATTCTAAAGTATATTGAAATATAAAGCTATAACGCTTAAAATCTCGGTTTGTTTTTGAAGTATATAATGTTTGCAAATTAGGTATTTATTTTTAGTAATCAAAAATTAAAATACGGGTATTTTATCCGATTATTCTCAGCTTTGCAAACTGTAATAATAATTTTTTCTTTCCTACGGTTCCGAATTTGATTTCGGCCTTTTTGTTTGGCCCTGCTCCTTCTAAGCTTAAAACTTCTCCAGCCCCAAATCTATTATGCTCTACCAAAGTACCAACAATAATATCAGCATCAAAAAGGTTTCCATTTACAGAACTTGCTTCCACCACCTTCTTTAAATTTTTTGGAGGTGTAAAACTTTGTTCTTTTTTATCTTTAAACTCTTGCTTTTTTCGTTGGATTGGTTTTTGAAAACGAATTGTTTTTGACGGAGTATCAAACAAACTTGCCTCTACAAACCTATTTACACTTGGCTCTGGTTTTTTTGGGGATAGATATTCCAAAAATTTATCGTCTATCTCTTCCAAAAAACGACTCGGTTCTGCATCTGTTAATTTTCCCCAACGATACCTTGTTTGTGCATAGGTTAAATACGCTTGATGCTCTGCTCTTGTTAAAGCCACATAAAACAAACGTCTTTCTTCTTCTAGCTCACTACGTGTGTTCATGCTCATTCCAGACGGAAATAAGTTTTCTTCCAGCCCAACAACGTACACATATGGGTATTCTAACCCTTTAGATTGATGTATTGTCATCATAGAAACACTTGGCTTGTCATCTTTTTTATCAGAATCAAAATCGGTTGCCAACGCTACATCTTCTAAAAACACAGGTAAAGAAGCATCTTCTCCTGTTTCAATTTTATCTGTAATAAAGTCTTTTACACCGTTTAATAGTTCTTGAATATTTTCTATTTTACTAACAGCTTCTGGAGTTCCTTCTTTTTCTAAATCTTTAATTAAACCTACTTTTTGAACAACAATTTCTGCTATTTCAAAAGCATTTTTTGTTTGCGATTCAATTTGAAGTGCTAAAATAACATTTACAAAATTCTGTAATTTAAGTTTGGTTCCAGAATTGATTTTTAAATCAATTTTATCAATATTTTTAAGAACCTCAAAAATTGATTTTTTATAATGATTTGCAGCAATCGTAATTTTATCTAACGTCGTAGCTCCAATTCCTCTTGCAGGTGTGTTAATCACTCTTTTTAATGCTTCTTCATCATTAGGATTGATTAACATTCTTAAATACGAAAGCAAATCTTTTATCTCTTTACGTTGATAAAATGAAATTCCACCATAAATTTTATACTCAATTCCTTTCTTACGCAATGCATCTTCCATTGCTCTAGATTGCGAGTTTGTTCTGTACAAGATAGCAAATGCATCCGCAGTTAACTGCTTATCCATCATGTTTTCCCAAATAGAATGTGCTACAAACCTTCCTTCTTCTCCATCAGAAATGGTACGCATAACCTTAACACATTCACCTTCATCATTAGAGGTCCATACTACTTTATCTAAACGTGTTTTGTTTTTCTCAATAACCGAGTTTGCTGCTTGCACTATATTTTTAGTAGAACGGTAATTTTGCTCTAACTTAAATGTTTTTACTTCTGGATAATCTTTCTGAAAGTTTAAGATATTGCTAATATTTGCTCCACGAAAGCTATAAATACTCTGAGAGTCATCTCCTACAACACAAATGTTCTGAAAACGATCTGCCAAAGCTCTAACAATTAAATATTGTGAGTGATTTGTATCTTGATACTCATCTACCATTATATATCTAAAACGATCTTGATATTTTGCCAATACAGCAGGAAAACGAGTCAATAACTCATTGGTTCTCAATAACAAATCATCAAAATCCATTGCGCCAGACTTAAAACAACGATCTACATATTCTTTGTAGATATCTCCCATTTTTGGGCGACTCGCTTTTAAATCATCCTCTTTTAGATCAGGATTATTGTTATACGCTCTTACCGTAATCAAACTATTTTTAAAAGAAGAAATTCTACCCAAAACTTGTTTGGATTTATATCGGTCTTTATCCAATTGCATTTCTTTAATGATAGAAGAAATCAACCGAACAGAATCTTGTGTATCGTAAATAGTAAAGTTTGAAGGATATCCTAACTTATCAGCTTCTGAACGCAAAATCCTCGCAAAGACAGAGTGAAAAGTCCCCATCCATAAGTTTTTAGACTCGCTAAAACCGACTACAGAACCAATACGCTCTTTCATGTCTTTTGCCGCTTTATTGGTAAAGGTTAGCGACAAAATGTTAAATGAATCTACACCATGCTTCATTAAATGCGCAATTCTGTATGTTAACACACGTGTTTTACCAGAACCAGCACCAGCGATTATAATCATTGGGCCGTCTTTTTGAATAACAGCGGCTCTTTGTGGAGTGTTTAAGGAATCTAAATAGTTTGACAAAAGGATTTTCTTTAAGTGCTTCAAAAATACGATGACAACTCGAGGTTTACAATAAAAGTTGTTGACATTTTTTAAAAAATCAATTCTTGCTGAAAAAGTATTTTTAAACGAATATTAGATTTATCTAATTGAATTAAATATTTTTGGGTTTTAAATCATATATATGGAAGGTGGAATTACAGAAATGCTTGCTATGTCATTGCCAACAATTATCATGGCGATCGTTGCCTATTATTTTATAAATATTCACATTAAAAGCCTGAATACTCAAAATAAATTTGAAACTTTATCACAACGTAAAAAAGAAGGGTTGCCTATAAAATTGCTTGCATACGAGCGAATGGTATTGTTTTGTGACAGAATAAACCCGATAAAGCTATTGGTTAGAGTTAAGCCGATAGATACTACTACCGAGGGGTATTTGCAACTTTTGTTAAAAAGTATAGAACAAGAATTTGAGCACAATTCTGTGCAGCAAATTTACATTTCTGAAGAATGCTGGAAAGTGATTATTACGGTAAAATTA
>JBLFXB010000072.1:0-10856 GCA_047611925.1 Polaribacter sp.
GGAATTGTAAAAGGAGTTTTTGGATGGCCAGCAATTCATACTAGAATGAAAGGAAAAGAAGAAACACCTAAACCAGATAATATTTTTATTGATACTGGTTGTTCAACCAAAAAAGAAGTTGAGAAACTAGGAGTTCATGTTGGTTGTGTAATTACCTATCCAGATGAATTTCATATTCTAAACAAAGATAAATTTGTTTGTAGAGCCTTAGACAATAGAATGGGTGGATTTATGATTGCAGAAGTGGCTCGTTTGTTAAAAGAAAACAAAAAAGAGTTGCCTTTTGGATTGTATATCACCAATTCTGTACAAGAAGAAATCGGTTTGCGAGGAGCAGAAATGATCGCTGATCGTATAAAACCAAATGTGGCTATTGTTACTGATGTTACACACGACACTACTACTCCAATGATCGACAAGAAAAAAGAAGGTCATTTAGAAATGGGTAAAGGTCCAGTAATTGCGTATGCTCCTGCTGTACAACAAAAACTACGTGATTTAATTATAGAAACCGCAGAAGAAAATAAGATTCCTTTTCAGCGTTCTGCTTTATCTAGAGCAACAGGTACAGATACTGATGCCTTTGCATATAGTAATGGCGGAGTTGCATCTGCATTAATTTCTTTACCGTTGCGTTATATGCACACCACTGTAGAAATGGTACATAGAGATGATGTAGAAAATGTAATTAAAATGATTTACGAATCATTATTAAAAATTAAAGAAGGAGATACATTCTCTTATTTTGACTAAGAGATATTGGTATTTGTCATTTCGAGCGTAGTCGAGAAACCTCAACTTAGAGACCTTTCTACTCCGCTCAAGGTGACGTTTTTCTTTTTATATGGACGAACTTATAGACATACTCACATCAACCGGAGAATTTACTGGTAAAACTGCCTTAAAATCTGAAGCACATTTAAAAGGATTGTATCATCAAACCATACATGTGTGGTTTTATACGGATGATAAAAAAATATTGCTTCAGAAACGCGCTTCAGTTAAAAAAGTATTTCCAAACCTTTGGGATGTTTCTGCGGCTGGACATATTGGTGCTGGAGAAAAAATTGAGGTTGCTGCAATAAGAGAAGTAAAAGAAGAAATAGGAATTACAATTACTGAAACAGATTTACATAAAATAGGGTTTAGAAAAGATGAAATTGTGCATCCAAACGGAATTTTAGACAACGAGTTTAAACATCTATATATATGTAAACTCAAAGTAAGCGTTGATCAACTTAAAATGCAGCCTGAAGAAGTTGACGATTTACAACTCTTTAACCTTTCTATCTTAAAAGACACCACAAAACACGGAACTTTTATGGTGCCAAATATGAATCATTATTATGATTTTATCTACGAGAAAATCTATTCTTTAGGTTCGTAAAACATCCTTTCATCTAACTTTTCTGTACTTACTTTCTGATTGGTAAAAATAGTTGCGCTTCTTGCAGGTTCTGAAATGTTTCCATTCTCATCCTTTTTATACCAAGTCAATGTCTTCGGCATTAAAAAGCCATCAATAGCAATCCAATCATTATATCTAATTGTGTTTACTTTAGAGCTTACTTTTTTACTAAAAAAAGTTACTGAATACTGCAACCATTCCATTTTAAAGGTCTCTGGATTGTAATACACATAGTAATTATCATCTGGAGAAGAACCAATATTAGCTTTGTAAGAAATCTTAATTCCAGGATACGATGTCCCTTCAAATACTAAAGGCTTTGTTTCTTCATATATAATTCCGGTATCTGCCAACACAAAAGGCATAGCATAAAAATAAAAGTACAGGTTGTAATAAAAATCTTTATTTCCTTTAAACGAAGTAGAATCTATTTGATGTAACCACGCTTTTCGACCATCAAAACCTACTGAATAATTTTCAGATGTGATTATTGATTTACGAGAGTGTAAATCAGTAATGTGCACTTCATTTCCTTTTTTAAAAGACAACAGTTTTAATTCATTCCATTTGTCTAAACCACCATGTACATCAAACACTTTAGATAAATTCTCTGGATAGTTATTTTCTTTCTTTTCTTGTTTTATTGATTTCTCTTTACATGCAATTAATGTAATTGCTATAATCACTACAGATACTATTTTCTTCATTTGATTTCGTTTGAAGCTAAAGTCGCTAAACTAAAAAAACACTTACATGAATAAATCTCATTTTTGAACAACAATGTTAAATAAATGTTAAATACATACAGACTTGTCTGTTTTGTTAAATAAGGGTTGTACATTTGCTGTATGAAAAAACAAGGGGTAAAAGATAGAATCATTGATACAGCATCTGAGTTGTTTTATTATGCAGGTTATAACCAAACCGGAATCAACCAAATAATAGCTGAAGCCGGAGTTGCAAAAGCAAGCATGTATCAACATTTTAGATCTAAAGAGGATATTGCAGTTGCCTACTTGAAAAAGCGTCATACAAATTGGGTTAGTAGTTTATTCGAATATATTGCAGATGAAAAAACTGTGAGTGATAAAATTATTGGCTGTTTTGATTATTTAAATGAATGGTTAATTGAAGTTGAATATAGAGGATGTGGCTTTCAAAATATATTCATCGACTTGCCTAAAGATCAACAAAAAATAAAAGATCAAGTCGTGTTGCATAAAAATGAATTGAGAACATGGATTCACAATCTTTTACAAGAAGATAGTAGATTTAATACAAATGAAGCTAATCAATTAGGAGATGAAATTTTAGTATTAATGGATGGAGCAATCATCCTATCTCAAATACAACAAAGCAGCTGGCCTATTCTATCAGCAAAAAACACCTGTAAGAAAATATTATCATAGAATTATATAAAAGAAATAGTAAACACTCAATAAAAATATACAGACTTGTCTGTACGGATTATGAAAAACTTAATACCTCCTTTTAATAAGGAAACAGCAACTGCAAAAGTACAAGCAGCAGAAGATGCTTGGAATAGTAAAAACCCAGAGAAAGTATCTATGGCATACACCGTAGATTCTAAATGGAGAAACAGAGATTTATTTTTTGTTGGAAGAGAAGAGATTAGAAAATTCTTAGCCAATAAATGGGACAATGAATTGCATTATAAATTAGAAAAGTATTTATGGTCTTATACTGATAACAGAATTTCAGTAAGATTTGAATACGAATGGCAAAATGCAAAAACAAAACAGTGGATGAGAACACATGGAAATGAGCATTGGGAATTTGACAAAGAAGGAAAGATGCAAGTAAGAGACATGAGTGCCAATGACATTGAAATAGAAGAAAGCGAACGTAAATTTTAAACAAAAACAATAAATAAATACCTAAAACAACAAAAAATGAAAACAAAAACAATCAGACCAGTACTAGGAATTCTATTAGTAGCATTTCTATCTTTAGGAGTATTTGCATTTAATGCACCAAAAGAAATCAATGAGTTAACTAGTAAAAAAACCAAAAAAGAACCAACGTTTCATAAAACTATCAAGGTAAATGGAGTTGACCTTTTTTACAGAGAATCAGGAGACGTAACCAAGCCTACAATTGTATTATTACATGGATACCCAACTTCTTCACACATGTTTCGTAATTTAATAACAGACTTGTCTGTACGTTATCATGTATTAGCTCCAGATTACCCAGGATATGGAAGAAGTGAACAACCAGCAATGAAAGATTTTGCATATACTTTTGACAATATGGCTTCTTTAGTAGAAGGGTTTTTACAACAATTAAAAGTTGAAAAATACAGTTTATATTTAATGGATTATGGAGCACCAATCGGATTTAGAATTGCTGCTAAATATCCTAAAAAGATAGAATCATTAATCATCCAAAACGGAAACGCATATGATGAAGGGTTGCGTGATTTCTGGATTCCTATTAAAAAATACTGGAATGACTACACAGTTGCAAACGGTAAAGCATTAGAAGGATTTCATTCTCCTGATGGATTGAAATGGCAATATACTCATGGTGTACAAGATGTTTCTAAAATTAGTCCTGATAACTGGAATTTAGATTTACAACATTTGAAAAGACCTGAGAATGATAAAATACAATTAGCCATGTTTTATGACTACAGAACTAATGTGCCTTTATACCCAAAATGGCAAAAATACTTTAGAGAATATCAACCAGCTACATTAATTGTTTGGGGAAAGAACGATTATATTTTTCCAGCTGAAGGAGCGCATCCTTATAAAAGAGATTTAAAAAATGTTGAAACTCATTTATTAGATACTGGACACTTTGCTCTAGAAGAAAAAGGAGATGAAATAGCAAACTATATTTTAAAATTCTTAAAAAAGAATAACATTAAATAATTTAATAAAAATGATAAGGCTGGTGAAAAAATCAGCCTAATCATAATTAACAAACAATAAATAACAAGAAATTATGAAAACAATCAATTGGAAAAACGCAATCGTAGCAGGATTTTTAGGAACCATTTTATTTGACTTAGTAGGATTATTAATCACTGGAAACTGGTGGGATATTCCTGGTATATTAGGCGCTAAAACTGGATTAGGTTTAGGATATGGTGTTATTGGACATTATAGCAACGGAATATTATTATCAATTTTATATGCTGGAATTGCACCTTCTTTATGGGGACCAAAATGGGCAAGACCATTGATATTTGTTACTGGAGAAATGATCGCTTTAGTTTGGTTATTTATGCTACCGTTATTAGGTGCAGGAATTGCTGGTTTAGACATGTCTCCAATGATGCCATTAATTACGTTCGTTAGACATTTAGCATATGCTATTCCATTAATTTTCTTAATCAATTACGAAATTAAGAAAGCTTAATAATAAAACATCACATCAGAGAAGCCCCTTTTCTTCTCTGATGTGATTTATCATTCAATTAAAAAATATGGCAAGAAATTTTGCAGAAATAGCATTCTCTAATGCAGCTAAAAGATTACAAGAAAAATATGGTAGCAGAAATAGCTACTCACGCATGGAAAAATTTAGCGAAGTAAATGGTTTAACAGATGGAGAATTATCATTTATTGAAAATCAAAATAGTTTCTATCTATCTTCGATTGGATCAAATGGTTTTCCCTACATACAACATAGAGGTGGACCAAAAGGTTTTTTAAAAGTTCTCGATTCAAAACGTGTTGGTTTTATAGATTTTACTGGTAATAAACAATATGTTTCTGTTGGTAACATTGCTACAAATTCAAAAGTTTCTTTAATCATGGTCGATTATCCAAGGAAATCAAGATTAAAAATCTATGCCAAAGCGGAAGTGATTCAACTAGAAGAGCAGCCCGAATTATATGAATTATTAGATTTAGATGATTATAAGTTCAGACCTGAGCGCATGTTAGTTTTACATATAGAAGCGTATGACTGGAATTGCCCACAACATATTACACCAAGGTATACTGTTGATGATGTTGAAACGGCCTTAATTCCGCAACAAAAACACATCGCAAAACTAGAGCAAGAGATAAGAGAATTGAAAGAAAAGTAACTCAAAATTAGAAATCATGAAAGTATCAACTAAACCAAAACTACTATTAATAATATTTCTTTTGATAAGTGCTGTAGCACAGTCTCAAGTTAACAGAATTCTTTATGACATTGAGTTTGGAGATTCATTCTTAAAAGTTCAAAAAAATATTCGTAAAATATCTAAAAGCACTAAGGTAATTGAAATAGAGAATCTCAGTTTTCCTTTATCAAAATATAAAGAACAGCATCTAGTTGCAACGCTAGTTAAACTTAAAAATGGAACAGTTAAAAAAATTGTATTTACATTTTCAGATGATAAGCTTAGTTTTATACAAGCAAAAGGAAATGTAATTAAAAGTATTGTTTCTGAAGCTAAGGATAAAGCACAAACTGTTTTAGAATATCAGGTATATACTTCTGATTTACTATATGTAAATCCAAAATTGGATATAGTTTCGTTTATAAATGCAAAAACTTTGCACTTAAATCTATTTACTTGGAGTAATCCATATATAGATTCAGTTAAAGAAACAAAATACAATCCATCAGTTAAAATTCCAGCCTTTTTGAAAATGGGAGAAAGTTCAGAAGGCTTATTACCTATTCTTAAAGAAAAAAGCAAACTTGTACATATAGAATCATTAGGGATAAAGAATTCAATTGCTAAAACTCAAGCAAACAGTTTCGGAATTGAATATGCCGGTTTTCCTAGAAAATTTGAAGTGAGATTTGAAAATAATAAGCTGAGTAAAATTTGGATTCTAACAGGGAAAGAAGAAGAGCATCGTATTCTAAAAAAATTAACAGAGGAATTTGGAAAAAGAATTTTTGAAAATAACAATTGGGTTGTTTTTAATGATTGGACAGTTCTTCTTAGAAAAGACAAGCCAGAAGTTCTATTGATTACAAAAGAACTTGGTTTGAAATACAAAAAACAATACACTAAGTAAAACGTAAAGACTATAAATGAAATCGATAAACATTAGTAACAAACTAGATTTAATAAAAGATTTATGGAACCCTAGAGTTATAGCAGAACTTAATGGACAACAAATTAAAATCTCTAAAGTAAAAGGTGAATTTGTTTGGCATGATCATAAAAATGAAGATGAGTTATTTATTATCATAAAAGGCTCTTTAAAAATGATGTTCAGAGATAGAACCGAGATAGTGAATGAAGGAGAGATGATTATGGTTCCAAAAGGTGTAGAACATAAACCTGTTGCTGATAAAGAGGTTTGGATGATGCTTTTTGAACCTGAAAACACAAAGCATACGGGTGATGTTGAATCAGAATTAACTATAAAAGATTATGAAAAAATATAAGGTAGATATTCTTGCTTTTGGCGCACATCCAGATGATGTTGAATGTGCAATTTCTGGGACTCTTTTAAAACATATCGCTTTAGGAAAAACGGTTGCAATTGTAGATTTAACTGCTGGTGAAATGGGAACTTATGGAACACCTGAAGACCGAAAAAAAGAATCTGAAGATGCTGCAACTATTTTAGGAGTCTCTTTTAGAGGGCAACTAGGTTTTAAAGATGGTGCTATTGAAAACAATGAAGTTAATAGAATTAAAATAATTGAATCTATTAGAAAATATCAACCAGAAATGATTCTAAGCAATGCTATTCATGATAGACATCCAGATCATGCAAACACAGCAAAGCTAGTGAATGATGCTAATTTTTTAGCAGGTTTACAAAAAATAGAAACATTTAATACTGGAATCAAACAAGATAAATGGCGCTCAGAATTGGTCTATAATTACATTCAAGATTATTTTATCAAACCTGATTTTGTAGTTGACATTACTGAATATATGGACACAAAAATTGAAACTATATTGGCATATACTTCTCAGTTTAAAAATCCACAAAACCCAAACCCAAGTTCAATAACTGGATTGTTATACCAAATTAAAAGTACCAACACCATTTTTGGGAGACAAATTAATGTTAAATACGCTGAAGGATTTACTGTCAATAAATATATAGGAGTTCAGAATCTATTTGATCTCTATTAAATTTTTGCTTGATAAGTATACAATTCAAAATACCTTCCTTCTTTCTCTATCAATTGGTCATGCGTGCCTCGTTCAACTATTGAACCGGCTTCAATAACCAATATTTGATCTGCTTGTTTAATGGTACTTAACCGGTGGGCAATTACAATGGTTGTTCTATCTTTTATCAATTCTGATAAACTTTTCTGAATCAATGCTTCGCTTTCTGTATCTAAACTAGAAGTTGCTTCATCTAAAATAATAATTGTTGGATTTGCTAATATTGCTCTTGCAATTGCCAAACGCTGACGTTGGCCACCAGAAAGTTTTACGCCTCTTTCTCCAATCAACGTGTGTAAGCCGTCTTCAAAACGATCTGTAAATTCATTTACATACGCAGCTTTAACGGCGTTTTGCAATTCCTCTTCAGTTGCATTTGGTCTTGGAAATAAAATATTCTCTCTAATCGTTCCTTCAAACAAAAACTCATCTTGTAAAACAACACCCAAATGTTTTCTGTAACTACTCAATTGAACTTTTGACATGTCTTGATTGTCGATAGTTACTTTTCCTGATATTGGATTTAAAAAAGTTGCAGATAAACCTGCAATCGTAGATTTTCCAGAACCAGAACTTCCTACTAAAGCTGTTACTGTCCCTTTAGGAACGTTAAAACTAATATCATTCAATACTTCTTTTCCTTCATCATAAGAAAAAGAGACCTTGTCAAATTTAATATCACCTTTTATATCATTCAACTGAATGGTTCTTTCTATATCATCTTCTTCAGCTTCCATATTCATCAGCTCTTCAGTTCTATCCAAACCAGCCAAAGCTTCTGTTAATTGACTTCCAATATTACTCATTTGTACAATTGGTGCAATCATAAAACCAAGTAAAAGTGTGAAGGATAAGAAATCACCAACAGTCAATTCTCCTGTCATAATTTTATATCCACCAATCCCCATAATTCCTGTAGAAGCAATTCCTAATAAGAATGTTGATGAACTTGTCATGATTGCTGTTGCAGTCAAACTCTTTTTTACATTTTGAAATAAAAGATCTACTCCTTTTTCAAAAGATTCATTTTCTTGTTGCTCGGCATTAAATGCTTTAATAACTCTTACACCAGCCAACGTTTCTGTCAATCGTCCTTTAACCTCTGCATTAATCACGCCTCTATTTCTAAATATAGGTCTGATATATTTAAATGCCTTTAAAGCAACCAATCCAAATACAGCAACAGGAATCAACACAAACAGTGTCATAGATGGACTAATTTGGATCAATAAAACCATTGAAATTACTGCAGTAATTGTTCCGCCAACTAACTGAACCAGGCCTGTTCCTATTAAATTACGAACGCCTTCAACATCACTCATAATTCTAGAAACCAAGGCTCCAGATTTAGTGTTATCAAAGAAACTAATAGGTAAAGACAATACTTTCTTTTGCACTTTCGCTCGTAATTCAGAAATTAAATACTGAGCTTGTACACTTAATATACGTGTCAATAAAAATGATGTAACAGATTGCACTAAAATTGCAATTCCAACTACAAATAATAAACTGTACAATGCATCGTAATCCTTATTCGGAATTACATCATCTAACAATTCTTTAACTTTTAATGGAGCAACTAAACTTGCCAATCGACTTAAAACAATCAATACCAACCCAATAAGCACCAAATTACGTTTTGGCCAAATAATGGTTTTAAAAGCAGTACCAATTGTTACTTTCGGTTTCTTTTTATTCTTTTCTGATGATGTATGTAGATGCTGCATGCTATTATTTTTTTAATCGATAATAGTTATGACTTGTCAAATTACATGCCATCGACTCTGAACATGACAGATTAACAAAAATTGCTCTAAAGTGGAGACTTCCTTTCTTTGAAAGCATTTATTTGTTGCTTTAAAAAATCTAGAAGTCTTTATTTAAGTTGAATCAGTTTTACTTTATCTAATACAACCATAATGCAGTACGTAAGATCTATTTCGTACCAGTTTACACCACCAAAATTTGGGCGACTACTCTGTGCATGGTGGTTATTATGATACCCTTCTCCCATCATTAAGAAATCAAAAGGCAACAAGTTTTTAGAAGTATCGCTTACTTTAAAGTTCACATATCCATAAATATGAGCAAACCAATTAATGATTACTCCATGAATTGGAGCCATTAAAAAAGCTACAGGTAAAAATAACCATTGCCATAAAGAAGTTGCGAACAGCATAAAAAAGCATATATACAAAGCTCCCCAGGTTAGTCTTGAAATTCTAGAACTTGCAAACCGATCAAAACGTTCCCATTGCGGTACATTTTTAGTGAATTTCTCTTCAATTACGATTCTCTTATTATTAATATCTTGATACATGTTTTTAGTACGCCACATCATACTAAATAGGCTTTTATCATATTTTGGTGAGTGTGGATCTTTTTCAGTATCAGCATATGCATGATGCATTCGATGCATTACTCCATAACCATAAGCACTTAAATAATTTGAACCCTGTGTTAACCAAGTTAAAAAGAAACAGATTTTTTCTCCAAACTTTGACATTTTAAAAGATTGATGCGCTGCATATCTGTGTAAAAAAAAGGTTTGAAAAAACAACCCTGAATACCATAAAACTACCATTAAGATTACTATCACCATTTGCTCTTTATTTCTAGAGTACAAAGAAGCAACCTTAATTTATTTTATGAAATGAACCTAGGTTAAGAAATTCGTTTTCGGATTCTGCTTAATGCCTGAGCAGTAACACCAATGTAAGATGCAATATATTTTAATGGAATTTCCTTGATCAGATTTGGCCTTTCTTTGAATAAGTTTAGATAACGTTCTTCAGCCGTTTCATTTAGTAACGATTGTTCTCTTTTTGACTTTATTAAAAATAAACGCTCAGATGACAAACGTCCGAGCGTATTTCCAATTTTAGTGTTTAGATACACTTCTTGCAAATCATTATAAGAAATACTCCACATGGTAACATCTGTCAGAGTTTCTAGCTCGTACAAAGAGGGTTTTCGAGTTAAAAAAGAATCATACGCACTTACAAATTCATTGTCAAAACAAAATCCAAAAGTCACTTCTTTATCTTCTTCTTCCTTCGGAATTAAAAAACGAACAATTCCAGTAGAAATAAAAGAAATATGATTTTCAATTTCATCAATATGTAACAATTTTGTTCGTTTTTTAACTGTTCTTGCCTCTAGTTTTGACGTAAAAAAATTCCAATCACTATCTTCTATCGAAATTGTTCCTTCTAAATATTTTCTGATATTGTCCATTTACAGTTTTCTCTCAATAATACTTTGCACCACTTCTGGATTTAACAATGTACTTGTATCTCCTAAATTTTCCATTTCATTACATGCAATTTTACG
>JBLFXB010000073.1:0-10524 GCA_047611925.1 Polaribacter sp.
CCCGTTTTTAACATGTGTTGAATACGCTCCAACGTTTTTCTTTCTGTACAAAGACTTAAGAATGCTTCACGTTCAATATCTAATAAGTATTGTTCTGAAACTTTAGTTGGTTCAGATAAATCTCCACCAGCCATTACATAGGCTAATTTGTTGGCTATTTTCTGATCGTGTGCTGAAATGTAATTACTATCTTCCATAGAGTCTGTTCCAACTAAGAACATTCCTAATGCTTGTTTACCAAGAACTAATACATCTTTTCGTTTTGCAGGTTGTGTGTAACCAGCTTCTGCTAATAGTATTGCATGTTTCTTAGCTTCAGCAATTTGTCTTTCTTTGTTTACTACAACAATATCTTTTCCTTTTTGAAGAATTCCTAAGTCGAAAGCTTCATAAGCAGAGGTTGCTACTTTTGCCATTCCGATGGTTAAAAAATGTTCTTGTAAAACATTTAATTGTACATCTCCTTTATGGAATAAATCAGAAGCTCTTAAAGCCATCTCTTTAGATCCTCCACCACCAGGAATTACACCAACACCAAACTCTACCAATCCGATATATGTTTCTGCTGCTGCAACAACCTTGTCTGCATGCATTGATAATTCACATCCTCCACCAAGTGACATTCCGTGAGGAGCTGCAATTGTTGGAATTGATGAATATCGCATACGCATCATCGTATCTTGAAAATACTTGATAGCCATGTTTAACTCGTCATATTCTTGCTCAACAGCCAACATAAAGATCATTCCGATGTTTGCTCCAACAGAGAAGTTTGGTGCTTGATTTCCGATCACCAATCCTTGGAAATCTTTTTCAGCCAAATCAACAGCTTTGTTGATTCCAGCCAATACATCACCACCGATGGTATTCATTTTAGATTGGAATTCACAATTGATAATTCCATTTCCTAAATCTTCGATAACAACTCCAGAGTTTTTCCAAACTTCGTTTGATTTTCTGATGTTATCTAATATAATAAACGAGTCTTGACCCGGTTTTTTTGTTTGTTTTTTCTCAGGAATACCATAGTAAAAGGTAGCTCCTTCTTTTACAGAGTAGAAAGAGGTAGAACCATTTGCTAACATTTCTGTTACCCAAGCAGCTGGTGTTTTACCTTCCGCTTTCATAATTTCAATTCCTTTTTCTACACCAACAGCATCCCAAATTTCAAAAGGACCATTTTCCCAACCAAATCCAGCTTTCATTGCGTCGTCAATTCGGTAAACTTCATCAGAAATTTCTGGAATACGGTTTGAAACATATTCGAACATTGCTGCAAAATTCTTTCTGTAGAATTCACCAGCCTTATCTTTTCCTGCAACCAATACTTTAAACCGATCAATTGGTTTATCGATTGTTTTTGTCAATTCTAACGTTGCAAACTTTGCTCTTTTACTTGTTCTATATTCTAAGGTATCTAAATCTAACGTTAAGATTTCTTTTTTACCATTAGCATCTACAGATTTCTTGTAAAAACCTTGTCCGGTTTTACTTCCTAACCATTTGTTTTCCATCATTGTATTGATGAAACCTGGTAGTTTAAACAGATGATGCGCTTCATCCTCAGGACAATTTTCATAAATTCCGTTAGCAACATGTACTAAGGTATCTAAACCAACAACATCAACAGTTCTGAACGTTGCAGATTTAGGTCGACCAATTACTGGTCCGGTTAATTTATCAACTTCTTCTACCGTCAATCCTAATTCTTTTACTTGGTGAAATAATGATTGAATTCCGAAAATTCCAATTCTATTTCCAATAAATGCAGGAGTATCTTTCGCTAAAACTGAAGTTTTACCTAAAAACTTAGAGCCGTAATCCATCAAGAAATCTGTAACCTCTTGTTTACAATTTGGACCAGGAACTACTTCAAATAATTTTAAATACCTCGGTGGATTAAAAAAGTGAGTTACAGCAAAATGTTGTTGAAAATCTTCACTTCTTCCTTCATTCATAAACTTGATAGGAATACCAGAAGTATTAGAAGAAATGATTGTTCCAGGAGTTCTGTATTTTTCAATCTTTTCAAAAACTTGTTGTTTAATGTCTAAACGTTCTACAACAACTTCCATAATCCAATCTACACCTTTTACTAAATGCAAATCATCATCTGTATTACCTGTGGTAATTCTCTCTGCAAATTTTTGCGAATAAATAGGTGATGGTTTTGATTTTAATGAAGTTGTTAATGCATCATTTACCAAACGGTTTCTAACAACTTTATCTTCTAAAGTTAATCCTTTGGCCTTTTCTTTGGCGTTTAATTCTCTTGGAACAATATCCAATAAAAGTACTTCAACACCAATATTAGCAAAATGACAAGCAATTCCGCTTCCCATAATACCAGAACCAATGATAGCTACTTTTTTAATTCTTCTAGTCATTTGTGTAATGTATTAAGCTTTCAATTTTGATTTAGCATAAATCATTTTGTCTGCTATTAATTTATTTATTGTGTTGGTAACTTTAAAAAAAGATTCTAACTCTTCTAATGTTATGTTTTCTCTAATTACGGTATTGAATTGAATAACTGATTTTTTAGAGATTTCTCTCATTTCCTTTCCGTAATCAGTTAATTTAATCAATACTCCACGGCCATCATCAGGATTCTTAGTTCTGCTAATTGCTCCTTTATCTTCTATAGATTTTAATATTCTAGAGAGACTTGTTGGCTCCATTCCCATTAAAGGGCCTAATGCTGTAGATGGAGTTCCGTTGTCGTAATCTATGTTTAACAAAACAAATGCTGTTGCCATTGTACTATTGTGTTTTGCAGCTTGCTCATTATACAGTTTTGCAACTGCTTGCCATGTAGCTCTTAACTGATGATCTATCGATTTGTCTTTATCCATTGTGTCAAAGATAGTTAAATTTATTATGCATGCATAGTAAATTACAAATAAATTATGCGTGCATAGTAAATTAAGTTAAAAGTAACTGTAACTAAAGGTGAATTAAAGTTACTAATAGATAGCTATAGAGCAATAAAAGGGTATTTGTTAGAATAATGCTTAATTTTGTTTTTTGAAGAAATCAACCTTTATTTAAATATCAACCAAAATTGAATGAATAACTTATTAGAAATTAAAAACGTAGTAAAAACCTATGGTGACTTTACAGCGTTAAATGATATATCCTTAGCAATACCAAAAGGAAGTGTCTTTGGTCTTTTAGGGCCAAATGGGGCAGGAAAAACATCATTAATTCGGATCATAAATCAAATTACGTTACCAGATAGTGGAACTATTTTGTTAGAAGGTAAACCGTTAGTGCCAAATGATGTTGAGCATATAGGGTATTTACCTGAAGAACGTGGTTTGTATAAAAGCATGAAGGTTGGAGAGCAAGCTTTGTACTTGGCACAATTAAAAGGATTGAGTAAAAGTGAAGCAAAAAAGCGATTAAAGTATTGGTTTGATAAATTTGATATTGGAGCTTGGTGGGATAAAAAAATAGAAGAATTGTCTAAAGGAATGGCTCAGAAAGTGCAATTTATTGTGACCGTTTTACACCAGCCTAAATTATTGATTTTTGATGAGCCTTTTTCTGGTTTTGACCCAATTAATGCGCAATTGATTGCAAAGGAGATATTACAATTAAGAGATGAAGGTGCAACGATTATATTTTCTACACATAGAATGGAATCTGTTGAAGAAATGTGTGATTATATTGCCTTAATTGATAAGTCAAACAAGATTGTTGACGGAAAGTTAGACGATATCAAACGTGAATATAGAAGTAATACCTTCCAAATTGGATTAAAAACGAATAACTCATCAGAAATAGAAAAGATTCTAAATCAGAATTTTGAAGTTTCAACGACAGATTTTAGAATGCTTGATGAAGGACTAACCTTAAATGTGAAAATACCAAAAAGGGAGTCTCCAAATAACTTGTTTTCAATGTTAACCAACCACGGAGATGTACAACACTTTTTAGAAATTGTGCCTAGTGCAAACGATATTTTTATTCAAGCCGTAAACAAAAATAGCTAAGCCATGAAGAAGTTAAAATTAATAATCAGAAGAGAGTTCTTAGCAAAAGTAAAAAATAAATCATTTATAGTAATGACTTTTTTAAGTCCTTTATTAATGGTTGGAGTCGGATTTTTAGTATTCTTTCTAAGTAAAAAAAATGACGAAAGTGTTAAGGAAATAATATATGTAGATGACTATAAGTTGTTTTCAAAAGAAGATTTTAAAGATTCTAAAACAGTTCAATATTTAGACTATACAGCTTTAGGTATTGAAGAAACCAAAAAGAAAGTTGAAGAAGGTGATTATTACGGCGTTTTATATATTCCTGAAAAAGAGGATTTAGAAACATTGGCAAACTCAATTGAATTTTATTCAAAAGATTCTCCGAGTATGTCCGTTATTGGGAATCTAGAAAACAAAGTAGAAGCGAAATTAAGAAATCTGAAATTAGATCAATTCGGAATCGATTTAGAGAAAATAAAAGCTTCACGAATAGCATCAGATATTAAAATGTATAACTTCTCTGGAGAAGAATCTTCAAAGTTGATTAATGGATTGAAAATTGGAGTCGGGTTTATAGCAGGTTATATGTTAATGATGTTTGTTATCCTTTATGGAACGTCTGTAATGAGAAGTGTTATTGAGGAGAAAACAAGCAGAATTGTTGAAATTATTGTGTCATCAGTAAAACCATTCCAGTTAATGTTAGGTAAGATTATAGGGAATGCTTCAGCAGGATTGTTGCAATTCTTTATTTGGGGGGTTATTTTATTCATAATTAGTATTGTTTCTTCATCCATTTTTGGAGTTGAGATGACAGAGGTACAAGCATCAAAGTTATCACCAGAACAAATTGCAGCGATGAAAGAAGCTGCAGGAAATGGCGCTATAGAAAAAGTGGTTCAAGAGTTTTTTAGATTGCCATTAGTAACCATTTTTGTTCTATTTATATTTTACTTCTTAGGCGGATTCTTTTTATACAGTTCTTTATTTGCAGCAGTTGGAGCAGCTGTAGATAATGAGACCGATACGCAACAATTTATGTTGCCTATTATGTTGCCATTAATTTTAGGAGTTTATATTGGTTTTGCAACAGTAATTAGTGATCCTCACGGACCTGTATCTACTATTTTTTCTATGATTCCTTTTACATCACCAATAGTGATGTTAATGAGAGTTCCTTTTGGAGTGCCTTGGTATGAAATAGCAATTTCTATGACATTATTATTGGGTACCTTTGTATTTATGGTTTGGTTGGCAGCTAAAATTTACAGAGTAGGGATTTTAATGTATGGTAAAAAACCAACGTATAAAGATTTATGGAAGTGGTTAAAATATAAAGGATAAACAGATATCTATAAGCATGGAAAAAATTAAAGAAATTTTAAATTATACATTTTCTTTTGGAGAAAAGATACAGGTAAGTGTTTTGGCAGTTTTGGTGCTAATTATTGCTTTAATTCTTACTGGATTTATATTAAAATTATTAAGAACAGTCATCACAAGAAAATTACCAGTTAATGATAAAGCTAAATTTATTTCAGTATTTAATTATTTAAAATGGTTAGCATATGTTGTTATTTTTCTAGTAACATTGAATACCTCTGGAGTGAATGTTACTGCTGTTTTTGCCGCTTCTGCAGCACTGTTAATTGGAGTTGGTTTGGCTTTGCAGACCTTGTTCCAGGATATTATTTCGGGAATATTCATTTTGGTAGATCAAACTGTACATGCAGGAGATATTATTGAGCTAGAAGGGAAAATTGGTCGTGTAGAGGAAATTAATTTACGAACTACTAGAGCAGTAACAATAGATAATAAAGTAATGATTATACCAAATCATTTATACTTAACAAATACATTGTATAATTGGACAGCAAACGGAGAAGAGACTAGGGCGTCTGTAGAAATTGGCGTAGCGTATGGAAGTGATGTTCAATTGGTGAAGAAATTATTGTTAGAAGCTGTAAATAGTCACTCATCAGTTTTGAAAAGTACAAAACCGATCGTGTTTTTTTCTGATTTTGGTGAAAGTTCATTGAATTTTAGAGTCGCTTTTTCGTTGAATAATAGTTTTGAAGTAAAAGTAATACAAAGTGATATTCGCTTTGAAATAGATGGATTATTTAGAGAACATGAAATTAGTATTCCTTTTCCACAAAGAGATATACATATCATAGATAAAAACTCATAAGAATGTCAAAAATATTAATAATAGAAGACGAAGCAGCAATTAGAAGAGTCTTAAATAAGATCATTTCTGAAGAAAACGATGCTTACAACGTTGAGGAAGCAGAAGACGGTTTACAGGGAATTGAAATGATCATGAACAATGATTATGATTTGGTTTTTTGCGATATTAAAATGCCGAAAATGGATGGCGTTGAGGTATTAGAAAAAGCAAAGAAGATTAAACCTGAAACTCCGATTGTTATGATTTCTGGTCATGGTGATCTGGAAACCGCAGTAAATACAATGCGTTTAGGAGCTTTCGATTATATTTCTAAGCCACCAGATTTAAACCGATTATTAAATACCGTGCGCAATGCATTGGATAGAAAAGAACTGGTTGTTGAAAATAAAAGATTAAAGAAAAAAGTTAGTAAGAGTTATCAAATGATTGGTGAGAGTAGTGGAATTACTCACATTAAAGAAATTATAGAAAAGGTAGCTCCAACAGATGCAAGAGTTTTAATTACTGGGCCAAACGGAACAGGGAAAGAATTAGTAGCACATTGGTTGCATGAAAAATCTGATCGTTGTAAAGCACCGATGATTGAAGTAAATTGTGCTGCGATTCCATCTGAATTGATAGAGAGTGAATTGTTTGGGCATGTAAAAGGATCTTTTACGGGAGCGAATAAAGATAGAGCAGGAAAGTTTGAAGCTGCAAATGGCGGAACGATTTTTTTGGATGAAATAGGAGATATGAGTTTGTCTGCCCAAGCAAAGGTATTGCGTGCTTTGCAAGAAAGTAAAATTTCTAGAGTTGGTTCTGACAAGGATATTAAAGTTGATGTGCGTGTAGTTGCTGCAACAAACAAAGAATTGAAAAAAGAAATTGCAGAGGGACGATTTAGAGAAGATTTATACCACCGATTGGCTGTGATTTTAATAAAGGTTCCTTCCTTAAATGATAGAAGAGAAGACATTGCTTTATTGGTGGATTTCTTTTCTCAGAAAATAGCAGATGAACAAGGTGGTGCAAAAAAAGCCTTTTCTAATGATGCAATACAGTTATTACAAAAATATGATTGGACAGGTAACATACGTGAATTACGTAATGTAGTAGAGCGCTTAATTATCCTTGGAGAAAAAGAAGTTTCTAAAAAAGATGTACATTTATTTGCTAGCAAATAAGTAGCTGCTTCATAAAAATAGATAAAAAAAGGTGATCAAAATAAATTGATCACCTTTTTGTGTTTTAACCTGTTGTGTTTTATTTTAAATCAAAACGATCTAAATCCATCACTTTAGTCCAAGCTGAAACAAAATCAGTTACAAATTTTTCTTTAGCATCGTCAGAACCGTATACTTCAGCAATGGCTCTTAACTCGGTATTTGACCCAAATATTAAGTCTGCTCTAGTTCCTGTAAATTTAATTTTACCAGAGCTACGATCTCTACCTTCAAATAAAATGTCATCACTAGAAGTTGCTTTCCAAGTGGTACTAAGATCTAAAACGTTTGTAAAGAAATCATTAGAAAGTGAACCTATATTATTTGTAAATACACCATGATTAGATCCATCATAATTTGTGCCTAAGACTCTTAGTCCACCAATTAAAACAGTCATTTCTGGAGTAGAAAGCGTTAATAAGTTTGCTTTATCAACTAATAATTCTTCAGCTGCTAGTTTTAGATTTTTTTTAATGAAATTTCTAAACCCATCTGCTCTTGGTTGTAAATAACCAAAAGAAACGATGTCAGTTTGCTCTTGTGAAGCATCTCCTCTTCCCGAGGTAAACGCTACAGTAACATTGTGTCCGGCATTTTTGGCTGCTTCCTCTATACCAACAGATCCCCCCAATACAATTAAGTCTGCTATAGAAACGGTTCCATTAAACCCTTTTTGAACTCCTTCAAAAACAGTTAATACCTTATTTAATTCATACGGATTGTTTACAGCCCAACTTTTTTGCGGTTGTAAACGAATATGTGCACCATTTGCTCCACCTCGTTTATCAGAACCTCTAAAAGTAGAAGCAGATGCCCAAGCGGTAGTTACTAATTGAGAAACAGATAATCCAGAAGCAAGAATAGTTGCTTTTAAGCTAGAAATTTCTGTGTCAGAAAGTTTTACTCCTGCAGGAATAGCATCTTGCCAAATTAATTCTTCCTTAGGAATTTCAGGTCCTAAATACAGTGAAGTTGGCCCCATGTCTCTATGTGTTAGCTTATACCAAGCTTTAGCAAATGCCTCTTCAAAAGCTTTATGATCTTTATGGAAACGCTTAGAGATTTCTAAATATGCGGGATCTATTTTTAAAGCCATATCAGCGGTTGTCATCATTAATGATTGATTACCATTGGCATCACCAGCTTTTGGCGCTTTTTTTGCATTTGAAACAGCAGTTGGTTTCCATTGATGTGCACCAGCAGGACTTTTTGTTAGTTCCCAATCGTAATTTAATAAAACATCAAAATAATCATGATCCCAAGTTGTAGGATTTGGTGTCCATGCACCTTCAATTCCACTTGTTATCGTGTCATCTAAAACACCAGTTCCAAAAGTGTTTTTCCAACCAGTACTCATTTCCTCAATAGAGGCACCTGCAGGTTCTGAACCGATATATTCATCTGGACTTGCAGCTCCATGTGCTTTTCCAAAAGTGTGTCCACCTGCTATTAGCGCAACTGTTTCTTCATCATTCATTGCCATTCTTCCAAAGGTTTCTCTAATGTCAATACCAGAAGCAATTGGATTTGGTTTTCCATTTGGTCCTTCTGGGTTTACATAAATTAACCCCATATGAACAGCCCCTAAATCGCTTTCTAAATTTCCATCTGCATACCGTGCATCATTTCCTAACCATTCCGTTTCACTTCCCCAATACACATCTTGTTCTGGTTCCCAAATATCTTCACGACCACCAGCAAAACCAAAAGTTTTAAAACCCATAGATTCTAATGCGCAATTTCCTGCAAGAATCATTAAATCTGCCCAAGAAATTTTATTTCCATATTTCTTTTTAACCGGCCATAATAACAAGCGAGCTTTATCTAAATTCCCATTGTCTGGCCAGCTGTTTAAAGGTGCAAATCGTTGTGTTCCTGTACTAGCACCACCTCTACCATCTCCAACACGGTAAGTTCCAGCACTATGCCAAGCCATACGAATCATAAATGGACCATAATGACCATAATCTGCTGGCCACCAATCTTGAGAATTGGTCATTAAATAAATAACATCTTGTTTAAGTTCTGTATAATCAATACTGCTAAACGCCTTCGAATAATCAAAATCTTCTCCCATAGGATTTGATTTTTGTGCATTCTGACGTAGAATATTTAATTTTAATTCGTTAGGCCACCAATCTCTATTTCCTGTTCCGCTTCCTGCTGTTTGGTTTTGTGTTCCGCCCATAAATGGGCATTTACTGATATCACTATCATTATAACTATCCATGTTTTAAGTATTTTAAGGTTTGATCTGTTCAAATTTACAAGAAATATTTGAATAATTTTTATCTATATTTTTTATTTAACCATAGTTAAATTTTATAGCTTTTAGTTTGAATTGGATGCTCTTTGTGCTGAAATAATCGAATTTAATTTTATGTGCTTGTTGCTATAGATAAAGTTGATATGCATATAAAAAGTTATCATTAACTTTTTTGCCAACACTAAGATTTTGCAAGCTATATTTGCCGCTTGAAAAACAGTTAACAATTTTAAAATAATAAAAAAGTATGGCAACATTAGTTGGTAAAAAATTTCCAGATTTATTTGTAAACGCAATGAACGATATGGGAGATACGTTTCAAATTAACGTATTAGAAGAAGCAGTTAACAATAAGAAAAAAGTAGTATTATTCTGGTATCCAAAAGATTTTACTTTTGTTTGTCCAACTGAATTGCATGCTTTTCAAGCAGCTGTTTCTGAATTTGAGAAAAGAAATACATTGGTAATTGGAGCTTCTTGTGATACTGCAGAAGTACATTTTGCTTGGTTAAGTACAGCGAAAGATAATGGTGGAATTGAAGGTGTTACATACCCAATTTTAGCAGATAGCAACCGTAACTTATCATCAATCTTAGGTATTTTAGATATTACTAACGAAACTTTTGATGAGGAAACTCAAACAATTCAAGTTGAAGGAGATAATGTAACATATAGAGCTACGTATTTGCTTGACGAAGAAGGAGTGGTTTTTCATGAAGGAATCAATCACATGCCAATTGGTAGAAATGTAAACGAATATTTACGTTTAATTGATGCATATGCACACTTACAATCTCACGGAGAAGTTTGTCCTGCAAACTGGGAAGAAGGAAAAGAGGCAATGCAGCCAAATGCAAAAGGAACAGCTGAATATTTAGC
>JBLFXB010000074.1:0-10325 GCA_047611925.1 Polaribacter sp.
ATTTTTAAAAACATATCATGAGGCAACTTCCTTTCTATTTTTTTTAGTGTAGAATGTACTATATGGTTTGTATTTTCTGTTTTTATTTTAATGTAATCTCCTTTGGCTTCAATAAGATAAATATCTGGAATATTAATTTTAATCAATCTTCTATCTATATTAACATATAAATCATTCACAGAGCTTTCTGAAGAAGGTTGAATTGCGTTAATTAACTGTTTATTTTTAAAAGCAGAAAGCTTATCAATAGATTTTTTAAACCTTTCTAAGTCAATAGGCTTAACCAAGTAATCTACTACACAATCATACTCAAAAGCATCAAGTGCAAAGTTTCTATCAGAAGTTATTAAAATAACTTTAGGAGGGTCTTTAAGTGTTTTAATAAAATCAAACCCAGAAAATGATGGCATGTGTATGTCTAAAAAGATAACATCTACAGTATTGGAATTTAAAAACTTAATTGCATCTATTGCATTTGAAAACTCTTCTACAACTTCAACTTCATCAACGTTAGAGCAAAGCTTATTTACAATTAATCTTGCAGTTGCATCATCATCAATAATTAAACTTTTCATATCTCGCTGGGGACTTTAAATTGTATTCAAGTATAAAGTTATCTGATTCAGAATTTCATCAAAAGAAACTTGTTGAATTTTCATTCCATTTTTTAATTCTTTTTCAAACTCAGCAGCTATCTCATACCCTTTTTCTAGCCCGAATATACTAATTTTATGCTTTAACTTATGCACATTATCTGCAGTCTTTAAAAAATCATTTGATTTTATACTATTTTGATACTCTAAGACCTCAACTGGAAATTCTTTTTTGATAATTGATATAAGTTGATTTTCAAATGAGGCATCACCATCAGATAGTTGTTCTAAATATTTTCTATTGGGTTCTTCCATAACTATTTAAGTAATGTAAAATAAAATATAGTTCCTAAACCTTTTGATGATTCTAACCATATTTCACCTTTATAAAATTCTGTAATTTTCTTAACAATTGAAAGCCCCACCCCTGTAGAGTTCTCTCCTTCTTCTAGTACTTGAAATATTTTAAAAATTTTCTTAAAATACTTTTCATCAATACCTATTCCATTATCTTGCACACTAAATTTCCAATAAATACCATCAGAAACACAGTCAATTACTACTAAACCTTGATCTTTATCAGTGTATTTTATCGCATTACTCAATAAATTCTGAAACAATTGTTTTAATCTAAATTTATCTCCTTTTACAACTGGAAGTTCCTTTTTAACTTCAATTTTTATATGTGATGGAATAAATATAGTTTCTAAAAGATCTGTAACAATTGTATTTAAATCTATGCTCTTCACTTGTTTTTGCACTTTATCTACACTCGCGTATTTTAAAATTCCATTAATCAAATGATCCATTTTGTCAACTTTCTTAATCAACATATCAAAATGACTCTCTTCATCTTGATTTAAAAATGTTACGTAATCTTCTTGTATCCAAGAAATTAACGCATTCATACTTCTAAGTGGAGATTTTAAATCATGGGAGACTACATGTGCAAAATCATTTAATTCTGCGTTACTTTTTCTAAGGTCTTTTAATACCTGCTCTTTTTCTTTTTCTGCAATGTGTTTCAATTCTAAATTCAATGCGTTTTTAAGTTGTGTAGCCGCAAGGTTTGCTATAGTCTGCAATGTTTTTAAATGATTTTTTGTGAAAAAATTTTTGCTAGAGTGCTCAGAATCTATGACTCCTATAATCTCTCCTTCAGCAATAATAGGCACAGAAATCTCAGAATAACGAGTCATATCATCTACAATGTAACGTGAATCTTTACTTGTGTCTTTAATGATTTCTGGAATACCAGTTTTTGCCACTGTACCAACAATACCTTGTCCTAATGGTATTTCAATTTTATCAATAACAGCACCATTGGATGATTTTAGATCTCCAAATGCAGCTATTTGAATTAAGTAATTTGTTTCGTTGTTTAAAAGATAAATGACACAATCTTCAAATCCTAATAAACCAATGGTGTTTTTTGTAATTTCCCAAGCAATTTCATGAATATTTGTCTTCCCTAGAATTGATGACATTAAACTATTTAATGCTTCTAACAAAGCTCCTTTCTTTAACTCTTCTGTCAAATCTTCTACCATCGCTACTTGATACTTAATTTTATCCTGATCATCTTTAACGTTAGTAACATTGGTTCTTCCCCAGAGCAACTTTCCATTTTTTGTTTTATATCTTTTATGTATTGAAAAACGATCTATTTCCCCTGAATTTAGCTTATATATATGTTCATAAAAATTTTCAGAATCTTGAGGTAATGTGATATCACTTACTTCCATTTTAATTAACTCTTCTTCTCTATAACCTAAAGCATATTGTATGGCCTTATTCGTTTTAATAATTTTTCCATCCTCGATTAGAGCAATTCCTAATGATGAATTATCAACAATGGCATTTAATTGTCTTGTTTGTTCGTTAAATTTTTTTTGATTGTTCTTTTCTTGGGTAATATCTCTGACAATCCCTTGAGCAAAAATAGCAACCCCTTTCTTATTATACACAATACTTGAGTTGATTTGCACCCATTTCACCTTTTTAGATTTGGTGTAAATACGTGCTTGGTAATTAAGAAATTTCCCTTCTTCTATCAGTTTATAAAAAGAAGTCATGGCATATTCTAGATCCTTTTTATAAATAATATCAACTACATTGAATTTTTCTTTATTGGCATCAAAACCAAAAAAATTAACAGCGGTATCATTCATTTTCAAAACATTACCAAATAAGTCCATCAAGATATAAGAATCTAAAACTGATAGGAAGAAATTTTTTATTTGATTTTCTTGTTCATCTATTACTTTCACCAAACTTTCATTGGTATATTGTAATTCTTCAGTAATATTAAATAAATCTAATACCTTTTCCTCGAGAATAGCTTCTGCTTTCTTTCTGGCAGTTTTCTCTCTCTCTAATGTTTTTTTTAATCTGTTGATTTTTTCATTGCTCATATCTTAAAATGGTAAATTTAACTTCAGATCAATCAGACTTAAGTAAATCAAATATTATTGTTGCTAAAGAGTGTAATGCTCAAATGTCTTTTTCATAAGACCTAAAGCAAAAGAATAGATAGATTTTGAAGAGTAATATATCATTCCAAATTAGATTCTTCTATAATTTTATTTACAACCTCTAGACCAAATTTATCTTCAACCAATTCTAAAAATTCTGTAAAAACAATACCTTTAATATCAATCTTCTATAGCCAACTCATTATTAGTCCAATAATTTAATAAAGATACAATTCTGTTTGAATAATCTACAAAATGTAAAGGTTTAATAATGTACCCTGCAGCTCCTAATTTATAACATTCTTTTACATCTTTTTCATAGTTAGAACTAGACATGATAACAATTGGAATATATTTTAGTGATTCTTTTAGCTTCAAAATTCTTAAAAACTCTACACCATTCATTTTTGGCATATTTAAATCTAGTAGAATTAAATGAGGTAAGGAATCCTTATTCTTTAATATCTCCAATGCTACCTCACCATTTTTAGCTTCTAAAATAGTAAGAGGATACTTCCATTTCTCGCAAACCCTTTTAAATTTCATTCTTTCTATTTCATCGTCATCAATTATAAGTAGGGATAATTTTTTCATGTAAGGCAACTTTTATGTTAGCTGTAAAAATTAAAAAAAATAATTAAACAGTTAGTTTATTTAGATAAAAGGAAAATAAGCTTAGTTCAACGGTACTTTCTAATCGATAAATGGTAAAATATTTACTTTTTTAAACTCGTATATATTGCCGTTATAATCCGTTCTTCTGTAATCCATCCACTAAAAAATTTATACTCAGCAGTTATTGATTTATCTTTTTATGTTATCGCACATTATTTTTTTATACAATTTGTAATGTATACCAATCTGCTGAATTTCAAAAGAGACTCCTTTTTCTAAAAAACCCTCCTTGAGATAAAAATCTAAAGCAATTTCTCTCGCATTACACCAAAGAGTATTGATTTTATTCTCTCTTAAATGACTGAAAGAATATTGGAGCATTAGCTTCCCAAACCCCTTGCCCCTTGCATTTGGCAAAGTTGCCATTCCTCTTAATTGATATTGTGGTGTATCAAATAGCTCATTTGTAGTTTTCATAAAACTAGAAATCCCTTTTAACTCATCATCTTCAAAAACGCCTAAATGAAAGGTCTCTGAATCAAAATCTCCAGAAAACTGAACTGGTAAATCAATCCCGTTACGTAAAGTTTCTAATCTAATAGCATACGTTTCTTCTGCAGAAATCTGTTTTATCACTACCATAACTATTCTGTAGTTTTTATTTTTGTTAAAAATACAATTTAATACATATTGAGGTACATCTAATTGGAAAAGAAAATATGTTAACTATTATTCCTTTTTCGCAAAAAACAAACACAAAAACTCTTGCTCAATAATTAAAAGAACGCGTTTTAGAGCTGGTTAATTATCTCAATTAGGAATGTATTGTTATTTTTACTGATAAATAAGCAAATTGGTGCTGCTATCCTCTGACATAGATTAAGGTAATATATTGGTAAAAATATTGCTCCCATTATCTAATTATTGATAAATTTTTAACAAGACAATACACTAATAAACAATTACTTAATTAAATATACGAATACACAAAACCTAAAGGATATGAAGCTATTGAATTAAACCACTAAGCAAGCAACACAAAGTCACCAAATTTCTATTATAACGAAGGGTTTACACCTATGGGTTTCATTTTCTGAAAGTTACAGGTGATGACAAAAAAAAATATTAATTTTTCATAAAAAACCCTTGTAGAATCAAAGAATGCTACTATCTTTGCATCTCTATACAACGCGAAAGTAGCTCAGTTGGTAGAGCGTCAGCCTTCCAAGCTGAATGTCGCCAGTTCGAACCTGGTCTTTCGCTCAAAAAAACCGAAACAAATGTTTCGGTTTTTTTATGCCTTATAGTTTCTGTAATTTACTTCCGAAAAGCAACAATAAAACAATTGGCACTGCCAATAAACCAACCATTTCTATATGCTCAGATATTAACCCTGGAAAAAGCAATAATGTAATTACAAACCCACCAATTGCACCGCCTAAATGAGCAGAATGACCAACATTTCCTAATTGTTTTTTCATTCCGTAAATAGAGTACAACAAATATCCTACACCAAACACATATGCGGGTATTGGAATTGGTAAAGGAAATAGCATTAATGTCATATTTGGATATAATAAAATCGCACTGTATAGAATTCCAGAAACTGCTCCAGAAGCACCAACAGCACTATAATATGGTTCTGCTTTATGATAAAACAACGAATACATATTTCCTGCCAACAAACTACCTACATAGATTACCAAGAAACTAGTCACCTCCAAGATATTAGCTACAATTTCTCCAAATAAATACAATGCATACATATTAAAGATTAAATGCATCCAATCAACATGTAAAAAGCCAGAAGTAAACATCCTTACTTTTTCTCCGTTTAATATTTTTCCAACCTGGAATTTATACTTATCCAAAAAAGAGTACTCGTTAAATCCTTTCATAGATATTAAAACGTTGGCGATAATAATTCCTAATACAAATCGATTCATTCTTGCTAATATATTTACTTACAAACTTAACGCAAAACTATCTAATAGATTGACTTCTATATCATAAAATTATATCCGATATTTGCAGCTGATATATAAACATGCATAAACTCGTTTTTTACTTAGCCTTTCCAATAATTTGGATATTTTCAAAATTACCTTTTAGAATATTGTACATAGTATCTGATGTTGTGTATCTACTTTTCTTCTATGTAATTGGGTATCGGAAAAAAGTTGTTCTAGATAATTTAAGTTTGGCGTATCCCGATAAAGACAAAAAAGACCTCATTAAAATTCAAAAACGTTTTTTTAAGCATTTTGTAGACTCATTAATTGAAGCCATTAAAGCAATTACAATTTCTGAAGAAAGTATAAAAAAAAGATATACTTATAAAAACATACAGTTACTTGATAAATTATATGACAACGGTAAGAGCATCTTATTAGTTAGTTCTCATTACGGAAATTGGGAGTGGGTTGTTGGAATGCCTTTAGTTTCAAAAATTGATTGTTATACTTCTTATACTAAAATTCAGAATAAGAATTTTGAAAACTTAATTAAAGAATCTAGAAGTAAATTTGGCATGAAATGCTTAAAATCTACAGAGATTATCAAAGAAATTGTAAAGAACGTTAAGCAACAAAAACAAGGATTATACCTTTTAGTTAGTGATCAATCTCCACAAATACAAAAAAATCAATACTGGACGGAGTTCTTAAACGTAAACGTTCCAATATTTACTGGAGCAGAAATGATTTCTAAAAAGTTTGATTTTGCTGTAGTGAACATGAGTACTACAAAAATAAAAAGAGGGTATTATGAATCTGAATTTGAATTGATAACTGATGCACCAAATACACTTGATAAAAACACCATAACAGACACTTATTTGCGCTTAACGGAAGCGCATATACATAAGCAACCGAATTACTACTTATGGTCTCACAAACGTTTTAAACATAAGGATAAAGCACCAAAATAAAAAAACCTTGAGTTACTGAAATAAACTCAGCACAAACGCAAGGTTTTTTTATTAGTTAGCAAACCATTTTTTAACTAATTCTTTTTCTATCGAATTAAATGTTTTGTGCTTATAATCATTATTTACAGCGTCGTAATCATACGCTTGCTTCCATTCTTTAACATTCTCACAAACAGCCTTTAAACCAACGCAAATAAAGTCTACTTCTGCATCCGTAATACTTGGGTGAATAGACAAACGAACCCAACCTGGTTTTTCTACAGAACAACCCTCAATTATTTGTTTTCCTATTGCCTTAGATGTTTGCTGATCTACATTTAACAAAAAATGTCCGTAGGTTCCTGCGCAAGAACATCCACCGCGAGTTTGAATACCAAATCTGTCATTTAACAACTTAACTATTAGATTAAAATGTACATCTTTAACATAAAATGAAAAGATCCCAAGACGGTCTTTATGTGTAGGGGCTAAAATAGTTACATTCTCTATCGACTCTAAACACGTAAATAATTTAGCATTGATTTCCTCTTCTCTATCATGAATCTTATCCGTTCCCATTTTTTCTTTCAACTGCACACACAATGCAATTTTAATGGCTTGTAAAAAAGCAGGCGTTCCTCCATCTTCACGCGTTTCTACATCATCAAAATAATCGTGACCACCCCAAGGATTTGTATAACTTACGGTTCCTCCTCCAGGATTGTCTGGTACCAAATTTTTATATAATTTCTTATTAAAAATCAACACTCCTGATGTTCCTGGCCCTCCTAAGAATTTATGTGGAGAAAAGAAAATTGCATCTAAATACGCATCTGTATCTTCTGGGTGCATGTCAATATCTACATACGGTGCAGAACATGCAAAATCTACAAAACACAGCCCGTTATGCGCGTGAATTATTTTTGCAATTCTATGATAGTCTGTTTTTATTCCGGTAACATTAGAACAAGAAGTAATAGAGGCTATTTTAATTTTTCTATGTTCATTTTCTTTAAGTACTCTTTCAAAGCTTTTAAAACAAATTAATCCAAAATCATCACAAGGAATCACAACAACATCTGCAATTGTTTCCAACCAAGATGTCTGATTAGAATGATGCTCCATATGAGATACAAAAACCACAGGTCTTACTTCATCTGGAATTGTAGTATACTCTTTTAAGCTTTCATTCACTTTTAACCCTAAGATTCTCTGAAATTTATTTACAACACCAGTCATTCCAGAGCCTTCTGTAATTAAAACATCATTATCACTTGCGTTTACATGACGTTTAATTATGTTTCTAGCTTCGTGATATGCTAATGTCATCGCAGCTCCACTAGTAGAAGTTTCTGTATGTGTATTTGCAACAAACGGCCCAAAATCGTTTAACAATTTTTCTTCAATTGGTCGATACAATCTTCCACTAGCTGTCCAATCTGTATACACTAAATTTTGTATTCCATAAGGAGACTCAAATGTCTGATCAACACCTACAATGTTGTTTCTAAATTGACTGAAATATTTCTCTAATGATTCCATTTTATATGTAATTAAAATAATCTAAACCTTCCTCCGAACATAATTATATTCTCTATAAAAGAAAAACTCTGTGAAGCAGAATCTAATGTGCTTTTTGTTGTTCTAATATTTGACATTCTTATATACCCTGCTTTCACATCAGACTGTATAAAAAAATGCTTTAAGAAGGTAATATTTACTCCAACACTAGCAGAGACTCCCCAACCAGCTACATGAAATTCATCATACCTTTCTTTATTCAATAGTTTTATGTTTGATTTCGGAAATAAAAACCCAGCGCCTATTCCTTCTGTTAAATTTAATTGAAAATTTTTCGAATCTATCCCAAATAAGTAACTAAAATCATCAAAACGTTTCAATTCCACATTGATATAATTCAACCCATCTGTGTGCTCAAAAGCTAAAAACTCTTCTACCAGCTTAATAGATTCATTATTGTACACTTTATCATAAATAGAACCTGTATTTATACTTCCGTTTATCACCACATTTTGATCCTCATTCATCACATACTTCATATGATCTGCCCCTATAGAAATGGTGTAGTTTTCTTTAAAAAAATACCCAATTCTATAATTTGTTTGCGGAATTGTAATTCGATCTAATCTAAAATATGGATTTAACCCAAGCTTTGTTGGTCTATCGTTTGCTGTTACATCTGATAATGTAAAATCATAGTTCTCTCCTTTAAAATGGATGTCAGAATTAGAATACGTTCCTCTATTCCAGCCCCAATACGCAAAAAACTTTCCTTTATTTGTGATTTTTTCATTAACCGGTTCTTGGGAAACCATTTTCCCACTAACAAGCAATAATACAATTGCTGTTACAATTTTTATTTTTTTCTTATGCAATAACATCTTCAATCTCTTTTATAAATCTTTTTGCTAACGCATCAGCACTTTCTTGTGATGTGCTTTCTGTATAAATTCTAATAATTGGCTCTGTATTTGATTTACGTAAATGAACCCATTCCTCTGAAAAATCAATTTTCACACCGTCAATTATATTTACATTTTCATGTTGATATTTAGCAGCCATTGTTTCCAATACTTGATCAACATTTATTTGCGGAGTTAACTGAATTTTGTTCTTACTCATAAAATAACTAGGGTACGAATCTCTTAATTCTTTACAAGATTTATCTTGTTTTGCTAAGTGCGATAAAAATAAGGCAACTCCTACTAAAGAATCTCTTCCATAATGCGAAGCTGGATAAATAATTCCTCCATTTCCTTCTCCACCAATTACAGTATTGGTTTCTTTCATTGCAATCACAACATTTACTTCTCCAACTGCACTTGCAGTATAGATTCCGCCATGTTTTTCTGTAACATCTCTCAATGCTCTAGATGAAGATAAATTAGAAACTGTATTTCCGCCACCTAATTTACCTAATACATAATCAGCACAAGCAACTAATGTATATTCTTCTCCAAACATAGAACCGTCTTCAGAGATTAATGCCAAACGATCTACATCTGGATCAACCACAATTCCGAAGTCTGCGTTTTCTTTTACTACTAACTCAGAGATATCTGTTAAATGTTCTTTTAATGGTTCTGGATTATGAGGAAACTCTCCGTTTGGTTCACAATACAACTCAACACATGCTACATTTAATTCTTTTAATAACGCCGGGATGAAGATTCCGCCAGTAGAATTCACACCATCAACTACCACTTTAAAATTGGCTTTCTTAATCGCTTCAACATCTACCAATTCTAAGTTTAAAACTTCTTGAATGTGCTTCTTTAAATAACTACTATCTTTTGTGTATGTTCCTAAATCATCAACGGCTGCAAAACTAAAATCTTCGTTTTCTGCTTTGGTTAAAATCAACTCTCCTTCTGCTCCATTTAAAAATTCTCCTTTTTCGTTTAATAACTTTAAAGCATTCCATTGTTTTGGATTGTGAGAAGCAGTTAAAATAATTCCCCCATCAGCTTTTTCTAAAGGAACAGCAATCTCTACTGTTGGTGTTGTAGAAAGACCTAAATCAACGACATTAATTCCTAAACCAACTAGTGTGTTTGCAACCAAGCTAGAAATCATTTTCCCAGAAATACGAGCATCTCTACCTATAACTACAGTAATTTTTTCTTTATTTTTATTTCTTTCAATAATAAAAGCGCCATAAGCAGATGCAAATTTTACTGCATCAATTGGTGTTAAATTATCACCAGTCTTTCC
>JBLFXB010000075.1:0-10220 GCA_047611925.1 Polaribacter sp.
GTAAGTTTACGAATGATGAATAAGTGAATTGAATAGTTATTTTTAATTTATAGGTTGTAACATTAAATTGGAGGGTAAAAGAAGCAAACTCATCTAATTATTTAAATCCAATCAAGTTATTCTGTACTTTTGACCTATGAATACTTTTTTCACACCTTATATCAATGCAATTCTTCAAAAACGCTGGTTAACTCATGTCATTTTCTGGGTGCTGTTGTTACTTTGTTATACGATTGCGATGTATAACGGATATGATACTTGGTATAAGTCCTTTAATCGAAATTTGATATTGCTGATTCCGCAAATATTAGCTTCTTATTTTATCATCTATTATTTGAATCCGAAGTATTTATATCAAAAGAAATACATTCGTTTTACGCTTTTATTTGTAATTGGAACTTATGTGTTTTCTATACTAGCAAGAGTGTTGTTGGTTCATATTGTTGAAGAATTATATAGAGAGCCTCCGTTTAGAAAAGAATCTTTTTATGAAATCGCTACAGATATAAAAAGACTATATAAAGACTTTTTTTACAGAGTGTATTTACCGGTTTTCTCGGTAGTTAGCATCAAGTTGATTAAAGAACGGTTCGAAGAAAAAAATCGGCAAGAAGTTTTGCAAAAAGAAAAGGTAATTGCAGAGCTAAACTTTATGAAAGCGCAGATTCATCCTCACTTTCTATTTAATACGCTAAATAATTTATATGTATTAACATTACAAAAATCAGAGAAGGCCTCAGAAACAGTATTAAAATTATCTGAGATGTTAGATTATATGATGTACAAATGCAATTCTAAGCGTGTAACTATCGCTGAAGAAGTTCAATTAATTCAGAATTACATAAACTTAGAACAGTTGCGTTATGGAGATCGATTAGAGGTAGTTTTTAATCAAAATATTGATTCTTTTCAAACTCAAATTGCACCATTAATATTGGTGTCTTTAATAGAGAATGCTTTTAAACACGGAGCTAGTGGTTCTATTTCGACACCAAAAATAGCCATTGAGTTTAAGGTTAAAAATAATGAATTGCAGTTCTCAATTTACAACACGAAACCAGCGGAAGCTCAAGAAGACGAAACCAATTTTAAAAAAGGGATTGGTTTGGGGAATATTAAAAATCAATTATCTTTAATTTATCCAGAGAAGCATGTCTTTGAGATTAAAGAAACAAAAGAATCTTATCTTGTTAATCTAAACATTCAACTACTATAAAAGTGAAAGTAAATTGTATAATTATTGACGATGAACCTTTAGCTGCTGCTTTAATTGAAGCACATGTAGCAAATATTCCGAACTTAAATATTATTGCTGTTTGTAATAATGCTTTAGAAGGGTTTGAAGTATTGAAAACACAATCTGTAGATTTAATTTTTTTAGATATTCAGATGCCGTTGTTAACTGGAATTGAGTTTTTAAAATCGTTGAGTAATCCACCAAAAGTGATTTTTACCACAGCATATAGAGAATATGCAATAGAAAGCTACGAACTAGAAGTGGTAGATTATTTATTAAAACCAATTTCATTTGATCGTTTTTTTAAAGCGATAAATAAATTTTTTAAAACCATTGAAACGAATACATCTATAATTACAGTTTCTGACTCTCAAGAAGTTTCTAAATTCATCTATGTGAATTCTAATAAGAAACAGCATAAAATCTCTTTTTCAGAAATACTTTATGTAGAAAGTATAAAAGATTATATACGCATTCATTTACATGATAAAACGATTGTAACCAAAGATAAAATAAGCGAGTTTGAGCAGAAGTTGTCTTCTAATTTTTTGAGAACTCATAGATCGTATATTGTAAATTCGGATAAAATCACAGCGTACACGGTCAATGATGTTGAAATTGGAGAGATAGAAATTCCAATAGGAATTAGTTATAAAAAGCAACTATTAGAAAAATTGAAAATATAGTTCCTTTTCTAGTCTTAGTCTTCCATTTTGTTAAAAGTAAATCGATTGTTAAAAACCACTGTTTTAGATGCATCTGTGTTAGTGAACTTAATCGTGTCGCCAGAAGCTAAATCAATAAAATTCAATTCTTTTGTTGCTGCTAAAATGTTGATTTCTTCATTGTTTGGGTCATTCACAATTAATTTATTGTTTTCGATTTTTACATCAATCAAATAATCGCCAATTCCATTTACTTGAAAATTGAGTTTGTATTTCCCAGTTAAACTATTAAGTTTTTCAATAGGAATTTCAATGGTTTCGATAATCTTTTGCTTGTTAATTCCCCAGTTGTATTTTTTAGAAATTGATCTAAGTATTTCACTTATTAATTTTCCACCATTATCTGCATTTGTCATAATAATTACAGCACTTCCTTTGTTTGCAAAAGAAATTAATTCATTGGTAAAACCTCTATTTTTACCCCCGTGTCTAAATATAAGCGAATCTTTTTCCCATTGTAAAGAAGGACCTAATCCCCAATTATTTTTATGCTTTGTAAGCATTTGGTCAATCGTTTTTTTAGATAAGATTCCATTCTCTTTTCCAGCGTGTATTTGTTGCACTTCTATCGCGTATTTTGCTAAATCGGTTGGAGTAGTCCATAAGCCAGCTGCAGCTTGCTCAGGATAATTGTTCCAAAAACCTTCGGCAATTTCTCCTTTAGAATTATAAGCTGCACTTGCATTCGTATGATATTTAGCACTTAAAGGTTGTTCATAGGTACTTTTGTTCATTCCTAAAGGTGTTAAGAAGTTTTCAGCTATGTACACATCTAGCGTTTGATTACTGATGTCTTCAACAATCTTTTCCATTAAAGTATAACCACCGCCAGAATAGCGCCAAATACTATTTGGGATAGTATCTACAAATATCTTTGGTGTATTTCCTTGACCATTTAAAACTTGATTTATAGTTGGAAAAGAATCTTTTTGTTCGTAACCAGGGAATCCGTGAACGGTCATTCCTGCTGTATGTGTTAATAATCTCCGCAGCTTACTTTTTCTGTAGCAGTAAATTTATTTGCAGGAATTTGCCAATCTTTCAAATAGGTGTTTACATCTGTGTCCAAATCCAACTTTCCTTCTTCAACTAATTTTAATGCAGATAAAGCAGCTACAGGTTTGCTAATTGAACCTGCTTGAAAAATAGTGTTTACATCTACTTTTGTTTTTGAGTCAGTATTCGCGATTCCATAGCCTTTTGCCCATTTTATTTCTCCATTTTCTACGACAGAAATGCTTACTCCAGGAACTTTATAATGTTCCATTCTGTCTAATATATTGTATGTGATAGTTGAATCTCCTTTAACCTGAAAGATAGGAAGTAGTCCACTTTCGATAGCATTAATTTCAGTTGTAATATCTGCTTTTTTTTCGTTTTCACAAGAAATATATAGAAGCGAGACAGTAAAAAAAACTAGTAAGAATTTTTTCATGATGTATTGTTTTTGGTTGACTTGTAGTTGGTTAGGTATTCGTAAACAAACAAGTCTTGCTAAGGTAGTAAAAAGAAGAGAACTAAAAAGTGATGCAATTGCAACTAAAACTGCATTCCGAGTTTAAAATTCAAAACTCTACCAGTCATGTAATTCGGAATTCCATACATAGTTTTAGAATACACATCACGCACCCAAGTATTGGTGATTGAATTATTAATGTCAAATAAGTTAAATAATTCCAACCCAACAGTCAGCTCTTTAAAGTTACTTAACCAGCTAGAAGTTGCTTCTTTAGTCTTGTCAATAAAAATATAAGAAATACCTAAATCTGCACGTTTATAAGCACTTAAACGCCTCTGAAATTGATATGGGTTTGCATAGCTTGGAGATCCGCCAGGAACACCAGAATTATATACTAAGTTTAAATAGGCTTTTAAATCTGGTAAATTAGGTACGTAATCTTGAAATAAAATTCCCAGTTTAAAACGTTGATCTGTAGGACGCGCAATATATCCTTGATTGTTAATGTTTTCTTGTGTTTTTAATAAACCCAAACTGATCCAGCTTTCATTACCAGGGACAAATTCACCATTTAAACGAATATCAATTCCGGTAGCATATGCAGTTGCATTATTTGCGGCTTGATATCGAATACGAACATTATCTACCGTGTATGGATTTACATTGCTTAAATGTTTGTAATACACTTCTGTTGTTAACTTAAATGGTCTTTCCCACATTGTAAAGCTATAGTCGTTTCCAAGAACAGCATGAATAGATTTTTGAGCTTTTACTTCTGGGTGAATTGCTCCTAAATTATCTTTTAACTCCTTGTAAAAAGGTGGTTGATAATACAATCCGCCAGAAATACGAAACAACATGTCTTTATCCCAATCTGGTTTGATGGCAAATTGTGCTCTAGGGCTAAAAATAAAGTGACTTTTTTTAGCGATGCCATTTGCTTTTACAGACCAACTTTGAAAACGCATTCCTAAATTGTACCAAATTTGATGTTCATTTATAAAACCTTTCCTACTAAACTGAGTAAAGCCTGAAACTCTATGTATGGAAACAGTATTGGTTGCTCTAATACTTTGGTAGGGCGTAATACTTCCTTTATAAGAATCGTATGGTTGTGTATTTATTGAATGATGTGGTGGGCGAATCGAAAAACCAAGAGAATCAATAACTTCCCACTCAATAATTCTGTCTTTAATGTCTTCAATCTGATATTTAATTCCGGCTTCTAGTAGGTTGTTCTCTTTTTTATAGGTTCCTTTCAATTGAAAATTAGCAATCAATGCATCTAAATCATTTCTTGCATGATTTAATTGAGAACCAATTCCTTGTGAAAATTCAACTTCACCAAAATTTTCTGAACCTAAATTGCTATCAACTTCACCTAAATTATACGAAGCTAAGATGTCGTAATATTCTTCTTCTTGTGTGTTGTATAATGAAGTTGTTGCGTTTAGTGTTATTTCTTCGTTGAGTTTGTAATCGGCTTTAAAAGCTCCAAAACTTGTTAAATAGCTGTCTTTTTCTTGTCCATTATAGAAAACAATTAATTCAATAGGGTTTGTAAGAGTTCCAAAGCGAGTTCTACGAGAAATAGGAGTGTAGTTGTATTTGTTTAAAGAAAAATTACCTAGAAAATCAATGTTTAATTTATCGTTTAGCTGATAACTGAAAAATGCTTGAATGTCTGTAAAACTAGGTTTGTAATTGGTTTCTATCTGTTTACTATTGACAAATAAACTATTGTTTCTGTGTCTAATCCCTATGATTCCGCTTCCTTTTTTGTTTTTAGTTTGTCCTTCAATTGTTATGCTTCCTCCAACCAAACTCAATGCTACTTGGGTTTTCAATTCAGTAGGTTTTCTATAGGTAATATCAAGAACAGATGATAGTTTGTCTCCATATTTGGCTTGAAAACCACCAGCAGAAAAATGAATATTCTGAACCATGTTTGAATTGATAAAACTCAATCCTTCTTGTTGCCCAGATCTGACTAAAAAAGGCCTGTAAACTTCAATACCGTTTACATACACAAGGTTTTCATCAAAATTACCACCTCTAACATTGTATTGCGTGCTTAGCTCGTTGTTGTTATTTACACCAGCAAAAGTCATTAGCAGGTTTTCTACTCCAGCATTTACGCCAGGCAATCGTTTTACTTTGGCAATGTCTATTGTCTTTATTCCTTTTACTTCATTTCTTTTATCCTTTACAACAACTTCATTTAATTTGTTGTTTAAAGAAATTAAAATAGGAGAATACGTAAGTATTCTATTGCTTCTTAGCGTTATTTTTTTCACATGTTTTTTGTAAGAAACATGACTGAACGTAATTCTGATGGTTTTTCTGATAGGGATACTTAACTCATAATATCCATCAGCATTAGAAACCGTTCCTTTCATATTAAAACTAACCGAAACGTTTTTTATAGGTGTGTTTTGTTTGTTGGTTATGTATCCTTTTATAGAGGTTGTGTTTTGTGAAACAACAAAAGCAGGAATGATAAGAAGTAGAAGTAAGAGTTTTTTCACAAAGGATGTATTTAGGCTGCTAAGTTATTGTTTTTTATAAAACGTAGCATTTAATGTATTCGTATTTCCAACATTGTCTTCAACCTCGATTTTTAATTGATGTTTGACGCCAATTAATTTTTTATCTTTAAATTGATAGACAATTTGCCTCTTTTTTAAATCGTATTCCATTAGAATCCACTCTCCATCTAAAGTTGCTCTGTACGATTTTATTCCAGTTCCTTTATCAGAAATTTTGGCAATAATTTTACTGTGCTTCGTAATCCATTCACCACTTTTAAAGTTTTTTAAATAAAGTCCGGGTTTAGTATCATCAGTAAGTAAAGTATACTTTCCTAAGGTTTTTGTTGTCGTGTAGAATTTGTCTGTTTTCTTTCTGGTATTTTGATATGATGAATATTTTTTAGTATTAATCATGGCAATATATAATTGATTTTTTTCTTTCTCGGTATACTTAGAAACGTCAAAAGTTAAGGTGTAGCTTTTGTTCAGCGGAATTGTAGGTTTATGAATTTTTACAATTCCATCTTTTACGTCAAAATCTAAAAAAATATCATTGTAGAACGTATTCTTCGGAAACGCAATTGTAATTCCTTTTTTACTCCATTTATGGAAACTACCTGTTGTAACTTTATAAGCTGTTGTATCTTTTGCTTGTCTAAAAACAGCATTATTTTGAACGCCTTTTACTGGAATTTTTATGGTAGATTTATTGCCAACAAAATCAGAAACTATGATTTCTACGTTGTAATTAAAGCCAGGTTTTATATTTATAACACCGTTATTAAGGAGGTTTTTATAAATATTTAGTTCGTTTCTTTTGACTTTATGTGTTTTTTGAAACCTCTTTTTGTATTTAGAATAATTGGGGTAATCTATTAATAAGTTGATATACTTACTTTCTTTAAATGAAAATGTCTCTAAAGTATGATGGTAGACTTTATGACCATTCACCTTCATTTCTATGCTATAAACACCATTTTTATTATACGCACCATTGAGTTGGTCATAGACATTAATTCCAAAACCAATGGGGCCTTTTGCGCTTATCCTATTTGTAGTATATAGATATTCTTTAACCTTTTTAAAAGCTAAAAGAGATTTGTTAATATTTTGGTTAACGCGTGATGAATCTGATAGAGGATATACCAATAATCCTTTTATTCTAGGAGCAATAGTGTCTTTAACGTTGATGCCAAACAAAAAAGGATTGATAATTTTTTCTGTTTTTGTGTCTCTAATTTCATAATGTAAATGAGGAGCGACAAAACCACCTGTGCTTCCTGTAAAAGCAATTATTTGCCCTTTTTTTACTAGAATTTCTCCTTTTTTAGGGAAAATATTTCCGGTTTCGTAACTTTCCTTTTTGTATTGAATCTTTTTAACATAGGTTTCAATTCCGTTTTCGAACTTACTCAAGTGTGCATAAACACTAGTATATCCATTTGGATGATTGATATAGATAACTTTACCATATCCCCAAAGAGCAATTTTTATTCTTGAAACATAACCATCTGCAACAGCATATACATTTAAACCCTCTTTCTGTTGCGTTTTAATGTCAATTCCAGCATGAAAATGATTGCTTCTTAACTCTCCAAAAGTACCTGCTAAAACAGAAGGAATATCTAAAGGGTTTCTAAAATCTTTAGTTGGATATTTTTTTTGTCCAAAAGACAACGACGAAAGAAGTGTGATTAAAAGAGTTAAGAGTATTTTCAATTTTCAATTTTAAGGCTAATATAATAAAAAATAGAAGTAGAATTCAACAAAAGTCATAGCATGTATGCTATAAAACAGCGAATTAAAAATAAAACCTTAAAAAGAGTCTGTTTTTTTGGGTTTTAACAATCAGAATGTTAACTTTGTAGTAATAGTTTTGATTTTTAATATTTGATGAGTAAAACATTAGAAGCAATTCATACACTGGAAGATCGGTTAAAAACCTTGTTAACTATGTATGATTTTTTAAAAGAAGAAAATGAAATTCTTTTGCAGAATGTAAATGATTTACAACATCAATTAATTTTGAATCAGCAGGAATTGGAACATCAAAATAAAAATTTTGAGGTTCTGAAAATAGCAAAAACTATTAATGGCAGTAAAGAAAATACAAGAGAAACAAAACTCAAAATAAATGCTTTAATTCGAGAAATCGATAAGTGTATTATTCAACTAAACGAATAAAAAGTTCATTAACAGTGTCAGGAAAATTAAAAATTAATGTTGTTATTGCTGGTAGAACATACCCTTTGAGTGTTAAGAATACACAAGAGGAAGAAGGAATGCGAAAAGCAGCAACAAATATTAATCAGTTAATTTCTTTATACGAACAAAATTATGCAGTTAATGACAAGCAAGATGTATTGGCAATGTGTGCCTTACGTTTTGCCTCTCAAGTTGAAATAGCATCAATAGATACTACAAGTACAAATGAAGAAGCATTAAAAAAAATAAATAGTCTGAATGAATTAATACAGTCTCATTTAGATTAAGTTCTTTAAAATAAAATTAAAATACACTGCCTACGTTAGTAATTAGTTTATTAAACTCAACACTATTCAATTATGAAGGATGAGTCTTAATTGTAAAAGCAAGCCATACGTGCTGAATTTATTTCAGTATCAATAAGGATCCTTGACCAATTAGTTAGTCCTATAAATACCATAATGGAGTTTAAAAAACCAACTGATGTAGGCTTTTTTTATATATAAATAATAAATTATGGATGGAATGTTACTTCCTTTTGCACTTAGTGTAGTAGGAGCAGTTATAGGATTTATTATTGCAAAAGCAATAGAGAAATCAAAAGATAAGAAACGTATCAACAGGTCTAAAAAAGAAGCAGCTACAATTGTAAAAGCGGCTAAAGTTGATGCAGAGTCTTTAAAGAAAGATAAAATGTTACAAGCTAAAGAGAAGTTCATTGAACTTAAATCTGAGCATGAAAAAGTAATATTGACTCGAGAAAAGAAGATATCTGATGTAGAAAAAAGAATACGAGATAGAGAGTCTCAAGTGGCATCAGAAGTTGATAAAAACAAAAGATTAAATAAATCTTTAGAGGAGAAAGAATCTGATTTTACATATAAATTAGAGTTTTTAGATAAACGAGAAAACGAGCTAGAAAAAATGCACAAGAGACATGTAGACATGTTAGAGCAAATTTCTGGTTTGTCTGCAGACGAAGCTAAGAAAGAATTGGTTTCTTCATTAAAAGAGGAAGCTAAAACAGAAGCAATGGCTTTTATTCAAAACTCTATTGAAGAAGCAAAACTTACCGCAGAGCAAGATGCTCGTAAAGTAGTTTTAAATACAATTCAGCGTGTTGGAGTAGAACAATCAGTAGAAAATTGTGTTTCTGTTTTTAATCTTGAATCTGATGACGTTAAAGGACGAATCATTGGTAGAGAAGGTAGAAATATTAGAGCTATTGAAGCAGCAACAGGTGTAGAAATCATTGTAGATGACACTCCAGATGCAATTATATTATCTTGTTTTGATCCGATAAGAAGAGAGATTGCTCGTTTATCTTTGCATAAATTAGTTACGGATGGTAGAATTCACCCTGCAAGAATTGAAGAGGTTGTTAAGAAAACAGAGAAGCAAATAACTCAAGAAATTATAGAAGTTGGAAAACGTACTGTAATTGATTTAGGAATTAATGGGTTACATCCAGAATTGATAAAAACTGTTGGTCGAATGAAATATCGTTCTTCATATGGACAAAATTTATTACAGCACTCTAGAGAAGTTGCAAATCTTTGTGGAATTATGGCTGCGGAACTTGGTTTAAATGCTAAAGTTGCTAAAAGAGCAGGGTTGTTGCATGATATTGGTAAAGTGCCAGATACAGAAAGTGAATTACCACATGCTTTACTAGGAATGCAATGGGCAGAAAAGTATGGAGAAAAACCTGATGTATGTAATGCAATTGGTGCTCACCACGACGAAATAGAAATGAAAACTTTAATTGCACCAATCGTTCAGGTTTGTGATGCAATTTCAGGAGCAAGACCAGGAGCAAGACGTCAAGTGTTAGATTCTTATATCCAACGATTAAAAGATTTAGAAGAGATCGCTTTCGGGTTTACGGGAGTTCAAAAAGCGTATGCAATTCAAGCAGGAAGAGAATTGCGTGTTATGGTTGAAAGTTCTAAAGTGAATGACGATAAAGCCGCTGAATTATCTTTTGGAATTTCACAAAAAATTCAAAACGACATGACATATCCAGGACAAGTTAAGGTAACAGTAATTAGAGAAACGAGAGC
>JBLFXB010000076.1:0-9980 GCA_047611925.1 Polaribacter sp.
TAGCTATTGTAAGTGGAGTAATATGGGCAATCTGGCATTTCCCTTTAATCAACTTAATGTACGGTAGAGGTCATGACTTGTTATTGCACATGGGTGCATTTACAGTTATGATTCTCGGAGTTTCAGTGATTTTAGCCTATTATACTTTTAAGTCGAATAGTTTATGGCCAGCAGCTGTGTATCATTCTATTCACAATATTTACATTCAGAAGATATGTACACCTCTAACAATTTCTAATGATAAAACTACGTTTTGGATTGATGAATATGGTTTTATGATACCGATAGTTACTACGATATTTGCCATTTATTTTTGGCGAAAAGCCAGTAAAGAAAATTTATAACAAAAAAGCACAACCATTTGGTTGTGCTTTTTCTATTTAACTAGAACTTTTTGAAGTTATTTTAAAAAAAAATGAAATTTAACCTCAGTTAATTGATGTATCAACTATATTTGTATCAAATAAATTATTTATGCAAATAGAAATACCAACTCAAACGATATTCTATACAATAGAAAAGGCGATAAAAGGTTATCGGAAATTTTCACAAAAAAACATTTCAAGTTCAATAAAAGGAATTACAATTGATCAAACATTAGTGCTTCAGTTTTTAGATAAGCACCCAGAACTTTCACAAAAAGAAATAGCGGAACTTATTTATAAAGACAACGCCTCTATGACTCGTATGGTGAATATCATGGTTAAAAAAGAATACATTAAGCGTACAATCAATGAAAATGATAGAAGAAGATTTAAACTAGAAATAACATCAAAAGGACAAAAGGTATTAACCATTTTACCGAAAATTATCGCATCCAATAGAAGTAATGCTTTAGAAAACGTGTCAGAAGATGAAGTACTTCAACTAGAAAAAATATTAAATAAAATAATAAATAATTGTAATAAATAATAGAATGAAAAAATATTTACTAATACTATTTGTAAGCTGTATATGCACAACAACTTTAGCACAAAATTCAGCAAAAGTATTAACTGTAGCTGATAAAAAAGAAACTATTAATGCCGTTAAAAAGATACTTATAGAGAATTATATTTTTCCTGAAGTATCAAAAAAAATAAATAATTTACTTGACACGAATTTTAAAAAAGGAAATTATAAAAAGATTGTAGATCCTAAGAAATTTGCAAAAAAGTTGACAAAGGACGTTCAGTCTTTTAATGATGATAAGCATTTAAGAGTTCTTTTTGAACCAAAAAGAATTGCTGAAAGAAAAGTAGTTGTAAGTGCAAAAGACAGTATCCTTTTTGAAAAAAAACACATCGAAAACTTAAAAAAGAAAAATTATTATTTTGAAGAGATTAAAATATTGGAAGGGAATATTGGGTATTTAAATTTAAAGAAATTTAGGGATCCTTATTATGCAGGTAAAGCAACAGTTGCAGCGATGAATTTTTTGAGTAATACTGATGCAATAATTATTGATTTACGACAAAATGGAGGCGGAACTCCCAAAATGGTACAGTTAATTTCAAGTTATTTTTTTGGAAGTGAAGTTGTATTATTAAATACAGTTTTTAAAAGAAAAGAGAACATCATCAAACAGTTTTGGACATTGCCATATGTACCTGGTAAAAAGATGCCAAATGTGCCTTTATATATTTTAACAAGTTCAAGAACTTTCTCTGCAGCAGAAGAGTTCAGTTACAATTTACAAAACTTAAAACGTGCATTAATCATTGGAGAAACTACAGGTGGAGGAGCACATCCAGGTGGAAGAATAAACGCTACAGAAAAATACAATGTATGGACACCTACAGCACGTTCTATAAGTCCGATTACTAAAACAAATTGGGAAAACGTTGGAGTTATTCCAGATATCAAAACAACTAAAGAGAAAGCTTTTAAGACTGCTTATGTAAAAGCTTTGAGGTCTTTGAAAAATAACAGTACTCAAAACAAAAAATGGTACGAAGAAATCATACAAAAACAAGAAGAGTAGTGTTCTTAAATATACTAGTGTTTTTATTACACAAAAAAAGCACAACCTAATGGTTGTGTTTTTTTATGTGATTTATAGTAATAATTGATTGTTAACAGAGTAAAACCTAAGTTTCACAGATTAAAATTTTGTACGCGCTTGTTTGAGTTCACCTTTGTGTAGTTATAAATAACAATCAAAACTTATGAAATCAACAATTCGCTTAATTGCTCTATTTTTAGTATTCAATCTACATTCACTCTTTTCCCAGTCTTTACAGTTAAAAGGAGTTGTTGTTGATGCTCAAAGTAAAGAAACCATTCCTTATGTTACTATAACCGCCTACAGTAAAACAAGTATTGTAGATGGTATTTCTACTTCTGATATCGGCTCATTCAATTTAAAGACCAATAAAAAAGTATCACATTTAGAAATAAGTTTTATAGGCTATCAAACACAGCAATTGGATATAGATCAAATCAGTGATAAAAAAAATATGCGTATCGAATTGGTAGAAGCATCTACTCAATTAGATGAAGTTCAAATTACTGCAAAACGAACTACAACACGTATTAAAATTGACAGGAAAATCATAGATTTTGGATTGGATATTCAACAATCAGGAGTTAACGCTTTAGAAGCTTTTGATCAAATAGGAGAAATAGAAACCAATTTAGCCAATGGAACTATTTCTTTAAGAGGAAATGATAATGTACGCGTTTTAATCAACGGAAAACCATCTTCTTTATCTGCAACAGAGTTGCTAAAACAAATTTCGGCATCAAACATTAAGCAAGTAGAGATAATTACATCCCCGTCTGTAAAGTATAAAGCAGAAGGACTGTCTGGAATTATTAATATTAAATTGAAAAGAAATAATGGACAAGGGTTCAATATGATATTGAACAATACTGTAGGAACAAAACGACATGGATTTGGTTTGCAGAGTAATTACAATACTTCGAATTTCAATTTTCGTTTGAATACTTCATTTGATAATAGTGCTACTAGAGATGATCAATTTATAGACCGTGAATTTACTTCAGGTAAGACGGAGCGTATTTTTACGCCCAATTTGTTTGACGGAAAAGTATACAAGATAGCCGCCGGATTAGATTTTTTTATCAATGACAAGCATGAGTTTACCATAGAGATTGATCACACAGATGATTCACATACATATTTCAATGAATCTAGTTATACTAATAGTTTGGAAAAACCAGATTACCTCTTTTTAAGAAAAACCAAACACGCCCATTATAACACCATATTTCAGGTGAATTATAGATTGAATTTGAATTCAGAAAACACTCATTTTTTAGAAGTGGATTATAATGTAAACCAGAGTGAAAATAACTATCCACAAATAGATTATGAAGATGGAGTAGTACTCATAAACAAACTTTTAAAAGAAGATTATAATTTACATTCTGCAGCTGTAGACTACACGTTTCCTTTAGAAGATAAAGGAAGTATAGAAACAGGTATAAGTGTAAACACACAATCTTTACAGAGCTCTCAAATATTTTTTACGGATACTAATACAGATGTGTTCTCTTATAACGAACAGCTATTTGGCATGTATGGTTTGGTAAATTATTCGTTTGAAAAAATACATTTAAAAGGAGGATTACGCTATGAATATTTTACTTCAAACTCTAACAACAGCAGTATCGATTTTGACAGCAAGCAATCATATAAAAACCTTTTTCCATCAGTACATATGTCTTATGTTTTAAATGAAAAGAGTACACTTAACTTTGGGTATAGTCAACGAATTTCTAGACCAAACTTTCACCATGTGAACGCGCTACAGTTGTACAGTCCGTTTTATAGATGGGATTATAACCCTAATATTATTCCAGAAAGCAGTAATAACTTTGACTTGAGTTACCATAAAAACGCAAATAACTATAGTGTATCACTCACCGCTTTTTATAGACAACGAAAAGACGTGATACTATGGATAGCATCCACAGAAAACAACCAACAAGTTTTTACCTATGAAAACTCTGGAATGTTTAATTCTTATGGGTTAGAAAGTAATTTTAGCGTTCAATTGGCTTCGTTTTGGGACACAAATGTATCGGCAAATTATTATCAAAGTCTAGTTGATTTAAAAAATATTGTTACCTGGGATCGTACATACTCGTCAACTTATCAACTAAAAAACAAGTTTAAAATTAATTCAAAAATACAGATTGACCTCACCTATGTGCATAGACCAAAAGCACAACGAACTTTTAGCTATTTAGAAAAAAGAAATAGAGTAGATGTTGCCTTGAGGGGTACCTTTTTTAAAGGGAAATTAACCACCGGACTTCGTTTTGTAGATGTTTTTAGTGGCAATGCCTATAAAAGCATCACAAAGACAAATGCACTTACCCAGAAAACAGTTTGGGAATCGCAATCTCAAAGGTTTAACTTTTTATTGAGTCTTAAATACCAAGTATTTAAAAACAAGAAGAAACTTAGAAATAAAAAACAACGATCCTACAATGAAGTTCCGATAGATTAAACTATTTTTATGAATAATAACCAAACAAAAGGGAAGGTGTTACTAAACAGTATAAAGAAAAAAGAACCATTTATTCATGTATTATTTTGGGTGAGTTATGTCTTGTTTCCGTATTTAAAATCAATAGGAAGGGATACTTTGTATCATTTTTACAGTGAATTAATTGATTTGCTTTTTGGTATGGTTATATTTTACATTTCATATGCTGTTTTTTTTACTTCTAAAAATATATTAGGCAAGGTTCTATTCTTATTGTTCCTTTTTTGTGGAATTGGGTATGTAAACCTGAAAGCGCACAACTGGTTCTTTCAAGGTACTCATACCGAAACTTTTTGGCATTACTCAATCAATTATATCTCTACCTATAGTATTCTTGCCTTATTTGGATATGTGTTGTTTCTAATTAAAAAAGGCTACAAAAATCAACAGCTTTATGATGAAATGAATGCAAAAAAAAAGGAAGCTGAATTAGCCAATTTAAAATCGCAAATCAATCCGCACTTTTTATTTAACACATTAAATTCCATCTATTTAAGTGCGTTGAAAAAGGAAGACAATACTGCTGATTTGATTTTGAAATTATCAGACAACTTTAGGTATGTTTTACAAGATGGTCAACACAAACAAGTAGCTCTTAAAAAGGAAATTGCGCATATAAGAGATTATTTAAGTTTGCAAAAAGAACGCTTAAAAGAGAAAGTTACGATAGATTTTGAGGTGTCAGTAGATAATTATGAAGAAGTAATTTCGCCATTATTATTGATCTCATTTATAGAGAATGCTATTAAATATACCAGCATGTTAAGAGGTAAAAACCATTGTGTAAAAATTGGTATTCAATTAGAGCAAAAAACCTTTCATTTCTCTTGTCAAAATCCATATTTAGAAGGAAATTCCCTTATAGAAGTTGCTTCGAAAGCAAACGGAATAGGAATAGAAAACACAACAAAAAGATTAGAACATTTATATCCGAATAAGCATTCGTTGCTAATTGATAAAAAGAATAATTTATTTAATGTTGATTTAAAAATAGAGGTATGATTGATTGTTTAATTATAGAAGATGAGCAACCAGCGCAAGAAATTTTAAAAAGTTATATTGATAAAACGCCTTTTTTAAATTGTATTGGTGTCTATGAAAGCGGATTGGATGTTCCTGTAGAAAAAATACAGCAAACCCAACTACTTTTTCTAGACATACAGCTACCAGAGTTAGACGGAATCAGTTATTTAAAAACAATTTCGAACCCTATACATGTCATTATAACTTCTGCATATGATACCTATACTATAGAGGCCTTTGAAGAAGCCGTTGTTGATTACTTATTAAAACCGTACTCTTTTGAACGTTTTTTTAAAGCGGTAACTAGAGTGTACAATACAATTGCTATCCATCAGAAAAATGTAGAGAAAAACTTCTTTATATATGCTGATAAAACCTTGTACAACATACAAGTGGATGATATTTTGTACTTAAAAGCAGAGGTAGATTATGTAAAAGTGGTTACAAAAGATAAAAGTGTTTTAGTGTTAGACAGCTTAAGTAATTGGAAAAATAAAGTACACCCTTTCAATTTTTTGCAGGTACACAGATCTTATATTATTCATATAGATCAGATTACTAAAGTGCAGGGAAATCAAGTTTTTATACAAGATGAAATCATTCCGATTGGAAAATCTTTTAAAGAAGGATTTATGGCTACAATAAAAAACAACCTTTAATTAGAAACAGGATAAAAACAGGTACTACATCGTAATTTTAATCACAATAAACGCAACAGTTATACTTTTAGGGGCTTATATTAAAAAAACGATAACTGATTGATTTTAATATAGGTATCGTTAAATATCCGTGGTATTTCAAATTTATTTTTGTAACTTTAAAACATGAAACTGCCTAAGAAATACAAAGGTTATTATGACTACTATAAAAACCGGGAGCCTTTTCCTGCTTCTACAGGGATCTTTTTTATAGCAATTTGCATCGTTGCATATATACTATATACATGGTTGTTTTAAACTGAAGTCCTCTTTGATTAAAAAAAAGAAATATCTACAGCTAAAAAAACTACCGGCAACACCGTAGATCATTAATTGCTAGTACAAGCTTACTTCCATAAATTCAACCTTCAACTGCGCTCAGGTATCAACTAATATTCTATTCGGTGTGTATTTGTTTAATTAGGTATTTATACCTCGCAACTAACCATACCTATTTCAGAATTTTGCATTTGAGAGGTTTAGACGTTGAATGTTAATTATGTATCTTTATAAGATTCTAATCAATTATAAATTAGTCAACTATGAAAATACTTGTTAAATTTACTTTGGTATGTCTTTTTACGACATGCCTTTTTTCATGTAGTGAAAAAACAAAAACAGAGGTTAATGTCTACGCTGAATTTATTCACAAAATGAATAAAAAAGGCATTACGACAGGGAATATATTAATCTATAAAAATGGTAAAGTCATTTATAAAAATGCAGATGGTTTAAGAAACACTAAATCAAAGGATTCGTTGACATTAGATTCACAGTTTAGATTGGCTTCAGTTAGTAAGCAATTTACTGGAATGAGCATCATGAAGTTAAAGGAAATGGGTAAGTTAGATTACGATCAAACTGTTACATCTATTCTTCCAGAATTTCCTTATCCGACTATAACTGTTAGACATTTATTGCATCACATTTCTGGATTAACAGACTATGAGCGGTTACTCGATAAAAATTGGAAACCCGAAGACAGTACTAAAAAGTATATTTTAGGAAATGATGAAATTATAAAGGAGTTCTATCGTGTAAATCCAGCTCTTGATTTTGAACCTGGTGAGAAATGGGAATACAGCAATACAGGGTATTTGTTCTTAGCTTCTATTGTTGAAAAAATTTCTGAAAAGCATTTTAGCGATTTTTTAAAAGAACACATTTTTGAACCTTTAGAAATGAATAACACCCTGCTTTATAAGTATCAAATTGCTCCAGACTCAAAGACACCAAAACGTGTATTTGGATATAAAGTAGCCTTAAATCAAGTTGATTTTGAGGAAAATGATTATAATTTAGTAAATGATGTAAGAGGTGATGGTGGAATTTATTCCACTTTAGAAGATTTATATAAATGGAATCAAGCATTGGTTAACTATACGATTATTCCAAAAAATTATTTAGATGAAGCTTGGACACCTGGAGTTTTAAATAATGGAGAGTCAACTAGCTACGGGTTTGGATGGGGAATTAAATCAGAATTAAATGAACCAAAAATAGTAAGACACTCAGGAGGTTGGGTAGGTTTTGTTACTTTTTTGTATAATGAAGTCGATGCTAACAATGGTCTTGTCTTACTCACAAATAATTCAGGAGAAAATTACAGAGCCATATTAGATGGGTTATTTAATATAATGGATGATAAACCCTATGACATCCCTAAACTTAAAATAGAAAATGTGATGGCCAAAAATTTTTATCAAGAGGATGTTCATAAAGGAATTGGCATCTTTCACGAATTAAAATTGGATACTGTTAATTATTCGTCTTCAGAATTAGGGCTAAACACATTAGGGTATAGATTAATTGCAGCTGATAAAAACGATGAAGCGCTGGCAGTTTTTAAATTGAATACAGAGGAATACCCAAGTTCTGCAAATACTTACGATAGCTATGGTGAGGCACAATTGGCAGCGGGAGATACCATTCAATCTATTAAAAATTACAAGAAATCTTATAAGCTTAATGGAAATAACACGAACGCTATTGATGTACTTAAAAGCATTGGTGTAGATACCGATAGTTTAGTTGTTAAGGTATTCGTTCCAGAAGAACTTTTACTGCAGTATGAAGGGAAGTATCAATTATCTCCAGACTTTATATTGACAATAATAACGGAAGGGAATCGCTTGTTTATTCATCCTACGGGGCAATCTAAAAGCGAAGTATTTGCCTCAACTCAAAATCGCTTTTTCAGTAAAATTGTTGATGCACAAGTTACATTTAACAAAAATGGAGCTGATAAAGTTACAGGTTTAACTTTGCATCAAAATGGTAGTCACGAGGCAAAAAAAAATGAATGATTTTAATCTAATTGAAAATTTCGAAAAAGCGACCCCTTATAAAATTAATTGCTAGTACAATCTTACTTACGTAAATTCTACCTTCGACTGCGCTCTGGTACAAACTGATTTTCTATTTAGTTTGTATTTGCTAAATTAGGTGTTTAAACTGTTAATTAATATTTTATAAAACCGTTACAACCAATCTAATAATTATGAAGTATTTAATATTTATTTTTCTATTAATATCATTTTTAGTAACTGGACAAGAGATTAATCTTGTAACTAATTCAAGATTAGTACTTGGTGAAAGTAAAGACAAATCTGCTTCAATTAGTGCTGGAGATATAGACAATGATGGAGACATAGATATAATAGTAGCAAATGGAAGGCATTGGCCTCAAGCTAATAAGATATTCTTCAATAACGGATATGGAATTTTTACAGTTTCTAAATTACTTGATGATATCAATGAGACTAGTTATGCCACTGAATTAGATGATTTTGACGGAGACGGAGATTTGGATGTGGCTGTTGGTAATGATATGGCTCCAAATACTGTTTATCTGAATGATGGAAATGGAAATTTTCTAAAGCTGGGTCATTTCGGAAATCTATATTCGCCAACAAGAAATTTGAAAACAGCAGATATTGATTCAGATGGAGATATAGATATACTTATCACCAATAGAGGAAAAGAAAATGAAATATGCTTAAATAACGGAAAAGGGGTGTTTACCAAAATAATAAAATTTGGTTCAGAAAAGGACTCGACGATTGATGTAGATGTGGTCGATATAAACAAAGATGGTCATAAGGATTTAATCTTAGCCAATAGAGATGGACAGCAAAACTTAATCTATTTGAATGATGGGAAATTAAACTTTACACATAAAATTCCATTTGGTAGCGGAACAGATGATACAAGATCAGTTGGCGTAATTGATATTGATAATGATGGTTATCTCGATATTATCACGGCGAATATTCAAGAGCCAAATGTGATTTATTTTGGCAGTAACACAATGAATTATAATAGAAGAATAGTGTTTGATAGTACTTCTGATAATTCATATTCTTTAGATTTTGGAGATATAGATGGTAATGGAAGTGTTGATATTGTCGTGGCTAATTCAGGTGAACCAAACCAAGTCTTTCTAAATTTAAAAAAGGGAACTTTTTGGAAAAAAATTAGCCTAAGAAATGAAAAGCTATTCACATATGATATTATTCTTGTAGACTTAAATAATGATAATAGATTAGACATTATAGAAAGTAACTCAGGTGATATTAATTACTACTACCGAAATATATTGAAAATCGAGAAGGATTAAAACTGGTTGTAACACCGTGTATAATTAATTGCTAGTTCTAGGGTAGAATCAAAATCCCTACCTTGTACTGCGCTCAGATACCGACGAATTTTCTATTCGATTTATATGTACTAAATTAGGTGTTTTAACAAGTAACAGTTT
>JBLFXB010000077.1:0-9895 GCA_047611925.1 Polaribacter sp.
TAATTTCTTGGTGTCTCATAAAGAGTAACCGAAACCTTTAAAGAAGTTCTAATTTTTACACGCAATTTATTATAAATAACAACAGAAATATTCTCTACTGTCGGATTTAAGTTTTTAAATTCTGCTACTTCAATATTTAAATTTTTATGATCAAAAGCATCTTCTATTTCGCTTTTTATCAACTCACGCAAAACAGATAAATCCATTACAAAACCAGTTACTGGATCAATTTCTCCAGTTACAGAAACTATTAAATCATAATTATGTCCGTGATAATGAGGATTGCTACATTTACCAAAAACAGTAGCATTCTTTTCATCAGACCAGGCCGGATTAAACAATCTGTGTGCAGCATTAAAATGCGCTTTTCTATGTGCAGTAACTCTAGGCATTCTTTTGTTATTTAAAATTCAATACTTGTTCTTCAAAATTTGTAATTCTTAATTTTGTCAAATGATTCTTTAAAGATAATGGTAAACCATTCTGTATAAATTTCTGGATGCTCTTCAATATCAGATTTTACTGATTCTAAATCCATCCATTTAAAACTTTCTACTTCTTCTTTATTAATAATTGGATTGTCATTGTATTTCCCAATCAACACATGATCTAATTCATGCTCTGTTAATCCATTATCAAATGGCGCTTTGTAAATAAACCAAAAAACCTCTTCCAAATTGCACGTAAACCCCATTTCCTCTTGCAATCTGCGCTTTCCAGCCTCTAAAGATGTTTCTCCATTACGCTGGTGAGAACAACACGTATTTGTCCACAATAATGGCGAATGGTATTTATCGGCAGCTCTTTGTTGCAATAATAGTTGGCCTTTTTCATTAAATGTAAACACAGAAAAAGCTCTATGTAATACTGCCTTTTCATGCGCTTCCATTTTTGGCATCAACCCAATTTGAACATCATTGGTATCGACTAAAATAACGTATTCTTCAATCATGAAACAAATATAATAATTTTGGTTTCGATTCTCGAAGTAAAAAAGTATAAAAAAGAAGAATAAATACCGTTGTTAATACTATTTTTAACCCATGAAATTACATTCTTTTTCTCTTTCCGCTTTCTTTCTCCTCGTTTTAATTGGGTGTGAACAACCACCTAAAAAGAAAGAGACAATTTCTATTGAAATAAAAAAAGAGATTGTTCCAGAAAAAGTTATAGAAAAAAGTTGGGACAGCTTAAGAAAACACAATGTTGAAGCCTTTTTTACAGAATATGAAAAAACCAACAAAGAGACTAAGTTATTGATTAAAACCAAATTTGGGAACATAAAAGTTCTTCTCTACAATGACACACCAATACATAGAGCAAATTTTATTTTTCTTACGAAAATCGGATATTTTGATACGACTGTTTTTTATCGAGTAGCAAAAAACTTTGTCATTCAAGGTGGTAATTCTGATGATATGTATACCATGGAACAGCGTTATAAATATGGAAACTACCTTGTGAAACCTGAATTCAGAAAACACAGAAAACACAAGTATGGTGCGTTGGCTGCTGCCAGGCATTGGGAGAACAACCCGAACATGCTATCAAGTCCGTTTGAATTTTACATGGTGCAAAATAAAAAAGGCGCACATCATTTAGATAATTTACATACCGTTTTTGGCGAAGTGCTTTCTGGTTTCTATACTATGGAAAGGATCTCTAAAGTAAACGTAGGCGTAGATGAATGGCCTAAGATAGATATCAAAATGACTGTAGAAGTTATTGAGTAAATGAGTTCGTGGAGTTTTTTAAAAAAACTACACAAACTTTGCTACTTTATTACTTAACTCATCGGCTACTAATTCACCCCATCCAAATTAAACTTCACCGATTTAAGTTGATTTTTATCGTCTATAGAAATGGTCCATACAAAATACGCAACACCTTCTAAAATTTCTAGTTGCGGTACTCCAGTACTTCTTGCTGAATTAATTTCTGCAACGGTGATTGCTTTAGAAATTGTTCCGTTTTTAGTTACTTTTTTACAACGTAAATAAGTCGCTTTCTCATCAGATTCCATATAACTCACCAAGAGTTCATCTGAATTTATAAAAGCTGCGTCTACTCTACCCAACGCATCAATATCATTCAAAACTATTGGTTCTTCAAAAGAGTTTGTATCAGAAAAAAAAGAAACTTTCACCTTTGGACTCTCCTCTGCTACAGTAAACCAAGCTACTGCTGTATTTTTTTTGTTTGAAACGATTTTCGGTCCATTTACTGGACAACCATTTATTTCCCAATTGTCATTAAAAACAGGTGTTGACGTAGACCAAACTGAGTCCTTTCTTTGAGAAAAATAAATATCTCTAATTTCTTGTTTGCTTCGATCTCTAAAAACAATAATAGGTCCGTTTTTAGTCATTGCAATTGATGTTTGACAACAATCACATGTTCTACCATCTAACTGAGTTTCATTAAAAATGGTTCCATCACTAGAAACTTCTGCAACTCTTATAGTCATTGCTTTATGATGGCTTTCTTTCATTTCCTTCACTGTATTTCTACCGTCTAACCATGTAATTAAAAAACCCTCTTTTTCATTCGGAATAATACTTACAAAGCCATGTTCTGCTTTCATTCCGTCAGTGTTCAATAAAAAATTCTCTTTAATGATTTCTCCATTCAATTTTCGAAGATTTAAAACGACATCATACGTGTATGTTCCTGAAGCTGATTTTTGTAAATGACTTGTTAATAAAACATCCCCATTGGTTGCATTTGCAGGGAAATCTGCCCAGTTTACAAACCAATCATTTCCAGAAGTAATGGTCGTTGGTTTTTTCCATGCATCATTTTCTAACTGACTATACAACAAGGTTGCTTCTTCTCCTCTTATAGAGTTCACCCAAGAAAGGGATACCTTTCCGTCTTGCGCTACTAAGTTTGGCTCGGCATTATTAATTCCAAATTCAAAAGGAATCTCCGTAATTACCAATTCTTTTTTTGAGCAACTTGCAAGCGCTATTACTAAAATCAATAAACTTATTTTTTTCATTTGATATTTTTTAATTTGTGTATCATTTTTTCTGAATTCCAGTGTACAGCGCCAATAATCTTATCCGCTTTTTCTCCTTTTTCATTATAAACAAAAGTCGTTGGGAGGGCATAAATACCTAATGAATTTGTTGGTTTTGTAGATCTCAAAAAAGTAAAATCATACATTGTTTTCTCTTTAAATTCTATAATCTGTGCTTGAGATTCATCAGAAATCAATAGAAAAACATAGTTGTCTTTTGTTAATATCTCTTGCGCTTCTAGTAAATCTGGCATTTCTTTTTTACATGGTCCACACCAAGTTGCCCAAAAATTAACCAATACTTTTTTCCCTAGAAACATAGACATATCTATAGATTCACCATTTAAATCTACAATATTAGAAATGTCATCTAGAGTTTCTATCTTTTTTTGAGTAGCGCTTTTACTAGATTCTTTACACCCAATAAACAACGCAAAAACAACAATAAACACTACTTTTTTCATGATGCCAATCTACACAAAAAAAACAAATCACTTGTTGTTTTATAATTAAACATTTACTGCACTTTATCTATATGAGTTTTAAAAAATTATAGAATAAACCGTACCTTTGCACCTCAAATTTTGTAGATGAGTTTTTTAGAAGAAATACAACGTAGAAGAACATTCGGAATCATTTCGCATCCCGATGCTGGTAAAACAACTTTAACTGAAAAATTACTGCTTTTTGGTGGTGCTATTCAGGAAGCTGGAGCCGTTAAAAACAATAAAATAAAAAAGGGAGCAACTTCCGATTTTATGGAAATTGAGCGTCAACGTGGAATTTCGGTAGCTACTTCTGTATTGGCTTTTATCTACAAAGACAAAAAAATAAACATTCTAGATACACCTGGGCATAAAGATTTTGCTGAAGATACCTTTAGAACGTTAACTGCTGTAGATAGTGTTATTGTTGTAATTGATGTTGCAAAAGGTGTTGAGCCACAAACCGAGAAACTGGTTGAAGTGTGTAGAATGCGTAACATACCAATGTTAGTTTTTATCAATAAATTGGATAGAGAAGGGAAAGATGCTTTTGATTTATTAGATGAAGTAGAACAAAAACTAGGATTGCGAGTTACTCCAATGAGTTTCCCTATCGGAATGGGATATGACTTTAAAGGAATCTATAATATTTGGGAAAAGAAATTAAATCTTTTTTCTGGAGATAACAAAACAAGTATTTCTGAAGGATTAGAATTTGATGATGTTTCAAACCCTGAGTTAGATACGATTATTGGCGAAAAGGCTGCAGATACTTTACGTGAAGAACTAGAATTGATTGATGAAGTATATCCTAAGTTTAATCAAGAAGAATACCTAAAAGGAGATCTTCAACCTGTGTTTTTTGGTTCTGCTTTAAATAATTTTGGTGTCAAAGAATTGTTAGAAGCATTTATTGAAATTGCACCAGAACCTCAACCGAAAAAATCGGAAGAGCGTTGGGTAGACTCTAAAGAAGAAAAAATGACGGGTTTTGTTTTTAAGATTCACGCCAATATGGATCCAAAACATAGAGACCGTTTGGCCTTTATAAAAATTGTGTCTGGCGTTTTTAGACGAAACGCTCCTTACCTACACGTTCGTAATGGTAAAAAAGTAAAATTTTCAAGTCCGAATGCATTTTTTGCTGAAAAGAAAGAAATTGTAGACGAATCTTTCCCTGGTGATATTGTTGGAATACACGATACTGGAAACTTTAAAATTGGTGACACATTAACTGAAGGAGAAGTCTTAAATTTCAAAGGAATTCCGAGTTTTTCTCCAGAGCATTTCCGTTATGTAAACAATGCTGATCCTATGAAAACAAAACAATTGTACAAAGGATTGGATCAATTGATGGATGAAGGAGTTGCACAGTTATTTACCTTAGACATGAATGGCCGTAAGATTGTTGGTACCGTTGGTGCATTACAATATGAGGTAATTCAATACCGTTTAGAGCACGAATATGGTGCTAAATGTTCTTACGAAAACTTACAAGTTCACAAAGCTTGCTGGGTAGAAGCTACAGATGAAAAAAGTGAAGAATTCAAAGAATTCAAACGTATCAAACAACGCTATTTAGCAAAAGACAAACAAGGTCAATTGGTGTTTTTAGCAGATTCTGCTTTTACAATTCAAATGACGCAAAACAAGTTTCCTAATGTGAAATTGCATTTTGTTAGTGAGTATAAATAAGCCAATGATTAAAACTAGAGCCAAGAACCAATACTGCATTGCAAACAAAGTAAATCACTCTACGAATAGAGTGTCATTGCTTCGTTATACCTATAATGACATTGTTTTAGTTCTTTTCTCTGTTTTCTGTTTTCTTTTTTCTTTTTTATCCTTTTCACAAGAAAACAGCAGGACTTTAAAAGGAACAGCCTTAAAAAATGCTGTCCGTATAAATTTCATTCCGGTGCAAATGCCTACCGATTTTGATTCGAGTTTAAAACCAACTATGGGGTTAATGGGATTGCATTATCAAATACCAATAAACAATTGGCTGTATGGTGGAATTGGAATGTACGGTGCTGTTACTGGAGATCAAGGCGGTTTGTTTACACTTGGAATTGAGCTAGGTATCAACAAACAATTATATAATAAGTTGTATTTGGATGCTAATTTTCACTTTGGTGGCGGTGGCGGATATCGTACTTTAATTAATGATGGTGCTTTTATAAATCCGAATATTGGATTGCAATACAAACAAGAAAAATTTAATTTTGGCATACAATACAGTCATGTAAATTTTTATACTGGAGAAGTAAAAAGCAATTCTGTATCCTTCTTTATTGAAATTCCGAATGTTTTAAAATTCACAGACTACAGCAATGCTCAAAAAAACTTTGTAGCTTCTAATTTATCAGATGATCATTTTTGGAAAACTCCGGTCACTAAAAATGTTCAACAAGTCCGTTTTGATTTCTTTAAGCCAATTGGAAACTCTAGAAAAGACAATGCAAATAATCAAGAACCACTAACAGAAACATTGGCTGTTCTAGGGTTTGAATATCAGAAATACATTAGCAATACAACTTTTGTTTTTGTACATACAGATGCTATTTATAAAGGCTTACGTGCTGGTTTTATGGATTTATTTTTTGGAGCAGGATACCATCCTTACCAATCAAAAAACGTCAACTTATTTACAAAATTTGCTATTGGAGCAGCGGGTGGGCGTATTGCGCCAGAAGGCGGATTAATGATCTATCCAAGTGCAGGAATCGATTTTAAAATATCAAACAAAATTGCATTCAGCTCACATGCTGGATATTACAGAGCTATTGCTGGTGACTTAGAAGCTTATACATTTGGAGTTGGTATTAAATATTTAGGTTTTAATGGCGGAACGGAAAATTACACCTCTTTTAGAACACAAGGCATTAGAATTGGAGTTCAGAATCAAACGTATCTAAATGTTTTAAAAACAGATCACGCTCCTGTAGACTTGCAATTGTTAGGTTTACAAATAAATTACGATTTAAACGCTACTTTTTATTTAGTAGGTGAAATTGGTTTTGCCTATGCTGGAAAATCGGGTGGTTATGCACATGGAATGGCAGGAATTGGAGTGTATTCTCCCTATTTTATAAAAAATAAAGTAAGAGCACATTTCGAAGCAATGGCTGGAGCAGCTGGTGGTGCTGGTGTAGACACTGGCGAAGGCGTTGTAATTAGACCTTCAATAGGATTGAGCTATGCTCTTACAAATGCTGTATCTTTGCAAACTTCAATTGGAAAATTAATCACTCCTTTTGGAGAATTAAAATCAACAAATATAACTATTGGATTGAGTTTTGGTTTATCCACTTTATCCGCAAGGAAATAATAGAAATACAAGAATAAATACTACAATTATGAATAACGGAATCTATGCTAAATTTAACACCAACAGAGGTGAAGTTTTAGTGAATTTAGAATTTGAAAAAACTCCTGGAACTGTTGGAAACTTTATTGCTTTAGCAGAAGGAAATTTAGAAAACAAAGTAAAACCACAAGGAACTCCATATTATGATGGATTGTCTTTTCATAGAGTCATTTCTGACTTTATGGTTCAAGGTGGATGTCCTCAAGGAACTGGAACAGGAAATCCTGGTTATAAATTTGATGATGAATTTCATCCAGATTTAAAACATGATGCTCCTGGAAAATTAGCAATGGCTAATTCTGGACCAGCAACAAACGGATCTCAGTTTTACATTACACACGTACCTACGCCTTGGTTAGACAACAAACATAGTGTTTTTGGAAGTGTTGTTGAAGGACAAGATATTGTGGATATCATTTCTCAAGGAGATGAATTAACTTCTATAGAAATTATTAGAGTTGGAGATGCTGCAGAGCGTTTTCATGCTATTGAGGCTTTCAGAACTTTTGAAGGATCTAGATCTAAACGTGAAGAAAAAGAGATCGCAGCTCAAAAAGAATTGTTAGATTCAGTTGCGGCTGGGTATGATGAAACTGCTAGTGGATTGCGTTACCAAATCTTACAAGAAGGAAACGGAAAAAAAGCAACAAAAGGAGCTACAGTTTCTGTACATTATAAAGGACAATTGTTAGATGGAACTGTATTTGATTCTTCTTACAAACGTAAAGAACCAATTGATTTTGCTATTGGCGTTGGCCAGGTAATTGCTGGTTGGGATGAAGGAATTCAATTATTAAATGTAGGTGCCAAAGCTCGTTTGGTAATTCCTTCTAATTTAGCATATGGAGAAGCTGGTGCAGGTGGTGTTATTCCTCCAGACGCTACGTTAATCTTTGATGTAGAATTAATGGATGTTAAATAACATCTATCTTATAAAAAAGCACTCAAACCTGAGTGCTTTTTTATTTTTAAATCAATTACATTTACCATTCTAAAATTAAGAATTCTTAGATGAAAATACAATTCATACACAGAAAAACGAAAGAAATCATTACGGAAACTCCACCTTCAGAAGGGTTATTAAAGTTTTTATATGACAACCCTTTTGGAAAAACTGCTGTGTTACCAATTGCAAAACGTAAGTTTATTTCTGAATATTATGGTAAAAAGATGTACAAACCTTCTTCTACAAAAAAGATTGAAGGGTTTGTAGAACAATTGGGTATTGACATGTCTGAATCTGTAAAACAAATTTCAGAATTCACCTCTTTTAATGATTTTTTCTACCGAAAACTAAAACCTTCTGCGAGACCAATTGAAAGTGGTTTTGTTTCTCCTGGTGATGGAAAACTAATTGCATTTGAAAACATTTCTGATATACATCACTTTTTTGTAAAAGGAAGAAAATTCTTGCTTTCAGAATTTTTAAATGATACTGATTTAGCAAACACCTATAAAGATGCTTCATTAATCATTCTTAGGTTGGCTCCTAATGACTATCACCGTTTTCATTTCCCGTATACCGGTGTCCCAACAGAAGTAACAAAAATTAAAGGAAGCTATTTTTCGGTTTCTCCGCATGCATTGGCAAGTAACTTTACCAAAGTTTTTTGCGAAAACAAACGTGAATTTTGCACGTTAAAAACAGCAGACAAAGGAGACATTATTATTGCTCCAGTTGGTGCAACAATGGTTGGTAGTATTTTAGAAACCTACACTCCAAATAAAGAAATTCATAAAGGAGACGAAATGGGTTATTTTGCTTTTGGTGGATCTACAGTTGTACTATTAGTTCCTAAAAACAAACTAAAAATTGATGCCGACATTTTAGAAAACACTAGAAACAACATGGAAACATTTGTGAAGATGGGTGAACAAATTGGGCAATAACATTTTTTAAAAAAACATTAACTTCTTATTCGCATTGCTTCCGCCTCTAACGCTGCTTTAGCAATAGATGCTTCTGATGACAATGTAGTTCCTATTAAGTTTGAACTTTCGTAAGCATCTGTCGTTAAATTATAAAACGCTTCTACACCACTCTCATATTTGAACAATTTATAGGTTGTATTTCTAATTGCATACCCAATTCCGTTATTAGATATTTCAGTATATACATAATCTCTACTGGTAACACTTGAATTTGTAAGCAACGGATAAAAGCTAGTGCTATTTTCTTTAGTTGATGTTGATACGCCAGCAACAGAAGCAATTGTAGCGAATAAATCTGTTGTACTTATTAAAGCTGATTCTCTATCCCCTGCTCTGTTTACACCAAAACCAGAAACAACCATTGGCACATTTACGCCTCCTTGGTACATGGAGTTTTTAGATTTAGACCTACTATACGGAGCTTGAGCAACTTGATTTGGAGAACCATTATCCCCAATAAAAACAATGATTGTATTTGCTTTTTCTTCTGCACTCATACTACTTAAAAGTCTACCAATTTCTGAATCCATAGCTTCTATTGCCGACATAAAATAAGGCATTGGATTCGCATCTATACTTGCTGCGTCTGTTGGCAAACTTCCTTGAGAATGTAAATTTGTTGGGGCTAAATGAAATGGTGTATGAGGTGCATTGTACGCCAACCATAAAAACCATGGTTTCGACTGATTGCCAACCCAATCAATAGCTAAATCTGTAAATTTTGTGGTGGTGTAATCTGTAGATATTGTTGACTGTCCATTTATATTTAAACTCCAATTTGTATAGGATTGCACACTTCCTTTTATCACACCTGCAAAATAATCAATTCCCATGGTAGCAGGATCTAAACCAGAGTTAGATAGATGCCATTTGCCAATAACAGCTGAAGCATATGCATTAGAAGTACCATCATCTATATATTTTTGCAATGAAGTCTCTGTTGTATCAATGAAATCTCCAGCCGCTAACACTCCCGTTTTACTTCCGTATTTCCCCGTTAAAATGGACGCTCTAGTTGGAGAACAAACTGGGTACGACCAAAGGTTTTCAAAAGTAATCCCTGTATTCATCAACGCTTGTAAATTT
>JBLFXB010000078.1:0-9830 GCA_047611925.1 Polaribacter sp.
AACCTGTTGGAATCGTTAGTTTTCCAGATTTCATTTCTGTTTCTCGGATATCAAAAACTTCTTTACTGTTTTTTCCTGTTGCTTTTAAAGCTCTTCCTCTTGCCATAAATGGTTCAAGGTCTTTATGGTAACAAGCAGCATTAAATCCATTCTGTTTAGAATTATCTACCAAAACAATAAATTCATTACTTCCTTCTCTAAAAGTTACAAATTCACCTTTTATATTATAGCCAATAATTGTACAATTGTCTCTGCTTTCTTCAGGAGCAGCCATTAAAGCTGTTGCAATTAATGCTTCATCAGTATCAATTGCTTTAAATTGTTTTATTGTTTTACTTTCTATTATCGTTTCCGTTGAATTTGTTTTTGGTTTTTCTGATGAATTACAAGAAGTTAAAATTCCTATAAAAGCAAATGCGATAATTAAATGTTTCATATTTTTATTTTTTTAGTTCTGATGTAATGATTCACAAGATAGTAAATCCTTTTCTCATGAATTTTTGCATAAAAAAACACAATTTGTTCTGAACTTGATTCAGAACCATTGTGGTTTAAAATAGTATATGGATTCCTGCCTACGCAGGAATGACAGTCTTCTTTCTTAAGAATTCAACATCACTGGCATTACCAACATGGTTACTTGTTCTCCCTCGTCTGTTCCGTCAATAGGAGTTAAGATTCCGGCTCTGTTTGGTAAAATATATCTATCAATTCATCGTTTTAATCAAAAATCATTGGTAGTTTTATTTGTGATGTATATTTTGAAGAATGATGTATCTTGTTATGGGCAATTACACCTTCTTTTTCATCATAGTTATTACCTCCAGTATTCAAGTTACGTGCGAAACGTGGAAAATTACTACTAGAAACTTCAACACGTATACGATGTCCCTTTTTAAAGTAATTACTTGTAGACATAGGGGTTAAATCTACTTTATAGACCTCACCTTTCTTCATAAATACTTCTTTTTCATAACCTTCACGATATCTTACACGCTGTATTGTTTCATCCAAATTATATGCTTTCCCATCAGGATATACATCTATAAGTTTTATCGTAAAATCTGTGTCTTTTGCATCTGAAGATACATATAGTGTAGATTCAATAAAACCTGATATTTCTACACCTTCTTCTAAAATATCGGTGGTGTACACCAAAATATCATTTCGAGTTTCCATTTGATATTGATCGAAAGAACCTCCTTTAACAGCATTTCCAGTACAACACACATTACCTCCATAAGAAGGAACTGGGTTCATTGGATCATATATAAAATTATCTGGATTATCCAAATTTGCTTTTGTAGTTGTTAATTTTCCATCACCAAATAAGCTATTTGCTTTACCATTACTGTTTAAATAATAGGTTGTTAATTTAGATTTTTTAGGAGGCCAAGTATCTGATGCTTGCCACTTGTTAATTCCCATTGTATAATATTGCACTTTAGGTGTTTTCTCTTTAAAATCATTTTGCTTTCCTTTCAACCACAAATCAAACCAAGCATAAATTTGGGTATCGTAGTTTAATCTTGCATCTCCAACGTTACGCTCTCCAACAAAAGTGTTTTCCGTTGCTCTTGTAAAGCTACAATGTAAAGTTGGTGCAATTACTAAGTATTGATTATCCCTAATTGCTGCATCTTTAGAATTATTTCTAACATGATTAAATAGAGCTAAGTTAGGTGTGATAGAAACATCGTACCATGAGGCAAACCAAAAACTTGGTACACCAATTTCCATATTATCATGATAAAGTCCTCCCTTAAACCAATCTTTGTCATTTGGTTTACGACGTATCATTTTATCAAAAACCTCATTTTTACCATGTATATTTTTTAATATATCCTGAATAGGTAAATGTTTAAGTGCTTTAGCCATATCTATTGGCGGATTTTTTGGCGCTAAATCGTAAAATCTAGAAATTCTAATTAAATCTTCTTGAGTTGCTCCAACTGGAATTCTTGGTTTAAATTTATCATGCTCTACACCATATAACCAAGAAAAGAATAACATTTGTTCAGCTCCACCACGATACCAATTTCCTTGTTCGTTAATTTTACCAATTTTACCAATACCAGCACCAAAACCCTGAGGCACCATTGCTGCGTGAGAAGGATGATCTAATGCTGCAACTGCCATTTGCCATTCGGCAGTAGAAGAACAACCCAAAGTCCCTATTTTACCATTAGACCAAGATTGATTTTTCATCCAGGTAAATGCATCATATCCATCAGTTAATGGAGCGCCTAAAATTTCCCATTCGCCCTCAGAAAAATAGCGTCCACGTTCATTCTGAACAACATAAGCATAGCCTCTTTTAACAGCCTCTATAGCTTTTCTTGCAGTGCTAGTATTTTGTTTTCCATCTCTCCACGAATTAAAGTTATATGGTGTACGTGAAAAAATAATAGGTACTTTTTTATCAGTTTTTGGACGATATATATCGGTTGATAAACGTATACCATCCCGCATTGTCACCATTACTTTTTGATCTACAATAGCAATTTCTTCAAGTTCTTGAAGGATTTTGTTCTGTGCTTGAAGGGTGAAATTACTTGCGAAAAAAGTCGCAAATAGAAACGAAATTAAAATAGTATGTTTTTTCATTTATATAAATATTAAATGCTTGTTTGGTAGTTGGTTATCAATCAAATATAGTAATTCCTTTCCTTTTCTCATGAATTTTGGGCATAAAAAAAGCATCGTAGGTAAACGATGCTTTCTTTGAAAATTTTATTTATCTATTAATGAGAATGCTACAAACTTTGCAAGTTCTCGCAATGTCGATTAGCTATTCAACATCACTGGCATTACCAACATGGTTACTTGTTCTCCCTCGTCTGTTCCGTCAATAGGAGTTAAGATTCCGGCTCTGTTTGGTAAAGACATTTCAATTAAAATATCATTTGAATTTAAGTTGTTTAACATTTCGCTTAAAAAACGAGAGTTAAACCCTATTTGCATGTCGTCTCCTTGATAATCACAAGACAAACGCTCATCAGCTTTGTTGGCGTAGTCTAAATCTTCTGCAGAAATGTTTAATTCCGTTCCTGCCATTTTTAATCTGATTTGGTGTGTTGTTTTACTAGAAAAAATAGACACACGTTTTACAGAGTTTAAAAAAGAAGCTCTATCAACAGTTAATTTATTTGGATTCTCTTTTGGAATTACCGCTTCGTAGTTTGGGTATTTCCCGTCAATCAATCTACAAACCAATACAAAGTTGTCAAAAGTAAACTTTGCATTCGAGTTGTTATAATCAATAGTTACATCAGTATCAGCACCATTTAAAATCCCTTTTAATAAGTTCAATGGTTTTTTAGGCATGATAAATTCTGCACTTTCATTTGCAGTAACATCTGTTCTAGAATATTTTACCAATTTATGAGCATCTGTAGCAACAAATGTTAAGCTTTCAGAACTGAATTGGAAAAATACACCACTCATTACCGGACGTAAATCATCGTTACCAGCAGCAAAAATAGTTTTAGAAATTGCAGTTGCTAAAATATTAGCAGGAATTACGGTACTACTTGGCGCAGATAAAGAAACCGCTTTTGGGAATTCTTCTCCACTAAAAAATGCCATATCATACTTTCCTTGATCAGAGCTAATTTCAATAGCGCTTTCACCTTCTGTCTTAAAAGTTAAAGGTTGGTCTGGAAAAGTTTTCAAGGTATCTAATAACAAACGAGCAGAAACAGCAATAGAACCTTTAGAGTCAGACTCTACTTCTACAACAGCACTCATAGTAGTTTCTAAATCTGATGCAGAAACTTTCAATTCGTTTTCTGATAATTCAAATAAGAAATTATCTAAGATGGGTAATGTGTTATTGCTATTTATAACACCTCCAAGAACTTGAAGTTGCTTTAACAATTGCGAGCTAGATACTATAAATTTCATTGATTTTATTTTTTTTAAGCAACAGCAAAAAGCCAATTACTTCATAATGAGTTTTTCAAAAAATATGAATTACAAATATATTCTAAATAAGTGATTTTAAAAATATATTTATCAACAGTTTTTAATCAAATTGTTAGGTAATAAGGAAACGTTATAATTATGTTAATACCAAAATTGTAAATGATTGAACTATCATAATAATATTATATTTGTTTTGACTATTTAAAGCCTTTTAATGAATAAATATACTTGTTTTACGCTGTTATCGCTACTGTTTTCTACAATAACAATTGCTCAAAAGCCTCAGAAATTAAACTCTAATCAGATTTATGAGCAGCTTCAAAAATTAAACTTCTTAGGAACAGCCTTATACATTGCTGCACATCCAGATGATGAAAACACACGATTGATTTCATATTTGGCCAATAATGTAAAAGCAAGAACCGGGTATTTGTCGATAACAAGAGGTGATGGTGGTCAGAATTTAATTGGTCCAGAAATTAGAGAATTATTAGGATTGATAAGAACTCAAGAGTTATTAGCCGCCAGAGGTATTGATGGTGGAGAACAATTATTTACTAGAGCGAATGATTTTGGGTATTCTAAACATCCAAAGGAAACGTTAGAATTCTGGAATAAGGATAAAGTCTTATCTGATGTAGTTTGGGCAATTAGAACCTTTAAACCTGATGTGATTATCAATAGATTTAATCATAGAACTCCAGGAACAACGCATGGTCATCATACAACTTCTGCAATGTTAAGTGTAGAAGCGTTTGATTTAGCAGCGAATACAACAAAATACACAAGTCAATTGAAACACACAGATGTTTGGCAACCACAACGGTTGTTTTTTAATACATCAGCATGGTTTTATAAAAGTCAAGCAGCGTTTGAAGAAGCTACTCAAGGAAAATTATCTTCGGTAGATGTTGGTGTGTATTATCCTTTAAAAGGACTGTCAAACAATGAGGTTGCTTCAATGGCAAGCAGTCAGCATTTATGTCAAGGTTTTGGACGGTTAACAACACGTGGTAGTCAAAAAGAATATGTAGCGTTTTTAAAAGGATCAAAACCGAAAGTAGAAAACGATATTTTTTCTGGAATTAATACTACTTGGAATCGTATAAATGGTGGAGGAGAAATAGGTGCTATTTTATATGAAGTAGAAGCGCATTTTGATTTTTCAAATCCATCAAAACATCTACCAGCATTGTTAAATGCGTATGATAAAATTATGTTGTTGGAAGATTCTCATTGGAGAAAAATAAAATTAAAACAAATCAAAGAAATTATTGAAGCTGCTGCAGGATTGTATTTAGAAGTTTCTGCAACGAGTTCATCAACAACACCAAACGGACAAGTAGAAATAAGGATGGAAGTGTTGAATAGAAGTACTATTTCCATGTTTTTAGATCGTTATAGCTATCAAAAAAAGGGTGTTACCATTCTTAAATATCCAGATAAGCAATTAGAGAATAATGTTAGATTCAATTTAAGAGATACCATTCAGTTAAAAAACAAGGCATATTCAGACCCATATTGGTTAAAAAACAAGTGGTCTTTAGGAATGTACGATGTAAAAGAGCAATTAAAAATTGGGAAACCAGCATCTGATAGGCCTTTACAAATTGAGTTTCATCTAAGTATTTTAGAACACGATATTACGTTTACCAAAGATGTTGTGTATCGATATTCAAAAAGAGACAAAGGAGAGATTTACGAACCGTTTGAGGTATTGCCAGAAGTAACTACAAAATTGGCAAATAAAGTACTTATTTTTTCTGATAATACGCCTCAAAAAGTTCAAGTAGTTATTAGAGCAGGAAGAAAAAATATAAAAGGAAATGTAGAATTAGAGCTTCCTAATAACTGGAGTGTTTCACCGAAAGAAATTCCGTTTTCTATTGCTCAAAAAGGAGATCAACTAACAGTTGATTTTATGGTAACTCCAACAATTGAACAATCTGAAGGAGTGCTAAAAAGTTTTGCAACAATAACTGGAAAAGAATATCGAAAAGAATTGGTAGAAATCAATTACAATCACATTCCTAAACAATCTGTATTGTTAGATTCAGAAGCAAAAGTTGTGCGATTAGATATTAAGAAAAATGGAAATTATATTGGGTATATTGCTGGCGCTGGAGATGTAATTCCAGAAAGTTTACGTCAGATTGGATACAATGTGTTAGTTATTGATCCAACCAAAATCAACAATGAAAATTTGCATAAATTCGATGCGGTAGTTGTTGGGATTAGAGCATACAATACTGTTGATGCCTTAAAATTTAAACAAAAATTCTTGTTAGACTATGTAGAAAAAGGAGGGAATATGATTGTGCAATACAACACAAGCGGTAGAAGCGGAGTTGATGTTGGTGCACCGTATGAATTAAATATGTCTAGAGATCGTGTTACTGACGAAACAGCTAAGGTAACTATTCTAGCAAAAAAGCACTCGGTAATGAACTTTCCAAACAAAATTGAAGCTTCAGACTTTAAAGGTTGGGTGCAAGAAAGAGGATTGTATTTTCCAAATAAATGGGGGAAAGAATTTACACCAATTTTATCTATGAATGATACAGGAGAAACGGCAAAAGAAGGAAGTTTGCTAGTGGCAAAACATGGAAAAGGATATTATATGTATACGGGTTTAAGCTTTTTTAGAGAATTGCCAGCAGGTGTTTCTGGAGCGTATAAACTTTTTGCAAATATGTTGTCTATAGGAAAAGAAAATATAAAGAAGCAACAAGAAATTAAAGAATAATAAACTGTCAGTTCGCTTGATTTTTCGAAACAATTTTAAAGGGATATAAAATAATGTCTCTTCGAGCGCAGTCGAGAAGTTTTAAGAGGTCTCGACTGCACTCGACCTGATAATTAAAATATAGATATGGAAACAGAAAAACGTCCTTGGAAAAAAATATACAGTGTAGTGCTGATTATGAATGTTGTTTACATCATTCTATTTTATTGTATCACAACCTATTTCTCAAATTAAGCACCTAAAACTATGGAATTATTAGATTGGATAGTACTCTCTGCTACGTTATCATTTATTGTGATTTTTGGCGCCTATAAAACGAGAAAAAATACAAGTGTACAAGATTATATCAAAGGAGGAAATGACTCTAAATGGTGGACAATTGGTTTGTCTGTAATGGCAACTCAAGCAAGTGCAATTACATTCTTATCAACACCGGGACAAGCATTTCATAGCGGAATGGGATTTGTACAGTTCTACTTCGGATTGCCAATTGCTATGGTTATAATCTGTTTAGTATTTATTCCTATTTACCACAGACTAAAAGTATATACCGCCTACGAATATTTAGAAGGTCGTTTTGATTTAAAAACAAGAACCTTAGCCGCCATTTTATTTTTAGTGCAAAGAGGAATGGCAGCCGGAATTACCATTTTTGCGCCTGCAATTATTTTATCTGCCGTGTTAGGTTGGGATTTAGTTATGTTAAATGTTATCATTGGTGTTCTAGTAATTATTTATACAGTTACAGGAGGAACCAAAGCGGTGAATGTGACTCAAAAACAACAAATGATCATCATTTTTGTAGGAATGTTAGTTGCTTTTTACATGATTGTGGATCAATTACCGCAAGATATTACGTTTACAAAAGCACTAGATATTGCTGGAGCAAGTGGTAAGATGGAAGTGCTCGATTTTTCGTTTGATTTAAGCAATCGTTATACCGTTTGGACAGGTTTTCTGGGTGGTACATTTTTAATGCTGTCTTATTTTGGTACAGATCAAAGTCAAGTGCAACGATATCTGTCTGGAAAATCTGTAAGAGAAAGCCAATTGGGATTGTTATTTAACGGGTTGTTAAAGGTGCCAATGCAGTTTTTTATTCTGCTAGTTGGTATTATGGTGTTTGTATTTTATCAATTCAATTCAGCACCTTTAAATTTTAATCCAACCGCAACTGAAGCAGTACTTAATTCAGAATATGCATGGGAATATAAAGCATTAGAAAATCAATATAGACAGCTAGAAGAAGATAAAAAGACATTGGTTTTAAATGGTGTTCAAGAAAGTGATAAAGCGAAAATAAAAGTACTTGAAGCCAGAAGTGTTGAGATTAAAGAACAGGCAAAAATCGTCATTAATAAAGCAGATGCTTCTATAGAAACGAACGATAAAGATTATGTATTCATTCATTTTATTTTAAACAATTTACCTAGAGGATTGATAGGGTTGTTATTGGCCGTTATTTTATCTGCAGCAATGTCTTCAACAGCTTCAGAGTTAAACGCACTAGCTTCTACAACTGCAATAGATTTATATAAGCGAAATGTAAAAGAAGAAAAAACGGATGCACATTATGTGAAAATGTCTAAGTGGTTTACACTCGGTTGGGGAATTCTCGCTATTTTGATAGCTTGTGTCGCTAATTTGGTTGAGAATTTAATTCAAGTGGTTAATATTATTGGGTCCATTTTTTACGGAAATATATTAGGAATCTTCTTATTAGCCTTTTTCGTGAATTATGTAAAGGGAAAAGCAGTGTTTATTGCTGCCATCATTACTCAGATACTAATTATTGTAGTTTTCTTTTTAGATTGGTTGCCTTATTTATGGTTAAATCTATTAGGATGTGCTTTGGTAATGGGAATAGCAATATTGATACAATCTGGTTTAAAAACGGATCCTATTGAAGCTGAGTAACTCTAAAATAATTTATTGGGGGATTTTGGGTTGTGGTAAAATTGCACATAAATTTGCCCAAGATTTATTGACAATTCCGAATGCGAAATTGCATGCGGTTGCGAGTAGAAGTCTAGAAAAATCAAAAAAATTCGGTAAAAAATATAATTCAAATAGACACTATGGTTCTTATGTAGATTTGTGTTTAGATGCTGCTATTGATGTGATCTATATTGCGACACCTCATGTGTTTCACTATCAACAAACACTGATGTGTTTAAACCACAAGAAAGCTGTTTTATGTGAAAAACCATTTGCAATGAATGCAAATCAAGTTAATGAAATGACTTTAGCGGCAAAGCGGAATAATGTTTTTTTAATGGAAGCAATGTGGACGTACTTTTTACCACATTATCAATATGTTTTGACATTGATTAAGAAAAAAGAATTGGGGGAAATCAAACATCTAAAAATCGACTTTGGCTATGATTTTGAATTTGATTCTACTTCTAGAGTTTTTGATAAAAAATTAGGTGGTGGGAGTTTGCTAGATATTGGTATTTATCCATTGTTTGCAGCATTAACTATGCTGGGAATTCCAAATCAAATTAAAGCGAAAGCTAAAATGACAAGTACTGAGGTTGATGAAAGTTGTAGGATGAGTTTGGCGTATGAAAGTGGAGCCAAAGCAGAATTATATTGTACACTTGCTGCAAGATTGAATACAGAAGCTATAATAGAGTTTGATAGAGGGATAGTGACAATACATGAACAATTTCATAAACCGTCATCTGTAACTATAAAAACAAATGAAAGTACTAAAAAGTTGAACTTTGAGGTCAACACCTATGGTTATAACTTTGAAGCCGAACATGTAACTGAACTCTTATTGAATAATGAAAAAGAAAGCCCAATAATGTCTTTGGATAAAAGCTTTCAACTGATACAGTTACTTGATTTAGTTAGAAGTAAAATTGGATTAGAATATAATTAATAGTTTATTCGGTCATTCTAAACTTTATTACAAACGAAGAAAGAATGGTAATGATACCAATAGTTAAAATTGCATATTCAATTCCCCAAGTATCAGCAATAATTCCAGATAAAATGGCTCCAATTGCATAGCCTAAATCTCGCCATAAACGAAACACACCAATGCTTTCTGCACGTTGTGTTGGAGTAGTAGTAGCTGCGATTGCAGATAAGAAGGTTGGGTAGACTAAAGCAGTACCAAATCCTAAGATGGCAGCAATAAAAATCA
>JBLFXB010000079.1:0-9809 GCA_047611925.1 Polaribacter sp.
CTGCCTGCACAAATGATAGTGAGAAGAAGGAATTAAATAATAAGATTGTTAGCTATGTTGACTTGGTAAACCCGCTAATGGGAACAGATTCAGATTATAGTCTGTCCAATGGAAACACATATCCTGCAATTGCAACTCCTTGGGGAATGAATTTTTGGACTCCAATGACTTCTAAAATGGGAGATGGTTGGACCTATAAATATGATGAAAATAAAATTAGAGGGATTAAGCAAACACATCAACCAAGCCCTTGGATAAATGATTATGCAGCTTTTTCATTAATGGCTGTTACAGGAGATTTGAAATTTCAGGAAGATGAGCGTGAATCTTGGTTTTCTCATAAAGCTGAAACTGTAAAACCGTATCATTATTCTGTTTATTTAGCTGATTATGATGTAACGGCTGAAGTAACACCAACCGAAAGAGCATCGCAATTTAAATTTACATTTCCTGATTCTGAAGAATCATACATCATGCTAGATGCATTTTACAAAGGTTCAATGGTTAAAATTATTCCTGAAGAAAGAAAAATAATTGGGTATTGTAGAAATAATAGTGGAGGTGTTCCTGAAAATTTTCACAATTATTTTGTTGCTGAATTTGATAAAGATTTTGAAGTGAATCATACTTGGGGTGATGGGTGGAAATTAATTGAAAACTCAACAAATAGTGAAGGGAAACACGTTGGAGCAATAATAGGATTTAAAACTAAAAAAGGAGAAGAGGTACATGTGAAAGTAGCTTCCTCTTTTATAAGTCTAGAACAAGCTCAATTAAATTTATCAAGAGAAATTGGAACGGATACTTTTGAGCAAACAAAAGAAAAAGCGAAACAAGCTTGGGAAAAAGAGTTGAGGAAAATAGAAATTGAAGATCCAAATTTAGATAATATTAAAACATTTTATTCAAGTTTATACAGGGTTTTATTATTCCCAAGAAAATTTTATGAGTTTGATGAGAACAATGAAGTTGTTCACTATAGCCCTTATAACGGTAAGGTATTACCAGGATATATGTTTACAGATAATGGTTTTTGGGATACGTTTAGAGCGGTTTTTCCGTTTTTTAATATGATGTATCCAGAATTAAATGGACAGATCATGCAGGGCTTGGCAAATACCTATAAAGAATCAGGTTGGTTGCCAGAATGGGCAAGTCCTGGTCATAGAGATTGTATGATTGGTTCTAATTCTGCACCAATTATCTCTGATGCTTTCTTAAAAGGTGCTCCTGATATGGATACTGAATTATTGCTAGAAGCAATACTGAAAAATGCAACTGTTTCTGAAGGGAGACCTGTGAATTCTGTTGGTAGAGCAGGTTTAGACTATTATAATACACTTGGTTACGTTCCTTATAATGTTGGAATTAATGAAAACGCAGCTAGAACACTTGAATACGCATATGCTGATTTTACGATTGCTAAAATGGCTGAAAAACTCGGTAAAACAGAGATTGCAGAGAAGTATTATAAGAAATCTATGAATTACAAAAAGCTATTTGACCCATCAACGAATTTAATGAGAGGTAAAAACAAAGAAGGAGATTTTCAATCGCCTTTTAACCCATTAAAGTGGGGAGATGCATTTACAGAAGGAAACAGTTTACATTACACTTGGTCTGTTTTTCATGATGTTCAAGGTTTAATTGATCTTATGGGAGGTAAAGAAAAATTCATTTCAAAGTTGGATGAGGTATTCTCAATGCCTCCAGATTTTGATGATTCTTACTATGGATTTACGATTCATGAAATTAGAGAAATGCAAATAGCAAATATGGGAAATTATGCGCACGGTAATCAACCAGTTCAGCATATGATATACCTATATAATTTTGCAAATGCACCATACAAAGCGCAAGCTAGAGTAAGAGAGGTTTTAACAAAGCTGTATTCTGCAACTCCTGATGGATATTGTGGAGATGAAGATAATGGGCAAACTTCAGCTTGGTACGTGTTTAGTTCATTAGGTTTTTATCCTGTGACCCCAGGTGTAGATCAATATGTAATTGGAAGCCCATTATTTAAAAAAGCAATAATACATTTAGAGAATGGAAATACATTTAATATTAATTCAGATGACAACTCTGAATCGAATCTTTACATTCAATCAGCTACACTAAATGGAGCATCGTATAATAATACTTTTTTGAATTTTGATGTAATTCAAAATGGAGGAGAATTACAATTTAAATTAGGGAATACACCAAATAAAAATTGGGGAGCAAAACCGAATAATGTACCATATTCATTGAGTTTAGAAAAGAAATAATTGACACAGTAGAATAATATTTAGTACTTATGAATTTAAATTTTATTAATAGCAAAACAGTTAAGAACTCTTTATTGATTGTGTTTTTAATTATCAGTACAAACTCATTTGCTCAAGAACCAGCAGATTATGTAAATCCGTTTATTGGAACTTCAAATTATGGTGCAACATATCCAGGACCAATTGCTCCAAGAGGAATGGCGAGTATCAGTCCATTTAATGTAGCAGGTCCTCAAAATTTGCCTTTAGAAAAAGATAGCAGATGGCTATCAAACCCATATGTAAATGAAAACACTTTTTTAACAGGTTTTAGTCAAGTTAATTTAAGTGGTGTTGGTTGCCCAGATTTAGGCGTTATATTATTAATGCCAACAACAGGAGAGTTAGAAACGGATCATTTAAAATATGGTTCTACATATTCAAATGAAATTGCTAAAACGGCATATTACAGTAATATACTAGATAAGTATAATGTAAAAAGTGAGTTTACAACGTCAAAAAGAGTTGGTGTAAGCAAATTTACATTTCCTAAAGGAAAATCAAATATACTATTGAATTTAGGCCTTGGATTAACGAATGAACAAGGTGCTATGGTGAAGATTATTTCTTCAACCGAAATTGAAGGAATGCGCTCTGTTGGTTCATTTTGTTATAATAGTCCAGAAGATGCGTACCCAGTGTATTTTGTAGCTAAATTCTCAAAACCTGCAGCTGAATTTGGTGCATGGAAAAAACCACCAAAACAGCATGGTGTTGAAGCACAATGGATGGGATATAATGGAAAAACAAGACTCATGAAAAATGCTACAAAGATGATAGTAGGCGATAGTATTGGAACCTATTTTACCTATAAATTTGATAAAAAAACAAGTGTAGAAGTGAAAATTGGAATTTCTTATGTGAGTATTGAAAATGCAAGAGAAAATTTAGAAAAAGAAACGTCAAATAAATCATTTCAAGATATTTACAAAGAGTCTTATAGTGAATGGAATCAATTATTATCAAGAATAAAAGTTGAAGGAGGTTCAAAGGATGAGAACACAATTTTTTATACAGCATTGTACCATACTTTAATTCACCCAAACACATTAAATGATGTAAACGGGGAGTTTCCTGAAATTAAAACAGGGAAAATTGGAAAAACAGACGGAACTCGTTTTACCGTATTTTCTTTGTGGGATACGTATCGAAACTTACATCAATTAATGTCTTTGGTGTATCCACAACAACAATCTGACATGATAAAAAGTATGTTAGATATGTATGATGAAAATGGTTGGCTGCCAAAGTGGGAATTAAATTCTACAGAAACTTTTACAATGGTTGGTGATCCTGCTAGTATTGTAATAACAGATACGTATTTGAAAGGGATTAAAGATTTTGATATTGAAAAGGCTTATAAAGCGATGCTAAAAAGTGCTGATCAAATTGAAAATAACCCGTTAAGGCCTGGTCTAAAAGATTATATAAATAAAGGATATTTAACAACAGGTCATAAAGGGTCAGTTTCAACAACTGAAGAATACAATGCTTCAGATTTTTCAATTGCCCTACTGGCGAAAGAATTAGGAAAAAAAGAAGATTATAAACGCTTTAAAAAACGCTCAATTTCATATAGAAAACTGTTCGATGAAGATTTAAACCTTTTAAGACCACGAACTTCTGATGGTAAATGGTATGAACCTTTTGATCCTGAAGCAGGTGCCAATTTTACAGAAAATGTAGGTTTTATAGAAGGAAATGCATGGCAATACGCTTTTATGGTTCCTCATGATATAAAAGGATTAATGAAATTAATGGGCGGTAAAAAAGCATTTTCTGCGCAACTACAAAAAGTATTTGATACCAATAAGTTTGATATGGCAAATGAGCCAGATATAGCATATCCTTATTTATTTAATTATGTGAAAGGGGAGGAATGGAGAAGCCAGAGAACTGTCAAAAAATTAGTTAAGGAATATTTTCAAAATAAACCAAAAGGTCTTCCAGGGAATGATGATACTGGGACAATGTCAGCTTGGTTGGTCTATTCAATGATGGGTATTTATCCACTATCTCCTGGTGAACCAAAATATGCAATTACGTCACCAATGTTTGATAAAATTACCATTCAGTTAGATTCTAAATATTATAAAAATAAAGAAATTGTGATTGAAAGAGTTGGAAGTAAAAACGGTATTATTAAGCAAATAAAAGTAGAAGGGAAAAATCATAAAAGCTATTTTATTTCACACGATAAACTTGTAAATGGTCAAAGTTTAAAAATTATTCAAAAATAAATGAAACAATAATGATAAAGCAAAACATAGATTAGGCTATTAATTTAACTCTTTGTTCTATTAGAAATTGTAAAAAACGATCAATCATTGCTTAAAACCAGTAAGGTGAGTGATGTTAAATATTTTGGTTTAAATTTTTCAACTATAAAGGCTAGATATATTAAAGTAGTTGGTGCAAATATGAAACAACCAGCATATTGGCATCATGCAGCTGGTACTCCAGCTTGGATTTTTGCAGATGAAATAATTATTAATTAATAGATTTTATGAGATTTAAATACAGTATTATTTTTATGATTTGCTTGTTTGTAATAAGTAGTTGTGCAAAAAAGAATTTTATTAGTGTTAGTTCACCTAACAAGCAACTTGAAGTTTTATTTAATAATTCTGATGAAGGGATTTATTACGCTGTTCATTATAAAGATTCTTTACTTGTAAAACTATCTAAATTAGGATTCCATTTAAAAACTGATGACGCTTTAGAGAAGGGCTTTGAAATTAGTGGATTTGAGCATTCAAACTCAAACACTACTTGGACTCAAGTTTGGGGAGAAAATGAAGAGATAGTCGATAATTTTAATCAGCTATCTATCTCTCTTCAAGAAAAAAAAGGATTAAAAAGACAGTTAAATCTTGTTTTTAAAGTATATAATGATGGTATTGGATTTAGGTATGAAATTCCGAAGCAAAAATATATAGATAGCATTCATATTACAAATGAATTAACGGAGTTCAATTTCGTGAAAAATCATAGTACTTGGTTTATTCCAGCCAATTTTGAATCGTATGAGACGTTGTATAAAAACGCTCCATTAAAAGAAGTAGCTTCAGCAAATACACCCATAACTTTAGAAACATCTACAGGTAATTTTATTAGCATTCATGAAGCAAACTTGACGAACTATGCAGGAATGACCTTGAAGAAATCTGAATTAGATCAATTTTCTTTTCAAGCCAATTTAGTTCCTTGGCCCAATGGAGTAAAGGTGAAAGCGAAGGCGCCAATGAAATCTCCTTGGCGTACAATTCAAATAACAGATGATGCTAAAAAATTAGTAGCTTCTACTCTAATATTGAACTTAAACGAACCAAATAAAATTGAAAATACTTCTTGGATTAAACCAATGAAATATATTGGTGTTTGGTGGGGAATGCATTTGGGAACGCATACCTGGACTTTGGGTAATAGGCATGGTGCAAATACAAAAGACACCAAAAAATATATAGATTTTGCCGCTGAGCATAATATTTCTGGTGTTTTAGTTGAAGGATGGAATACCGGTTGGGAAAACTGGGGAAAAAGAGATGCTTTTGACTTTGTAACACCTTACAGTGATTTTAATTTGGAAGAAATCGCAAAATATGCAACTTCGAAAAACATTGATTTTATTGGTCATGTTGAAACAGGTGGAGCTGCTCAATCATTTGAGAATAACTTTGAAAAAATATTCTCATTGTATCATAATTTAGGGGTAAGAGCTGTTAAAACGGGATATGCTGGAGGAATTCAAACAAAAGGACAATATCATCATGGTCAATTTATGGTGAGCCATTATAGAGCGGTTATTAGACAAGCCGCAAAACATCAAATTATGATTAATGCACATGAGCCAATCAAACCAACAGGAATAAGAAGAACGTATCCAAATATGATGACTCGTGAAGGAGCTAGAGGTATGGAGTGGAATGCTTGGAGTTCTGGAAATCCGCCAGAACATCATACCATTTTGCCTTTTACAAGAGGTTTAGCTGGGCCAATAGATTACACACCTGGTACGTTTGACATTTTATATAAAAAGGCTAAAAATCGTGTTAAATGGAATGGATTAGATGATGGTACTTCGCGTGTAAATACAACTTTGGCTAAACAATTGGGATTATTTGTAATTCTGTATAGTCCACTTCAAATGGCTTCTGATTTAATTGAAAACTATAAGAATCAACCAGCATTTAAATTTATTGAAGATTTTGCAACAGATTGGGAGAAATCTGAAGTGTTAAATGGAAAAATTGGAGATTATATAACCATTGTAAGAAAAGATAAAAATAGTGAAGACTGGTTTTTAGGAAGTATAACAGATGAGAATGAAAGAAATTTTGAATTTGAATTGAATTTTTTAGCTAAGAATAAAAAGTATAAAGCTGAAATTTATGCAGATGGAGATTCAGCAGATTGGAAAACCAATCCACAAGAAATTAAAATATTTTCTAAAGAAGTTGATTCAAAAACGATACTTAAAATAAAGTTAGCTCCAGGAGGTGGTCAAGCAATAAAATTCACTCTAATAAATGAATACAAATGAAAAAAATTAGTTACTTAATCTTGTTATTAACGATTGTTTCTTGTTCTTCAGAAAAGGAACAATTTACTATTATGACTTATAATATTAGGTATGACAATCCAAATGATGGCAAAAATCAATGGGAGAATAGGAAAGAATTTTTAGTAGATCAAATTAAATATAATGAAGTCGATCTTTTTGGAATTCAAGAAGGACTACATCATCAAGTTCAATATTTAAATAATGAATTTACAGATTTTAGTTACGTTGGAATCGGGAGAGATGATGGAAAAGAAAAAGGAGAATACAGTGCTATTTTTTATAACTCAAAAAAACTTAGGGTTTTAGAAAACAACACCTTTTGGTTGTCTGAAACACCTGCTAAAATTTCTGTTGGGTGGGATGCTTCTATGGAACGTATTTGTACCTATGCTGTATTTGAAAGTATACAGACAAAACAACAATTTTTAGTCTTTAATACGCACTTTGATCATATTGGGGATTTAGCCAGAGCGGAAAGTTCAAAATTGATTTACAGTAAAGTTGAAGAAATTAACAGTAGTGATTTACCGGTTTTTGTAATGGGAGATTTTAATCTATTACCAGAAAGTGAACCCATTAAATATTTATCAAAACAGTTCAACGATTCTAAGAAAATAAGTATGTTAAAACCCTTTGGGCCAACAGGAACTTTTAACGGGTTTAAATTTCATGAACCTGTTAAAGACAGAATAGATTATATTTTCACAAATAAAGAAAAAGTTCAGGTACATAAATATGCGGTGCTTAGTGATTCAAAAGATTGCAAATATCCATCAGATCATTTACCAGTAGTTTTAGAAGTAGAATTTAAATAGTTTTTAAGTATGAAACGAGCATGTTAAACTTTTTCTCACTTAAGAGAATGATTAATAGCGAACAGCATGTGACCTTAAAAAACAATAAATATAAACACATGAAAAGGAGAAATTTTTTAGTTCAGAGTTCATTATTTACAGCGGCAGCTTTATCAATGCCTCAACATATTGTAGCAGCAACACAAGATAAATTTAAAAGTATGCGACCAGCTTTAGCAGATCGAAAATTTACAAGTGTTGCCGTTGAGCGAACAATAAAAAAAGTAAAATCGGCTATAAAAGATGAGGAGATAGCATGGCTTTTTGAAAACTGTTTTCCGAATACTTTAGATACAACTATTGATTACGAAATTATTGATGGGAAACCAGATACATTTGTAATTACAGGAGATATAGATGCGATGTGGTTGCGTGATTCTACTGCTCAGGTTTGGCCGTATATGCCATTAATTTCTAAGGATGAAAAATTAAAAAACCTTGTAAAAGGACTAATTAACAGACAAGTTAAATGTGTATTGCTTGATTCTTACGCAAATGCATTTTATAAAGATAAAACTAGAATTTCACATTGGGAAAGTGATCAAACCCAAATGCTTCCTGGTATACACGAACGTAAATGGGAAATTGATTCGTTATGTTATGTGATTCGATTGGCAAATGAGTATTATGAAATTACAAATGATGCTTCTATTTTTGATGAAGATTGGGATAAGGCAATGCGTTTAATTGTGAAAACCTTTAAAACGGAACAACGTAAAAATAACGAATCTGATTATTATTTTAGCAGAGAAACAACATCTGTAATAGATTCTCCACCTTTTGAAGGGACTGGTAGACCAGCAAAACCAAACGGGCTTATTTGCTCTATGTTTAGACCATCTGATGATTCTACAATGTATCCTTATTTAATTCCTTCAAATATTTTTGCTGTTTTATCATTGAAGCAAGTATCAGCAATTTACAGAAATGTATTGGATGAAAATGAGTTTGCAACAGTTTGTGAAGAAATGTCTATTGAAGTTGATACTGCTATTAAAAAACATGCAATTTCAGAACATCTAAATTATGGTAAAATATATGCGTATGAAGTAGATGGTTTCGGAAATAAATTATTTATGGATGATGCCAATGTTCCTTCATTAATGTCTTTAGAATATTTAGGCGCACACAAATCAACAGATTCAATTTATAAAAACACCAGAAAATTTTTATTAAGTGAAAACAATCCGTATTTCTTAAAGGGGAAATATGCTGAAGGACAAGCGAGTCCTCATACAGGTAAAAGTAAAATTTGGCCAATGGGAATTATCTTACGTGCTATGACTAGTAGAGACTCAGATGAGATTAAAAAATGTTTAAAAATGTTAAAAGCAACGCATGCTGGAACAGGATTTATGCATGAAGGCTTTAATAAAGACAATCCAAATGATTATTCACGTGATTGGTTTGCTTGGGCGAATACATTGTTTGGTGAACTGATTTTAAAAATTTACAATGAAAATAGAAGTTTATTAGACCTGAAATTTTAAACCGATTAGGATGTCTAAACAATGTTCAATTTCTTTCTTATTGCTTCTTGTAAAAAAAAGGAGCAAATAGAAAATAATGATAATTCCAATCATGAAAAAAAAGTAGTTGCTTGTGTTAATGATATTTACAAAGAGCTGAATGGTTTTTTAAGTTTTTAAGAAGCTTTAATTTGATTACTATCATTAATTGAATGTAAAATTAAGGCTTGTTAGTTCTCTAAATTATAGCTTATAGCGTTTTATAGGTGTTATTGGTCGAAATTATTTAATTAGAAGAAGTGTTGTGATTTACATTTATTAACTATTAACTCAAATAATAAAATAAATGACACAAAAAGTACTTAAACTGTTTTTTTTAATTTGTGTACTAGGTTTTTCTAGTTTACAAGCTCAAACAGTAACTGGAACAATTACAGACATCATGGACGGGACTTCCTTACCAGGTGTGAATGTAATAATTAAAGGAAGTAAAACTGGTGCTTCATCAGATTTTGACGGAAAGTATAGCATTGAAGTAACAAGCGCTAATGCTATTTTACAATTTTCTTACATAGGTTATGCTACTCAGGAAATTTCTGTAAATGGAAAAACA
>JBLFXB010000080.1:0-9641 GCA_047611925.1 Polaribacter sp.
TCATTCCAATGTCGAAGATTCTGTAATAATACACGGCTTCTTCAAAATCCATGATTGTTGCAAATTGCTCATCTTTTGCAATCACAACATTGTTACAAAACAAATCGCTATGAATTAGTGCTTTTGGTAAATCTTTAGTAAAATAGGGTGAAACAGATTCAAGTTTTTCGTTTAGCCAAGTTTCAAATGCTGAACCGGCAGCGTATTTTTTAACGTTAATGAATTGTTCTTTTCCAAAATTAGCTTGTTTAGAAAGATATTCAGGTGCTTCTATTTTGTGAAGTTTCCCTAATTCACTTCCTGCCAGTTCTAGTAAATGATTTGGTAATTCTTCATAAACAGTTCCCTCTAGGAATTGTTTTAGCATTAAAGGTTTCTTATTCCAAAAACTTATAGGTTCATTTTTTGTAGTACGAATTATTTTAGAGCTCTCAAATTGATTGTTTTCTAAATGCTCTAAAAGGAGTGCTAATTCTCTTGCTTTTTGTGCTGTTTTTTGCTCACAAATGGTCAATACATAATTGCCTTTTTCTGATTTCAAAAGATAATTAGTGTTTTCTGAGCCACCGCTCAATATACTGAAAGAGTATATGTTTTTTATTGAGAATTCAGCCCCAATAAGGTCAATTTCTTGTTGATTTAAGGTTGTGTATTGCGCCATAATTATGCTCTTTCTTCAAGCGAAAAAAACTCTTTATTTACTCTTCTTCGAAACAATTAAAGATAATTGAGTATCCATACTCCAACGCTTCTTCATATAATTCTATGTGATCTTCTTCTGCGTCTGTAATAGAATCTAACGTAAAGTATTCTTCTTCAATTTCGGTAACCTTCCAGCCTTCTTCTTTGATGTAATATTTTGCTAATTTAAAAGCTCCTTCAATATCTTTATAATCGATGTACAAGCTTACATAAGCTCCGATTACTTCATCGTATTGTTCTGATGATTTTGTTGGTGTTGCCAACGCGTTTATTAAAAACATATTTTTTTGTTTTAAGTGATTATTGTGCCAATTCTCCTCTATGCGGAATTAATGCATCTCTATAAATTTTCATATCAACCTCGTCAACTGTTACAAAAGCAATGCTATGAAATTCGTTTATTTGTGAATGATTTATTTCATGATACTGTAGGTTTTCTCTTGCAGAAAATTCTTTTAAATGAACGCAATGATGTTTTGCCGTTTCCAATCCATCTTCACCTTTAAAATCCCAAATTAGTTTTAGTTTTCTATTCACCGTTATCGTTTTATACTGCAAAAATACCCATTTCAAATGAATGAAATGGATATTTTATCAACCAAGTAAACAAAACCTATTATTTAGTTTTCTGTTCTATAGTCCAGTTATAATTAATCTTCCTCTTTAAATATTTGGTGATTGGTTCTAAACCAATAGCCAATCTTTTTTGATCTACATATTCTGGGTCTTTGACAGGAAACGGTTCCAGTTGTCTTTTATTATTATATCGAAACTGCATTCCGTAGGTTTGAAGTTTGTTTGTGTTTACTAAAATGCGATCATTAATTTTAGCGTATTCCATACAGCTTCCTTCTTTTTGTAAGCACGCTTTTCTTATTTGTGGAAGGTATTTCATTCTCATTTCTTCCCCTTCTAAATGATTGATGATGATTAAAGGAGCATCTGCAGCTAATGCACCAACCATTGAATATGTTGGCCATCCATTTTGGTTAATTAAACGCTCTATTTCAGTGAAATTCCCTTTCCCTATTTCTTTTTTCATTGCAGCAATTGGATAATACCAATGTGGAATTGTTGCATTCTTCATATAAAAGCGTTTCGCCATATCTAATTGATAATCTAATGCTTGATCTTTCATAATTAAACCGAGTAACTGTTTTGCATATTTAGGCTTTTGAAGCTTTCCGTTTTTAGTTTGAAACCTGTCAAGTTGATTCTTCTCGATTGCTTCCCATCTTTTATCATCTGTAAGCGTTAATAAATCATTATCTGCCAAAGCCCATAAACGAGTGTCGTTTTTTAGAGCAATAGCTAAGTAATGAAAAGCATTGTCTTTTTGATATAGCAATGCATACGTACAAGCCAAATTATACGTGTTATTTGAATCTGATGTGTTTTTTGAGTAGTCAGTTTTGTATGCTTTTATAGCTTTTTCTAAGTCTCCCTCTTTTCTGAAATTATCTCCTTTACTTTGTGATAAAACAGTAGTTATTAGAAAAATAAATAATAATTGAATTGCTTTTTTCATAGGTACTTAATCTTCTTTTAATGGGGTTGCTAGTAGTTTTATAATCATAGCTACTGCAATTCCAAGAACTGGAGTAATGATTACGTTCGATAGCCCTCCAAATAATAAATGATTTGCTATTCCTTTCGCTTTTGAGATGAAATAAAAACTGTGCATTAGTCCTAGTAATAAAGAGAAAACAGTAATGTATAAAGACCAATTAACTAGCTTGTTTATCTTTAAATTATATATTTCTTGATGTTCTTTGTTTGCTGTCTTTTTAACGAAGTAAATAATGGCAGCTATTAAAAAAGCATACAATAGAAGTACGAATTTTAAATCTCCATTGCTTAAAAATTCTGTAAAAGGCATTCTCATAAGTGTTTAGTTTTAATGATTATTTTTTCTTTTTGAAGGAGGTGTTTGTTTCCTGCGAATAATAATTTCAAGGAGTTCTTTTTAGATCAAAATCAAAACCAATTTGTAGGGTCGTAAATGAAGTTGCCTTTTATTGGTTAAAAAAAATGATAGACCTGTTGCTTGTTTAAAAAGAATATTTTTTTGTGATAGTTATTTTTCTTTTTTTAAACCAATTAAAGTAATAATTCCTGCACGAACAACTAAAAAAGTAAACATTCCAAATGTTGGGGGTAATATTCCTATTTTAAATCCGCCAGCTAAAACTTGAGTGCCAATATCACCATTAACTTCAGTAATAATGTCTAATGCTCCAATTAGCCCAATTGTAAAACCTAGAAACCCATATACCAAAGCAAAAAGACCAATAGACTTTAAAAGGTTTAAATTTTTAGTTGAATTGTTTTTGATTCCTCTAATAAATAAGAAAATTGAAGCTATCAATAAAATTAAGATTGGATACATAAATATTGGTCCGCCGTCTGAAAGTAAATGAGTCATAATTTGTGGTTTTTAAGTTCTTAGCGAAACTATTTTAATTACCTGCCGTAAAGTATTATAAACGACCAAATTAAGATATTAGAACTGTTTTTACCACATTAGCTCGTTTTTTGAGAAAACAGAACTAAACCTGTATAAACTATATCAAAAACTAAAAATGGTCTATATTTATAAAATAATACAATAGTTTTTATTTCTTTTACATTAATGAATAAAGGTTTAATAAATAGTAGTAAGCACGCTTTTTTACATTTATTTTTTTGGTTTATTGTTTGGGTTTTTTTTAAAACCTTTTTTAGTGTTGGGACTTCAAACACTCAATTTATATTTTGGTTTTCTATTCTGTTAAGTGCAATTTCAATTGTTGCTTCTTACGTTTTTGTGTATGATTTACTACCTAATTATTTATTAAAAAAGAGATATAAAGAGTTTTTGCTGTATACCATCTACGCAGGTGTTTTTATTACTTTTGGTGTGTTTATGACAATGGCATTTGGGTTTATTTTCTATTTTAATTTAGAGTTTCAAAACATGCCAGCATTAACTAAAAGTTATTCAGTAATCTTGGTTTGCGTATTATTTATTGTTGTGTTAACTAGTGGGATTAAAATACTATCTCACAACTACAAATCTTTAGAAAAAAATAAATCTTTAGAAAATAAAATCTTACAAGCGCAACTTGAATTAAAAGAGCAAGAGCTAAAATTCTTAAAAATGCAAATTCATCCGCATTTTTTATTTAATTCATTAAATACCATTTATGGGTTTGCATTAAAGAAAAAAGATGAGACACCGAAAATGATTTTAAAACTCTCTAACTTGTTAGATTATATTTTATATCAGGTAGATAAATCAACCGTAAATTTGCAAGATGAAATTAATCATTTAGAAGATTATATTTCTTTAGAAGAAATGAGGTTCAATGATACGTTAAGTGTCAATTTTCAAAAAGAAAATATCAATGCGTTTTTGCTAGTAGCACCGATGTTGTTAATTCCGTTTTTAGAAAATAGTTTTAAGCACGGGAAAATTATTGATGGAAAAATGAAAGTTGATATTCAGCTGTTTGTGGAAAATGATTTTTTGTTTTTTAATATTGAAAACTCTTCTGATATAAAAAGTAAGGCGAATAATGGAATTGGGATGGAGAATATCAAAAAACGGTTAGAAATGTTATATCCGAACGCGTATAGTTTAGTTATATCTGAAGCAGAAAATAAATTTATAGTAGCATTAAAAGTTAATATTGAAAGTTTAAAAAGAGAAAGTAATGTCTAAAGAAATATCATGTGTTATTGTTGATGATGAGCCTGTAGCTAGAGAGATATTAATTTCGTTTATAGAAAAGGTCCCAAACTTAAACTTAATTATAAGCTGTAAAAATGCATTAGAAGCTTTTGAAGTAATTAATAAGCAAAAAGTAGATTTATTCTTTTTAGATATCAACATGCCTGATGTTTCTGGTTTGTCATTAGCAAAAATGATTGGTAAAGACTCTAAAGTGATTTTCACCACTGCATATAGAGAATATGCTGTAGAAGGATTTAATTTGAAAGCAGTAGATTATTTGTTAAAACCAATAGCTTTTGAGCGTTTTTTAGAGGCTGTAAACAAATATTTTGAAACATTCAAAATAGCTGACAATACTTTAGCTAAAGTAAAAGAGAAAGAATCAGTGTTTTTCTTTGTGCGTTCAGAACGAAAAATGGTGAAAATTAATTTTGAAGATATTTTATATATAGAAAGTTTAAGTGATTATGTAAAAATTCATCAAGTAAATAAAACGATTGTAACAAGAGAAACCATTACGAATATAGAGGCTAAATTGCCGCAATCAGAATTTTTAAGAATTCATAGATCTTACATTGTGGCTTTAAAAAGTATAGAATCATATACAAATGAATTTATAGAAATTCAAAACAAAGCCCTGCCAATTAGCAGAACGTACAAAGAATCTATTTTGAGGAAAATGGAAAACATTTAAAAAGAAATAAGGTACCTTTACGTTAAATTATTTTCGATTTGAATACAGCACAATTTATACCTTCTGAACTACAGTTTTCTATCACAAAAACAACTTATACTTGGCAAACACCAAGCAATATTGCATTGGTGAAATATTGGGGGAAAAGCGATCCGCAAATTCCTAAAAACGCCTCTATTAGTTTTACTTTAAATAACTGTCATACAATAACTACTATAGATTTTGAAAAAAGTAGCACTTCAAAGGAAATAAATTTTGAATTGTTTTTTGAAGGGCAAATAAAAGAAGCATTTAAGCCGAAAATTGCACAGTTTTTTGAAAGGATACGAGAATATTGTCCATATGTTTTTGAATACGACATGGTAATCAGTTCAGAAAATTCTTTTCCTCATAGTAGCGGAATTGCTTCTTCAGCAAGTGGGCTGTCTGCAATAGCAATGTGCTTGCTAAGTTTAGAAAAAGAGTTGAATTCAAATTTAACGGATGCATTTATTAAAAGAAAAGCTTCATTTTTAGCGAGATTAGGTTCTGGTAGTGCAAGCAGAAGTATTGAAGGGCCGTTGGTTGTTTGGGGAGAGCATCCAGCAATTAATGGAAGTTCTGATTTGTTTGGAGTGCAATTTCCTTTTAAAGTAAACCCTATTTTTGAAAAGTATCAAGATGCAATTTTGTTAGTCGATAAAGGAGAGAAGCAGGTCTCAAGTACCGTTGGTCATAATTTAATGCACAAGCATCCATATGCTGAACAACGTTTTGTGCAAGCTAATAATAATTTATCAAAAATTTCTACAGTACTGCAGAATGGAGACTTAGACGAATTTATTAATATTGTAGAAAGTGAAGCGCTGACTTTACATGGAATGATGCTTACCAGTAATCCATATTTTATTTTAATGAAGCCGAACACCTTGGAGATTATTAATAAAATTTGGGCTTTTAGAGCAGAAACAAATAGTAAAATCTGTTTTACTTTAGACGCGGGTGCAAATGTGCACGTATTGTATCCAGAAAGTGAAAAGGAAATTGTCAATTTATTCATTGAAAGCCAATTGTCAATATATTGTCAGAACGGTCAATTTATTTTGGATAACACGGGAAATGGCGCAAAATTTTTGTAACTTACATAAACTAAAACTCTAAATCATGAAAATTTCAACGGTACTAATTGCTATAGTTTTTGGGTTTTTGACGACTTCACTATCAGCACAAGAAACTATTTGGTTTGATTCCAATTGGAATCCTTCAGAAAAGGAAACAGCAACGTATTATAGGTCGATTCCTAAAGCACAAAACAACGGTTTTTGGATTGTAGATTACTATATGGATGGAACCAAGCAAATGGAAGGTTTCAGTTTTAATAAATCTGTAAACAAAGAAAAGTTTGATGGTTTGGTTACTTATTATTTTGCCGATGGAGTAACATATCAAGAGGTGAATTATACATCAGGAAAAATAGACGGTATCAGAAAAATCTACTTTAAATCGGGCGAATTAAAAGATGAAAGAGAGTATGAAGATGGTAAAATGGAAGAAAAATTCTCTGAGTACTATGAGACTGGAGAGCTTGCGGTTCGTGGTAATTATGATAATAATTTAAAAGAAGGTGTCTGGAAAACGTATTATAAGAACGGGAAAATAAAGGAAAGAGGGAAATACGAAAAAGGAGAGAAGATCGGTATTTGGAAAACTTTCTATAAAAATGTATATAAGAAGTAATTAAGTATTACTTTTGAGGAAAATATGCTATTTTTTCAACGTAAAAAGAAATTATGAAAGGACCTTTGTTTTATGCTAAGATTTTGCTCTTTGGCGAATATGGAATTATTAAAGATTCTAAAGGATTAGCAATTCCTTTTAGCACCTACCGCGGAGCTTTAAAAACTGCAAGTAACTTAACAGGAGAAGCAGAAAAATCAAACACCAACTTACGAAAGTTTTACACCTATTTATCTCAATTAAACGAAGAAAGATTGTCTTTTCGGTTAGATGAGTTAAAGAGTGATTTAGATAACGGAATGTATTTTGACTCTTCTATTCCTCAAGGATATGGAGTTGGTAGTTCAGGTGCATTAGTGGCTTCTGTCTATGATAAATACGCAACAGATAAAATAACTGTTTTAGAAAATTTAACAAGAGATAAATTATTGAGTTTAAAAGAAACTTTTAGTATAATGGAATCTTTTTTTCATGGTAAAAGTTCTGGGTTAGATCCTTTAAATAGTTATTTAAGTTTACCAATTTTAATCAATTCAAAAACACATATTGAACCTGCTGGAATTCCATCTCAAAAAGAAGGAAAAGGAGCTGTTTTTTTATTAGATTCTGAGATGGTTGGAGAGACTGAGCCAATGGTAAGCATCTTTATGAATAAGATGAAAAACGAAGGTTTTAGAAAAATGTTAGACGAAGAATTTGTTACATATTCAGATGCTTGTATAGATGATTTTTTACAAGGGAACGTAAAATCTCTTTTTAGTAATGTGAAACAATTGTCTAAAATTGTTCTGAAAAACTTTAAACCAATGATTCCTGAAGCTTTTCATAAAGTTTGGGAGCATGGCATCAATACCAATGATTATTACTTGAAACTTTGTGGTTCTGGAGGTGGTGGTTATATCTTAGGTTTTACCGAAGATTATGAAAAAGCTAAAGAAAAACTTCAAGATTACAAATTAGAATTGGTTTATAGATTTTAATGAACCAAAACCAGTAAAGTGAACACTTCCAAATCCTCTTCAATTTTCTATAAACTATTAAGTCTACTTTCTGTAGTTAGAGGGTATAATGTTTTGGTGTTAGTTATAGCGCAATATTTAGCCGCTTTGTTTGTTTTTTCTCCTCTTAAATCTCTACGAATAGTCTTATTAGATTATAAGCTGTTTTTTATTGTATTAGCCTCTGTTTTTGTTGTTTCTGCAGGTTATATTATCAATAATTTCTATGATGTTAATGCGGATAAAATAAATAGGCCAATTAAAGCGAGCTTAGATCAGGTTGTTAGTCAGAAAACAAAGCTTCAGATTTATTTTTTGTTTAACTTTTTAGGATTTATTTTTGGATGGTTTATCTCTTGGAAGGCAGCTGTATTCTTTGCTGTGTACATATTTTCTATTTGGTTGTATTCTCATAAATTAAAGAAACACCCTTTTGTAGGGTTAATTTCTGCTTCGGTGTTAACAATTTTACCTTTTTTTGTCATTTTTATCTATTATCAAAATTTTTCGAAAATAATTTTTTCCCATGCAACATTCTTGTTTTTTGTACTGTTGTTGAGGCAATTGCTTAAAGATTTGAGCAGCTTACGAGGAGCAGTTGCAAATAACTATACTACTTTTCCGATTAAATACGGAGAGCGAAAAACAAGGAAATTGGGAATTTTATTTGTCGTTTTAACTTTTTTTCCAACATATATTTTAGTCAATTATCCTTCAGTTGGCTACATGAAATATTATTTCTTAATTTCTAGTATCGTGTTGATTTTTATTGGTTATTTCTTGTGGAAATCAAATCTGAAAAAGCATTATGTATTGTTGCATAACGTTTTAAAGTTGATGCTTTTAGCTGGTGTTTTGAGTTTGCTTTTTACAGACCCATCTATTCTAATAGAAAGAGTAATTGATAAACTGAATTAAATCAAATATTTAGCAGTATCTTTGCCGAAAATTTATAATAATGAGTGCAAGTAGAGACTCGTCGAGAGGACGACAAAGTGGAGATAATAGTGATTTCCAAGGAAAGAAGAAAAAAGAGTACAAAAAAATCAAGGCAACTCCACAGGCTGATCCAGCTGATGGGATTCGTTTAAACAAATACATTTCAAATTCTGGAGTTTCTTCAAGAAGAGAAGCGGATAAGTATATTGCCTCTGGTAATGTTACCGTTAACGGAAAAGTAATCACAGAAATGGGCTTTAAAGTAATGCTTGGTGATGAAGTTCGTTTTGATGGTACTTCTATTACTCCTGAGCAAAAGAAATACATATTGCTTAACAAGCCTAAAAATTACATTACTACCATGGATGACGAAAGAGGTAGAAAAACAGTAATGGATTTGATTGTAAACGCATCAAAAGAACGTGTGTACCCAGTTGGAAGATTGGATAGAAATACAACGGGATTGTTGTTGTTTACAAATGACGGTGATTTAGCGAAGAAATTAACGCATCCAAAGCATAATATACAAAAACTATATCACGCTTCTTTAGATAATAAATTTGCAGTCAAAGATTTGCATAAAATTAGAGATGAGGTAGTTATTGAAGGGAGAAAAGTTTTTATTGATGAGGTTGATTATGTTGTTGGAGAATCTAAGACAGAAGTAGGAATTAAAATTCACTCTGGACGTAATAGAATTGTTCGTAAAATATTTGAACACTTTGGGTATAAGGTTGTAAAGTTAGATCGTGTGCTTTTTGCAGGATTGACTAAAAAGAACCTTCCTAGAGGACGTTATAGAGAATTAACAATACAAGAAGTAAATACACTTCATATGTTGTAAAACAAAAAAGCCAGCTAATTAGCTGGCTTTTTT
>JBLFXB010000081.1:0-9413 GCA_047611925.1 Polaribacter sp.
TTAAATGAGTGCATATGAACAAACATGAAGAATTTATGAGTGAAGCTGTAAAAGCAGCTTTAAAAGGAATGAACAACAATGAAGGTGGTCCTTTTGGATGTATTGTTGTAAAAAATGGAGAGATAATTGGGAGAGGAAACAATAAAGTTACGTCTACTAATGACCCAACAGCGCATGCAGAAATAACAGCAATAAGAGATGCTTGTAACAATATTGATTCTTTTCAATTAGATGGATGCATTGTATATACATCTTGCGAACCATGCCCTATGTGTTTAGGGGCAATCTATTGGGCAAGACCAGACAAGGTCTATTATGGAAGTAATCAACAAGATGCTGCAAACATTGGTTTTGATGATGAATTCATCTATAAAGAAATTCCGTTGCCTTATGAAAAAAGAAGTATTCCTTTTGAACAAGTAGGAAGAGAAATTGCTCTTGAACCATTTAATAAATGGGCAGAAAAACAAGATAAAATTAAATACTAAAAAAAAGCCTTAAGAAAATTCTTAAGGTTTTTTTTATCGTTTAGGTTTAATTAAACCTATTATTTTAGAAAAGAATGTTACTTCTTCTTCATTTTCGTGGTATCCATTAGTATATTTCCCATATCCGTAACCATAGCTATAACCATGGCCGTATTTACCTTTAGCCGTAAAGTCATTTAATACATAACTTATATTGTGGACTTCCTTGTTTTTGTATTTATCATCTATCATTTTCATCATTCCTTTTTCAGAATAATTTTGACGAATCACATAAATAATAGCATCCGCATATTTAAATAATCCAAGAGCATCTGAAACTAATCCTACTGGTGGAGTATCAATAATAACATACTCATAATTCTCTTTTAAATATTGAATCATTTTATCCGCATTATCACTTAAAAGAAGCTCAGAAGGGTTTGGTGGTATTGGACCTGAAAGAATTAAATCTAAATTTGGAACTTTAGTTTTATTAGTTACTTCTTCAATACTTTTTTGACCAATCAAGTAATTTACAATACCCAAATCGTTCTTTAAATCGAAATCATCATAAATTTTGGGTTTTCTTAAATCCAACCCAAGTAAAACTGTTTTCTTTCCGCTTAAAGCAAAAGCAGTAGCCATGTTAACAGAAATCATTGTTTTTCCTTCTCCACTTACAGAAGATGTTAAAACTAATGTTTTTGATTTTAATTCCGTATCTGCTTTAAATAAAAACTGAATATTTGAACGTAAAGCTCTAAAAGATTCAGCCACAGAGGATTTTGGCATTTCAAAAACGACCAAATTGTTTTTCCAATTATTTCTTCCAACAACTCCTAAAATCGGTATTGAATAGTTTTTCATTATCTCTTCAACACTATATATTTTATTATCCATCACTTCACGAATAATAATATAAAACAGAGATGAAATCACACTCAACATAAAGGCGACCATATAATTGAAACTTACTATTGGATAGATTGAAGGATTATTTAAGTCTTTGGCTGTATCAATTATTTTTATATCAGAAACATTGGCTGCAATAGCAGTACCTGCTTCATAACTTTTCTGCTTAAGATAATTATAATTGGTTTCTGAAATCTTATAATTTCGCTGAAAATTAATTAACCCTTGTTCTTTTTCTGGCAACGTTTTTTGTTTCCTCAAATTAACTTCCAATCTCTTAGTAACCTTTTTCAGATTGCTGTTAAGTCTTATTTTTAGATTTCTTATATTTTCTAACAATACATTTTTCAGACTTTTAATCTGATTATCTAAAGCGATTACTTCTGGGTGATTATCTTTTGCTCCTTCCCTTAATACTTCTCTAACTTTAGATTTAGATATTAATTCAGCAATTTCTGCTGGTATCTTACTATCTGCAATTTGAACAATTACTGGTACAGGAATATTAATGTTCTCTTCCTTATAGGTTAAGATATATTTCTGTAAACTATCTAAAGATTCAATATTGTTTTGAAGGTCTCTTTTATTATTATCCAACTCAACCAATTCATCTGAAATCTTGAGGCCTTGATCAGATAGATTATAAATATTGTTTTTAGCCTTGTATCTACTTAAAGCTTGTTCTAGGTTTTTTAAACTGTCCGATTCTTTGTCAAACAAATCATCAATATAATCTTTAGTATTTCTAGCATACGCTATTTTTTGAGCTCTTTTATCTTTTTCTAAAACTTTAACTGAAGTGTTCAAATAGTTTACTATTCTATATTTATTTGTACCTTCTAATTGTAACTTTAAAATCGAAGCTCCTATTGTTAAGTCTGTTACCCTGATCCCCCTATAACGACCTACTGTCTCATTAAAGCTATTAAATTGGATGAAGTAAAATTCACCCGGAATAAGCGCTCTAAACGGCTCTATTGATAGGTTTAAAAATGGAGTGTTTATCTTTTCGCCAACAGAATATTCTTTTGAATAACTAAGTTCTTTTGAAACGAATGTAGAAAAAGTTGCGCCATCACCTATTTTATCTATATCGCTTACATAAGAAACTAATTCATTAAGGTTTGATTCATTAAAATCAAAAGAGAGCCTAAACCTAGTTGCAGTTAAAGCCTCAATTTTAATAAATCTTTCATACAACTGAGGTTTGTCCTTTTCTAAATTCACCTTAAAAGGTGTCATTCCATAAACATCCTCTTTTCTATATCTACCTTCATTTAAATAAGCAATATAAAACTGTAAAGAATCTACTACTTTTTCATTATGTGTTCTTGAATTTAAAATAACTTTAACAGTTCCTATTTCATTACTTTCTCCTCCCCAATTAAAAGCAATATTTGTTCCTGTAGAGAACAATGGATTATTTTCTTTTTTTACACTAATGACTGTACTTAAACTATAACTTTTTTGTTTATAACCATTCAGAAAGTTAGCTATAACAAAACCAATTGTAATTGTAATAATAAAAAGTTTCCAATAAGAAAACACTTTAAGTATATAGGATTTAATATCAATAGGACTTTGTGAATCGTTATTGTCAAAAGAAGAATTGTTGCTCATAAGTACCTATAAGTTTCTAATTAATAAGATTGTAGATGTAACTAATGTAAATATAGAAACTATTGTAGATAATGACTGCAAACCTGTTGTGCCTGTTCCCCAAGATTTCTGCTTTAAAGGGCCAATATATATCATATCGTTTGGTTGAATGTAGTATATCTCTGAATCAAAAGCTGTAGCCTTAGTTAAATCTATAGTATATTCTTTTCTTCCTGTAGCATATGTTCTCCATAATACTACTTTTTTCCTATTACCAATAACCGAAATACCTCCAGAATTAGCAATAGCTTCAATAATATTTACGCTATTTTGGTTTATCACCTTAGTACCTGGGCTTTCTATTTCTCCCCAAATTGTAAATTTTATTCCTGAAAGGTTTACCGTTACAAAAAAATCTTCTTTGTTTTTTAAATATTTTAGTAATTCCTTTTCTAACTTTATTCTAACTTCTTTAGTAGTGTATCCTAAAACATTTATTTCGCCTATTTGAGGCAAGCGAATATTACCATGTCTATCAATACTATACCCTGTTTGTAAATTTTCTGCAGTATTTAATTGATTAGCTCTATTTTGGTTTTCAGAAGTTGTTTTTTTAAATAACGCTACAGACTTTTCATCTTTTGCTTTAATATCTATAGATAAAACATCATCTACTTGTAATCGATAAGGTTCTTTATTTAATTTATAAACATCTTTTTTAGTTACTGGCTTACCTTGTAAATAAACCAAGTCTTTATTTGGTACACATGAAGCAAATAAAGAGATTGAAATGATTATTAATAATCGTTTAAACATAGAGAAATTTAAGTTTATTTTTACAAATATAATTTTTATAACTCCATTCTAGTAATTTTTCTTTTAATTTCGCATTAATTAATTTGAGTAATGTTTTTTAAAGTAATTTCTTATATCGTATTTCTATTACAATCGACAAATAAACACGGTGTGCATTCACCATTTACTTTTGATCTGATCGTTAAGTGCTTCAATAAAAAGATTGATATAAGTGATTCCAACCAGCATTTAAAATACAGAAAAAAACTACGATTAAACAAAAATTCAATAGCCATAACCGACTTTGGAGCTGGTTCTAAAGTTTTTAAAGATAATATACGACCTATACATAAGATTGCAAAATATGCAGGACTTTCAAGAAAGAGAGCAAATCTACTTATCAATATTGTTCAGTACTTCAAGCCAGAAACTATTCTAGAGTTTGGCACATCAGTTGGTTTAGCCACCGCAGCAATGCGTTTAGGGAGTTCTAAAGCAAAAATAATTACATTAGAAGGATGCCCAAACACAATGGATGTTGCAAAAAATCAATTCGGAGAATTTGCTTTTGACAACATAGAAACTGTTACAGGTGAATTTGATTCAAGTTTAAATACATTAAACTTAAAATCGACATTAGATTTTGTTTATTTTGATGGCAATCATCAAAAAGAAGCGACTTTAAAGTACTTTGAATACTGTTTACAACACATCAATAATAATTCAGTTTTTGTATTTGATGATATTCATTGGAGCAAGAGCATGGAAGAAGCTTGGGGGGAAATAAAAAAACATCCAAAAGTAAAAGTTACTATAGATACTTTTCAATGGGGAATTGTTTTCTTCAGAAAAGAACAAGAAAAAGAACATTTTACAATTAGAGTATAGCTTTTCAAAATCCAATTTTTACTTTTACCTCTCTTTGGTTATAGAACTTTGAATCTTTACTACTTTGAAACTCAAATATACTTTGTAACTTTGATACTTAATTACACTTTGAAACTTACTAAATGAAAATTTACACAAAAACTGGTGACAAAGGAACAACAGCTTTATTTGGCGGTACAAGAGTTCCTAAACACGATCTTAGAATAGAATCTTACGGAACTGTAGATGAATTAAACTCATATATTGGTTTAATAAGAGATCAAAATATAGATTCTAAAACAATTGAATCCTTACTTAAAATACAAAACGAACTTTTCACATTGGGAGCTATGTTAGCGACTCCACCAGAAAAAGAGGTATTAAAAAATGGTAAACAACGATTAAATATTCCCAAAATAACTATTTTAAGTATTGAATACCTAGAAAACGAAATTGACACGATGAATTTAGAGCTACCTCCAATGACTAATTTCATTCTTCCTGGAGGAAATCAAACAGTGTCATTCTGTCACATTGCACGTTGTGTTTGTCGCAGAGCTGAGAGGTTAGCTACGGCATTAAACGAGAATGAAGTTCTAAATCCAGATGTCTTAACCTACTTAAACCGACTTTCTGACTATCTTTTTGTATTGGCACGGAAGTTGACCAAAGACTTATCAGCTAAGGAAATCGCATGGATTCCTGAAAAAGAAAAATAAGTTCTTTTAATTTATTTATAGATTTATCAAAAAAAGTTTGGTTTATTGCCGAAAAAAATTATTTTTGCAGAAAATTAAACTCAAAGAAAATGTATTGGACTCTAGAATTAGCATCTTATTTAGCAGATGCACCTTGGCCAGCAACTAAAGATGAATTGGTAGATTACGCTATTAGAACAGGAGCGCCATTAGAAGTTGCAGAAAACTTACAGGAAATGGAAGATGAAGGCGACTCTTATGATTCTATAATTGAGATTTGGCCTGATTATCCCACCGAAGAAGATTATCTTTGGAATGAGGATGAATATTAACAGAAATTTACACCAAAAAAGTCTCAATAGAGGCTTTTTTTTTGTTTACATTTAAACAAAAATGTAACTGTTGACATTAAAAAACAACGTGTTAATTATCAGTAGATTATAAACAAACAATCGGTTATTAAAAGAACTGAATATTAAAATATCATATAACAATGAGCTTATTAAACTCTGTCTTAAAAATATTTGTTGGAGATAAACAACAAAAGGATTTAAAATTATTGCAACCTATAGTTACTAAAACACGTTCATTTGAGAATGCAATTGCTGGTTTATCTAATGATGAATTAAGGGCGAAATCAGATGAGTTTAGAGCAAAAATCAAAGAAGCAACAGATTCTTTTGAAACTAAAATTTCGGAATTAGAAAAAGAGACTATTACTGCAGGTATTGACAGACAAGAAGAAATTTATAGCGAAATTGATAGTATAAAAGATCAAGCTTATGAGGTTTCTGAAACCGTTTTAGAAGAAATAATGCCAGAAGCTTTTGCTGTAATTAAAGAAACTGCAACACGTTTTACAAATAAAGAAACGATTGAGGTTACTGCTACTCAATTTGACCGAGAAATTTCTGCTATCAGAGAACATGTAACTTTAAATGGAGATAATTCTGTTTGGGCAACTACATGGGATGCATCTGGTCAAGAAGTTACTTGGGACATGATTCATTATGATGTTCAATTAATTGGTGGTTCTGTTTTACATCAAGGTAAAATTGCAGAAATGATGACAGGAGAGGGAAAAACCTTAGTTTCCACACTACCTGTATACCTAAATGCTTTAACAGGAAAAGGTGTTCATCTTGTAACTGTAAATGATTATTTAGCAAAACGTGATGCTGCTTGGATGGGACCTATTTTAGAGTTTCATGGATTAAGTATTGATTGTATAGATGTGCATCTACCAAATTCTGATGCACGTAGAAAAGCATACAATGCAGATGTTACGTACGGAACAAATAACGAATTTGGTTTCGATTATTTACGTGATAACATGGCAAACACGAAAGAAGAGCTTGTACAACGTGCACCTAACTATGCTATTATTGATGAAGTAGATTCTGTATTAATTGATGATGCTCGTACACCATTAATTATTTCTGGAGCTGTACCTCAAGGTGATAGACACGAATTCAACGAACTAAAACCATTGGTTTCTGACCTGGTTACGTTACAAAAACAGTATTTAGTTGGTGTATTAGCAGAAGCTAAAAAATTAATTGCTAGTGGCGATACTAAAGAAGGAGGCTTTTTATTATTAAGAGTTTTCCGTGGTATTCCAAAGAACAAAGCATTAATCAAGTTTTTATCTCAAGAAGGTGTTAAATCAATTCTTCAAAAGACAGAAAACATTTACATGGCAGATAACAATAAGTTAATGCCAGAAGTTGACGCTGAATTATATTATACAATTGAAGAAAAAAATAACTCTATCGATTTAAGTGATAAAGGAATTATTCATTTATCTGGAAAAACGAGTGATGACAACTTCTTTATTTTACCAGATATTGGCGTAAAAGTTGGCCAGATTGAAGAAAGCGAAGTAACTCCTGAAGACAAAGCTTCTCAAAAAGAAGAATTATACAGAGACTTTAGCATCAAAAGTGAGCGTATTCACACAATGAGTCAATTATTAAAAGCCTATTCTTTATTCGAAAAAGATACAGAATATGTGGTCATTGATAATAAAGTGATGATTGTTGATGAGCAAACTGGTCGTATTATGGACGGTCGTCGTTATTCAGATGGTTTACACCAAGCAATTGAAGCGAAAGAAAGCGTAAAAATTGAAGACGCTACTCAAACTTTTGCAACAGTAACTTTACAAAACTACTTTAGAATGTATCGTAAGTTATCTGGAATGACAGGTACTGCGGTTACAGAAGCTGGTGAGCTTTGGGAAATCTACAAATTAGATGTTGTAGAGATCCCCACAAACAGACCTATCCAAAGAGACGATAAAGAAGATTTAGTCTATAAAACTACCCGTGAAAAATACAATGCTGTTATTGAAGATGTAGTGAAATTGGTTGAACAAAAAAGACCAGTATTGGTTGGAACAACTTCTGTAGAGATTTCTGAATTACTAGGACGAATGCTTAAAATGCGTGGAATTCATCACAATATTTTAAATGCAAAGCTACATAAGAAAGAAGCAGATATTGTTGCTGAAGCTGGTAAACCAGGTATTGTAACCATTGCAACAAACATGGCCGGTCGTGGTACAGATATTAAACTTACCGAAGCTGTTAAAGAAGCTGGTGGTTTAGCAATTGTTGGTACAGAAAGACATGATTCTCGTCGTGTAGATAGACAATTACGTGGTAGAGCTGGTAGACAAGGAGATGTTGGTTCTACTCAGTTTTATGTTGCTTTAGATGATAACTTGATGCGTATTTTTGGTTCTGAAAGAATTGCAAAAATGATGGATAGAATGGGATTAAAAGAAGGTGAAGTAATTCAGCATTCTATGATTACCAAATCTATTGAGAGAGCACAGAAAAAAGTAGAAGAAAACAATTTTGGTGTTCGTAAACGTTTATTAGAATACGATGACATTATGAACTCTCAACGTGAGTTTGTATACAAACGTAGAAGACATGCTTTAGATGGAGATCGTTTAAAAATTGACATTGTAAATATGATTTACGATACCTGTCAGGTAATTGTTAATGCAAACAAACCAACAAAAGATTTTCAAAATTTCGAATTCGAATTGATTCGTTTATCTTCTATGACGTCTCCGTTTAGTAAAGAAGAATTTGAATCTATGGATGAAAATTCATTAATAGATACGTTATACGAAACAATTTATGCACATTATCAAGATAAAATTGCTAGAAACGCTGTTTCAGCTTTCCCTGTAATTAAAGATGTGTATGAAAATGAAGGTGATAAATATGAAAGAATTGTAGTTCCTTTTTCTGATGGAGTTAAGACTTTACAAGTTGTAACCAACTTAAAGAGCGCTTATGAATCTGAAGGAAAAGAGCTTGTAAAAGATTTCGAAAAGAATATTACACTTGCAATAATTGATGAAAACTGGAAAACTCATTTACGTAAAATGGATGAGTTAAAAAGTTCTGTTCAGAATGCCTCTTACGAGCAAAAAGATCCATTATTAGTTTATAAATTTGAAGCTTTTGAATTGTTTAAAGTGATGATCGATGATGTTAATAAAGAAGTTTTATCTTTCTTATTTAAAGGAGAAATACCTAATCAAGGAAATATATCTGAAGCGCGTCAGCAAAAAAGAGAATCTTTAAATACAAGTAAGGCAGATGTACAAAATAGCTCTGAACGCGCCATGAATAATGCAAGAAATCAACAGCAATCTTCACAACAACCAGTAGAAACTGTTGTAAGAGAACAGCCTAAAGTTGGTAGAAACGAAAGAGTTACCATTAAAAACGTACTCTCTGGAGAAGAAAAAGAAGTAAAATTTAAACAAGCCATTCCTTTAATTGAAAAGGGAGAATGGGTTCTAATAAAAAAATGAAAAAAGTAATTCCATTTTTATACATCATTGTCGGCTTAAGTTTTGTTATCAAAGGTTTTTATGCCGTTTTCAATGAACAAGAAGTTTACAATCTAATTTTCTCTTTAAAAACTGAAAGTAGAAGTATCTATATTTTATTTAACTTATTGTTTGGTGGATTGATACTATATAGTGGAATTGGAAGATTAAAAATCATTAAAAAATAACACTACTTTTATAAAACTAAAAAAGCCGATG
>JBLFXB010000082.1:0-9342 GCA_047611925.1 Polaribacter sp.
GATTGAAACGAATTACTATACGTTCCTTCTTTTAGATTCAGTTCTTTTGCAATGCATTTCGTTGTTTCAAGACACTGATGTCTGTAGCAAGTATGATGAGCGACAGAGTTACGGTCGCAACAAGAACCATCTAATTTACAGTGACTTTTAGTTGGGTCAGATTTTTTAATATGACGCTCTGGTATTCCGTGATACGAAAACAAAATATGATCATAATCAAATCCTTCTAAGTGATTTGAAATATTGTCACTCATTGCTTTTATATAATCTGGTTTGTTATAAAAAGGAGGTAATACATCTAATTTTATCTGTGGGTATTTCTCTGTAATTACTTCTTCGGCTTTTACAACAACCGTTTCAAAAGAAGACATTGCGTAGTGCGGATATAGTGGCGCTAATAAAATTTCAGTAACACCTTTGTCCGCCAACTCTTTGATTCCTTTTTCCATACTCATGGTTCCATAGCGCATTGCCAATGCAACTGGAATATCCGTGTTGTTTTTTACTTTTTCAGCAAAACGTTCAGAAATAACAACTAATGGAGAGCCTTCTTTCCACCATATTTTTTTATAAGCTGCTGCAGATTTTTTTGGTCTGAAGTTTAAAATGATTCCTTTTATCAAGATGTAACGTTTCCAATACGGAATATCTATTACACGTTCGTCCATTAAAAATTCATTCAGATATTTTTTCACATCTTTAATCTCTGTGCTATCTGGTGATCCTAAGTTGTTTAGTAATACTCCTTTCATATCTTATGCTTAATTTGTTTAAGCGTTTTTTAATTAGTCTTTATCTGATTGGTTGCTTCGTACAATGCGATGGATAAACTATGAACTACATTCATAGAAGAATTTCTTCCGTACATTGGTATGGAAACTGTTTTGTCTACTAAATTGATGTTTTCTATTCCGTTTCGTTCACTTCCTAACAGCAATACAATTTTTTCGTACACTTTAAAATCAAACTCTTGAATGTCGACACTTTGATCTGTTATTTCAATACCAATAATGGTATTTCCTTCAGATTTTAAGTTATTTATGGTTTCAGTAAAATCAGTATAAGTTTCATGTTGAATTTGCGCCAACGTATTTCTAGCTGTTTTTTTTACAATGCGATTCTCTATTGTTGGAGAGGTTTCATGTAAATAGATTTTTTCGACACCAAAACTTTCTGAAATTCGGAAACACATTCCGATATTTTCTGGAGTTCTAATCGCATCGCAAACAATAGTAATTGGGAATTGTTTGTGAGTGTTTTCTATTTCTGTATGCTGTAACTGTTTCATTTAATTGCTTTGTAATGAGCTTACATATTTTTTTGGAGTGGTCCCAAACTTCTTCTTAAATGCCGCAATAAAATGACTTGATGTGCTGTAGCCAATTTTTAAACCGACTTCATTTACGTTTAATTGATTGCTTTCTAGCAACTTTCTAGCGTGTTCCATTTTGTAATCAAAAAGAAAGCTGTACACGGTATCTCCATAAATTTGTTTAAAGCCTTCTTTTAGTTTTTTTAATGTCAAGCCAATCTCAATAGCCAATTCTTGTAAGCTTGGCGGCTCGGTCATTCTAGAGATTATAATATCTTTTGCTTTTCTAATTTTCAGTACGTTTTGTTCGTCTACTAAAAACGGACAAAACTCAATATTAGAAGCGTCATCATTTTGAAAATGTAAACTTAATAATTCGTAAATTTTTCCTTTGATGTATAAATCCTTTACTGAACTTCTCGCACTTGAATTGATGATTTGTAGCAATACCATCAAAACAGAGGGTTTAATCTCGTCATCATTATAGTATTTTCTGTTGATGTTTTCTTCGCTTAAAAAATGAATATGATTCGCTTCTCTAGAAAATAAAGAGTGAAATTTTTTAATAGAAATCAACAAGGAAATTAAGGTTGTTTTTGGGCTAATCTCTAAATTAATTGGTAATTTTTGCTGTGGATTATACAATAAAATTGAATGTTGGTCTTTTACATCAAAAGTATAACTTCCATCATTGAAAAGAAATTTTGAATCTCCTCGCAAGCAAAAATGTAATTGAATAAATGTGTTATCAATATCCCTTTCAAATCGTTGAATTTTATTGCTTTCATTCTGAAAATGAAGCAAGTGGAATTGATTTTCTATATTAAACTCATTAAAAGAACTTTCTGCGATACTTTTTGACATAGATCAAATTTTAATTGAATCCTTTTTTATTTAGAACGATTCTATATAAAAACAGTTGAATCACCTTATTTTACTGTAAAAATACACATTTTTATACCTTTAAAGAAGTTTTAACAGTTAAAAAGCAGCTAGCGACATTAATAGTTCTTTTAGCGATACTTTTATTGAATTGAAGTTTCTATTTTTGACCCACTTTTGAAGATTAGTACATGAATAAAAATACATATCAAGCAAATTTATACAACATAAGTGTAAGCTACAAAAAAGCAGAAGCACTAATTAGAGGTAAATTTTCTTTGACAAAAGAAGCTCAAGTTGCGTTATTAAAGGAGGCGAAGGAGAATGGAGTAGACGGTATTTTTGTATTGTCTACATGTAATAGAACAGAAATTACCGGATTCGCAGAACATCCTTTTCAATTGATAAAATTATTGTGTAAATATTCTAAGGGTACAGTAGAAGAATTTGCGCAAGTTTCTAACGTATATAAAAATCAAGAAGCTATTTCTCATTTATTTAGAATGGGAACAGGTTTGGACAGTCAGATTTTAGGTGATTATGAAATAGTTGGTCAGTTAAGACAAGCATTTAAACTTGCCAAAGAAAATAAAACCACCAATGCTTATTTTGAAAGATTATTAAATCATGTAATGCAAGCTAGTAAGCGCGTTAAAAATGAAACTCGTTTAAGTTCTGGAACGACTTCTGTTTCTTACGCAGCAGTGCAATACATCATTCGTAATTTATCAAACTACAATGCTAAAAACATGTTGGTTTTTGGTTTAGGTAAAATGGGGAAGCATACCTGTAAAAACTTAGCTGAATATACTCAAAATAAAGCGGTAAGTCTCATCAACAGAACAGAAGAAAAAGCTACTGAATTTGTAAAAGAACATCCATCTATTAGAAAAGCAACGATTCAAAACTTGAATAAAGAAATTCAGAATAGTGATGTGTTAATTGTTTCTACAGGTGCTGATAGCCCAACAATAACTGCAGATCAAATTCCTACAGATAAAGATATTTTAATTTTAGACCTGTCTATGCCAGCAAATGTTGCGGCAGAAGTGAAAGAATTAAAAAACGTTACCTTAGTAAACGTAGATGATTTATCTAAAGTTACAGACGAAACATTAGCCATTAGACAGCAAGAGATTCCGGCAGCGGAAGCCATCATTGATACACATAAAGTAGAATTTAACGAATGGTTAAATCACAGAAGGTTTACTCCAGCTGTTTCTGCGTTGAAAAAATCGTTAGAAACGATTCAGAAAGATGAAATTGCTTTCCATAAAAAGAAAATAAAGGGATTTGATGAGGAGCAAGCAGAAGTAATCACATCAAGATTTATTCAAAAAATAACAACCCAGTTTGTAAAACATTTAAAAGACGAAGGAACTTCTATTCCAGAAAGTATAGAAGTGGTTCGTAAAATGTTTGGAACAGATATATAACCAACAGATGCAGAAGATTATTAGAATAGGAACAAGAGATAGTAAACTAGCCCTTTGGCAAGCAGAAACTGTTCAACAACAATTAGAGTATTTAGGACATAAAACAGAAATTATCCCTGTAAAATCTACGGGCGATATTGTGTTAGATACCCCTTTATACGAAATGGGAATTACAGGGATATTTACCAAAAACTTAGACATTGCGTTGTTAAATGGTGAAATAGATATTGCTGTGCATTCTTTAAAAGATGTACCCACTATTTTACCAATCGGAATTGTGCAAGCTGCTGTTTTAAAAAGAGGAAACTCTAATGACATGTTGGTATTGAAAGATAATGAGGAGTTTATGGCGCAAAAAGATGCGATCGTAGCCACAGGATCTCTAAGAAGAAAAGCACAATGGTTGAGTAGATTCCCTACGCATACTATTGTTGGTATTCGCGGAAATGTAATTACACGTTTAGAAAAAATAGAAAAAAGTGACGACTGGAATGCTGCAATTTTTGCTTCTGCAGGTTTAGAGAGATTAAAGATAAAACCTGATAGTGCATTTAGTTTAGATTGGATGATTCCTGCTCCAGCACAAGGAGTTGTTGCGATTGCTGCTTTAACAGATGATGAAGAGTTATTAGAAATCCTTAAAGAATTGAATCACGAAGAAACAGCGATGTTAGCAAAGGTAGAACGTGATTTCTTAAGCTTATTAGAAGGAGGATGTACTGCACCAATTGGAGCGCTTGCTTTTGTAAAGGAAGAAGAAGTGTATTTTAAAGGAGTGCTTTTAAATGCAGATGGAACTAAAAGAATAGATGTTACGTCTAAAGAGAGAATAGGAAGACATAATTATATAGCTCAAGAGTGTGCTGATTTCGTTTTAAATAAAGGCGGAAGAGAAATAATGGCAAGCTTAAAAGGGGAAGATAAAAAAGAGTTTGCAGTTTTTTCAACGAAGAAATTGTCAGAAAATCAAAAGAGATTACTTCCCGAAACGGTAGGTATTGAAGATAGTGATTTTATAAAAATACGTTTCAATAGAATTGCACCAAAAGTGGTGAAGAATGAAATTGAAAATGTTATTATTACAAGTAAAAATGGCGTTGAAGCATTGTTAAATAGTTTTATTAAACAAGAGTTACAATTCAATAATATTTACTGTGTTGGTAGAAGAACCAAGAAGTTAATCGAACAGAAAATAGGAAAAGTTGCGCATTCTGAAAAGAATGCAGAAAAATTAGCAGCGTATTTATCAGAAAATATCAAAGGAAAAGAAGTTACTTACTTCTGTAGTGATTTACGTTTAGATACATTACCAACTGTTTTAGCAGAAAACGGAATTGTAGTAAACGAAATTGAAGCATACAAAACCATGTACAGTCCAGTTAATGTAAGAGAACAATTTTCTGGAGTGTTATTTTACAGTCCATCAACAGTAGAAAGCTATTTGCAAGATAATTCAACTGATAAAATTGCATTTTGTATTGGAGAAAGTACTGCTAAAGAAGCAAGAAAACACTTTGAGAATGTACAAGTTGCTAACTTGCCAACAGTAGAAAGTGTGTTGGAGTTGGTGAATTCACATTATATAAAGTAGTAGAAAAATGTCTCCTCGAGCGCAGTCGAGAGGTTTTGTTGAATGGGTCTCGACTGCGCTCGACCTGACAGTTTGAAAATTATGTTTAGAACAAGAAGACTTAGAAAAACTGACGGAATTAGACGCTTGGTTAGAGAAACCAAATTATCTGTAGATGATTTTATCTATCCATTATTTATTGAAGAGGGCGAAAATATTGAAACAGAAATTGTTTCGATGCCTGGAATCAAACGTTTTTCTTTAGATCGTATTTCTAAGGAATTAGATGAGGTTGTTGAGTTGAATATTCCTGCTGTATTGTTATTCGGTATTCCTTCAACAAAAGATGAAGAAGGAACAGAAACTTGGAATGATAACGGAATTATGCAACAAGCAATTCGTTTTATCAAAAAGAACTACCCAGATTTATATGTAATTACTGATGTTTGTTTTTGTGAATACACATCGCACGGTCATTGTGGAGTTATTCATGATAACGATGTAGATAATGACGCAACATTAGTCAATTTGGCAAAACAAGTGATTTCTCATGCAAAAGCAGGAGTAGATATGGTTGCGCCTTCTGGAATGATGGATGGAACGATTGCTATGGTTCGCGAATCTCTTGATAACACAGGTTTTGTGAATTTGCCAATTATGGCATATTCGGTAAAATATGCATCTGCATTTTACGGGCCATTTAGAGATGCGGCAGATTCTGCACCAACCTTTGGCGATAGAAGAACCTATCAAATGGATCCAGCAAATAGAGATGAAGGAATGCGCGAAGCAACTTTTGACGATCAAGAAGGAGCAGATATTTTAATGGTAAAACCAGCATTGTCTTATTTAGATATCATCAGAGATTTGAAAAATAATTTTGACCGACCAATTGCGTGTTATAATGTAAGTGGAGAATATGCTATGGTAAAAGCAGCAGCAGAAAAAGGGTGGATTGATGGAGAAAAAGTGATGATGGAAAGCTTATTGTCTATGAAAAGAGCAGGAGCAGATATTATCATTACCTATTTTGCCAAAGAAGCAGCGAGGGTTTTATTAAAGTAAAAGGTGCAGCAATCAATAGTACATATAGCTGTAATAGTAAGAGATTATGATGAAGCTATTGCCTTTTATACAAAAAAGCTAAATTTTGAACTGATTGAGGATACTTATCAGCCAGAAGAAGATAAACGTTGGGTAGTCGTTGCACCACCAAACTCTAAAGGAGTGTCTATATTGTTAGCAAGAGCTTCTAAAGAAGAGCAAAAGAATTTTATCGGAAACCAAACAGGAGGTAGAGTTTTCCTTTTTTTGAATACTGATGATTTTTGGAGGGATTATAAGAATATGATAGATGCAGGGATTGAATTTGTAAGAGATCCAAAAGAAGCAGCATATGGAACTGTTGCAGTATTTAAAGATTTATACGGGAATTTGTGGGATTTATTAGAGTTAAAATCAAAGCACTCAATTTCTAAAAAAAATAAACAAATTAATAGATAGCTAAAATTAAGTTATGGAGTTTAAAAAGTCACAAAAATTATATACTAAAGGGTTGGTAAATCTTGTAGGAGCTGTAAACTCACCAGTAAGAGCATTTGGTTCTGTTGGAGGTAATCCAATCTTCATAAAAAAAGCAAAAGGAAGTAAAATTACAGATGTAGATAATAATACATATGTAGATTTAGTATTGTCTTATGGACCGATGATTTTAGGGCATCGCCATAAAAAAGTTCAGAAAGCGATTGATAAAGCATTAAAGAACGGATATACTTTTGGAGCTTCTACAAAAAACGAAATCAAACTTGCAAAAATAGTGTGTGATGCTTTTCCTGCAATGGATAAAGTCCGTTTTGTAAACTCAGGAACAGAAGCTGTATTAAGTGCTTTGCGATTGGCAAGAGCGTATACAGGAAATGATAAAATCATCAAATTTTCAGGATGTTATCACGGGCATTCAGATGCGTTATTAGTTGCAGCAGGTTCTGGACTGGTTACGTTGAGTATGCCAGGATCTAAAGGTGTTCCAGAAGGAGCAGTGAAGAATACATTAATAGCAGAGTTTAATAATTTAGAAAGTGTAAAAGCACATTTTGAAGCTCATGATGATATTGCTGGGTTAATTTTAGAGCCAGTTGCTGGAAACATGGGAGTAGTGACTCCTAAAGAAGGTTTCTTAAAAGAATTGAAAGTGTATTTAGAATCTAAAGGAGCGCTATTAATTATTGATGAAGTAATGACAGGTTTCCGTTCTACATTTGGAGGTGCTCAAGAGTTATTTGATGTTGAAGCAGATATTACGTGTTTAGGAAAAGTAATTGGAGGAGGTTTCCCTGTAGGAGCTTATGGAGCAAGAAACGAAATCATGGAAATGGTGGCGCCATTAGGCGGAATGTATCAAGCAGGAACGTTGAGTGGAAATCCGATTGCAATGGCAGCAGGAATTTCAACATTAACAGAGCTGAAAAGACAAAATCCGTACGAAAAATTCGATACCATTGCAAAAGCGATTCAAGAAGATTTAGTAGCATCTGCAGAAAAATATGGAGTAAAAATTACGGTGAATAGATTTGGGTCTATGATCAATCCGTTTTTTACAAATGTAACGGTAACAAATTTTGAAGAAGCACAAACTTCAGATACGAAGAAGTTTGCAGTTTTCTTTTGGGAAATGATGCATAATAATGTGTTTTTACCACCATCACAATATGAAGCGTGGTTCTTATCATCTGCTTTGAGTGAAAAAGATATTCAAAAAATTAGGAAAGCAATTGATGCAGGAATGTTAGCTGTATCGAAAATGTAAAAACACAACAGCCAATAGTCAATAGTTATAAGATGATAAAAAACGATTTATTTTTAAGAGCATTAAGAGGAGAAACAGTTGATCGTCCACCAGTTTGGATGATGCGTCAAGCAGGAAGATATTTGCCGGAATTTCAGGTAATAAAAAAGAAATACGATTTCTTTACACGTTGTCAAACTCCAGAATTAGCATCAGAAATTACTGTACAACCAATTCGTAGATACGGAATGGATGCTGCAATTTTATTTTCTGATATTTTGGTAATTCCACAAGCAATGAATATTGAGGTGCAAATGAAACCCGATTTTGGTCCTTATTTACCAAACCCAATTCGTACTCAAAAAGATTTAGATCGTGTAATTGTTCCTGATGTTCATGAATCATTAGGGTATGTAATGGAAGCTATTAAAGCAACCAAAGAAAAACTAAATGATGAAGTTCCATTAATTGGTTTTGCTGGTTCGCCTTGGACAATCTTATGTTACTGTGTGCAAGGACAAGGTTCTAAAAACTTTGACAAAGCAAAAGAATTGTGTTTTACACAGCCAATTGTAGCGCATAGTTTATTGCAAAAAATCACCGATACAACTATTGCATATTTAAAAGCAAAAGTTGTAGCAGGAGTTGATGCTGTGCAAATATTTGATTCTTGGGGAGGAATGTTATCTCCAGTAGATTATCAAGAATTCTCTTGGCAGTATATTCAACAAATCATTGATGCTTTAAAAGATGAGGCGCCAGTAATTGCTTTCGGAAAAGGATGTTGGTTTGCCTTAGATAAAATGGCAAAATCTGGAGCATCTGCTTTGGGTGTAGATTGGACATGTTCACCTAAAAATGCACGTTATTTATCTGGAGGAAAGATTACATTACAAGGGAACTTTGACCCATCAAGATTATTATCGCCGCCGGCTGAAATTAAAAAAATGGTTCACCAGATGATTAATGAGTTTGGAAAAGATAGATATATTGTGAATTTAGGTCACGGTATTTTGCCAAATATTCCATTAGAAAATGCAAAAGCATTTGTTGATGCAGTAAAAGAATACAAGGCATAAAAATGTCTTTTTAAATCAAGATTAAGAATATGCCACATTTTATTTTAGACTGTACTGAGAATATTTTAGAAATTCAAGAGCCTAGAAAAGTAATAGAAGCTGTTTTTGAAACGGCATTCGCTACTGGTTTATTTGGTAGAAATGATATCAAAGTTCGTTTAAACCCATTTAAATATTCTTTAGTTCAGGGAGCAGATGATGATTTTATTCATGTTTTTGGAAATATTAAGGAAGGTAGAACACCAGAGCAGAAAGCAAACTTATCAAAAGTGATTGTT
>JBLFXB010000083.1:0-9242 GCA_047611925.1 Polaribacter sp.
ATCTATATGTGATGGCCACGTTGGAAAAGACCAACCGGTTGAATCACCTGTAGCAATTCCGTAATCTACAAATTTGTAATTTTCAGCATCATCAAAATATGCTTTAAATACATTATGAGGAGCTACATCAATATTAACGTATATTCTAAACCTGCAAGTGCATTTGCTGTTCCATAAAAGTGAGAAACTCCAATATCAAAAGCACCAATATAATGGCTCCATCTAACCGCCAAATCTTGACGCCACTCTTCTGCTCCACTTTTATACTTAATAGCATCTTTATCTATGATTGTTGAGAGCCTTAAACGTCCTTTTTCTCGATTAAATATTCTTTTTCTGTGATATGATAAATAGAAAAAATCGAAGCTTCCATAATCATTTGTACTCCAGGTAAATTGAACCATTGTTTGCCCCATTTTCAATTCCTTTGTCTAAAAGGAAATCAGATTTTACGCTATGAGATAGAGTTTTTGACATTATGAAATCTTATTTGACTTCAAATAGATGACCACTCGTCTAGTAATCCAATTTTTTTTTTATATAAATATATCTGAATTTTAAGTTAACAATTTCATTTCACACACATTATACATCCTCCTATGTCAAATCGACTGAGCTTATACTGAGCAAAGTCGAAGTGCTCGATACAGGCTAGTATAAAAAGTATTTTACTCCTACTTTAAAAATTTTATAATTTGGAAGTCGTGAATCAACAAAGTTGGTTTCTCGACCTTCTCCTATTTGATAAATAGGATTTCGTGAATATTTTTTTTTACAATTTCTACTTTGTAAACTGTTAAAAAATGTTAAAAAAGGCATCTTGCAGAAAGCTTTTATCTCAGCGCTTTGTTAAACATCAAATTAACATTTAACTTTACGAACCAAAATCAAAAATTAACTTAAATGAACTTAAAGTACACGAATATAATAGCATGCTCTCTGTTGCTTTTGTTTCTAGGAACAGTTTCCTTAACTGCTCAAGACAAATTAAAGAAAATGCCTGGCTATGATCAGTATAAGAAAATGGCACCAAAGTTATATCGCTCAATAAAAAGAGCACCTACAACAGTTGTATGGGCAAAAGACGGGAAAACGTTTACCTACGTAGAAAATGGTCAAACAAAAACTTTTGATGTTAAAAAGAAAAAAGTAGTATCAAGTAAAGAAGCTAAAAGACCGCAAAGAAGATCTAGAAGAGGAAACAGACCTGCAAGAGGTAGACAATATGCATCTGCTGTTTCTCCTGATAAAAATCTAAAAGCTTTTACTAAAAACAGGAACATGTACATCAGTAATGCCGATGGTTCTAACATACACCCAATTACTACAAAAGGAAATGATGAAAATCAAATTAAATTCGGAATTGCCACTTGGGTCTACGGAGAAGAATTAGGTCAAAACACAGCGATGTGGTGGTCTCCGGACAGTAAAAAAGTTGCTTTCTATAGATTTGAAGAAAAAGAAGCTAAGAAATATTATGTACTTTATAATCAAACCAAAATACAGGATTCTTTAGAAACTGAAGCTTATCCTAAAGTTGGAGCTAAAAATTTGCCTGTAGATTTATTAGTCTATGATTTAGAGACTAAAAAAACCGTAACGTTAGATACAAGAAATGGACAATCATATAATGATGGTGCTATGGGAACGTATTTATATGACATTAAATGGTCTCCAGACGGTACAGAGGTTGTATACCATAGTACAAACCGTAAGCAAGATGTTATGGAGTACAGTGCAGGAAATCCTATAACTGGAAAAACAAGAGTAATTGTTAGAGAAGAATGGCTACCTAGTTTTACTGAGAATTCACCAGAGATTAGAGAATTAAAAGACAACCAACACTTTATTTGGGCTTCAGTAAGAAATGGGTATAACAACTATTATTTATACAATTATAACGGTACGTTAGTCCATACAATTACACAGCATAATTTTGAAGTTTCAAAAATTGTAAAGGTTGATGAAAAAAATAAACAATTGTATTATTTAGCTCGTAGTGGTGAGAATCATATGAAAATGCAACTACACCGTGTAAAGTTTAATGGAACAAAAGACACGCGTTTAACGGATCCTAAATTTAACCACAGTGTTAGCCTTGCTCCAAACAACAAACACTTTATTGATGTTTCTCAAACACATAACATTGCTCCTTTCACTAATTTAATGAATACTAAAGGAAAGAAAATTTCTGAAATAGCTAAAAGCGATATGTCTGAGTTTAATAAATTAGGATTTAAAACGGTTGAAGTATTTACATTTACTTCTGCTGATGGAGAAACGGAATTACATGGAATGATACATTTTCCTTCTAATTTTGATCCAACAAAAAAATATCCAGTACTCTTAAGTAACTACGGAGGCCCAGCAACAAACGCCTTTAGAGAATCTTTTGTATACCCAAGTTCTTTAACTGAATTTGGATTTTTAGTATTAAATATTGATGGTAGAAATGTGAAAGGAAGAGGAAAACATCTGTTAGATAAACTATACGAAAATTTAGGAATCATAGAAATGGATGATTTTGCTGAAGGCGTAAAATCATTATACAACCGTCCTTATTTTAATAAAAACAAAGTTGGTGTCTACGGAACTTCTTATGGAGGAACCACGTCTGCAATGAGTTTATTAAGATTCCCAGATGTATATCATGCTGCAGTTGCAAATTCTGCTGTTACAGACTGGAGAAACTATGACAATATTTATACAGAACGTTTTATGAACCTTATTACTAACAATAAGAAAGGATATGACGATTCTAGTTTGATGAACTATGCCAAAGACCTAAAAGGAGAATTAATGATCTTTTATGGAACAAATGACAACAATGTGCATCCAGCAAATTCATTACAATTAATTCAAGCCTTACAAAAAGCAGGAAAAAGTTTTGAAGTACAGATTGGTCCAGATAAAGGTCATACCGCAGTGAATAGAGATAGAATGATGGAATTCTTTATTCAGCATTTGGTATGGAACCAAAATGGGTATATCATTACCGAATCAATGGATTAATACTCTTTAAATATCAATAAAAAGCTCCTGATTTCTCAGGAGCTTTTTTATTGATCATCATTTTAATAAAAACCCAAAATTAGTGTGTGTGTTAGTAACAGGTTTTTATCTATATTTATCACAAAATTTATAGCAACACATAACTAAATGGAGAAGTCAAAGAAAATCGGATTGTTTGCAGGCATATTAGTATTGCTGCTATTTATATTTATTCCTACTCCAGAAGGAATGAAAAAAGAAGCAATGTATGCTCTAGGAGTTGCATTATTAATGGCGATTTGGTGGGTTACTGAATGTATTCCTATTTATGCAACGGCTTTTGTTCCTATTGCATTGTTTCCTCTTTTAGGAATTTTAGATGCAAATACGACTACAGAAAACTACGGGCATAACTATGTATTAATGCTTTTAGGTGGTTTTTTTCTTGCCAAATCCATAGAGTTATCTGGTCTACATAAACGAGTAGCCCTTTTTATCATTAGTAAATTAGGGACTAGTAGAAAAAGAATCCTGTTAAGTTTTATGATCGCTACAGCTTTTTTATCCTTTTGGATTGCAAATGTTGCAGTTGTATTATTAATGCTCCCTATTGCTTTAGCAATCGTTGACAAAGAGGAAGAAAATAAAGAAAACAACTCTAAATTTGGATTAGCAATGATGCTAGGTATTGCTTATGCTGCAAGTGTTGGTGGTACCGGAAGTTTAATTGGAACACCTCCAAACATGGTTTTTGCTGGTGTATTTGCAAAATTTTTCCCTGAAAAGCCAGAAATTGATTTTTTAGAATGGATGAAATTAGGAACTCCAATTGTAATTATAATCCTACCAATCATTTGGTTTTACCTGACTAAATACTTTAAAATTTCAGGAAATTTTGCTGGTGCTAAAGAAGTGATAAAACATGAAATTAAATCACTAGGTAAAATGTCTAAAATGGAAAAAAGAGTATTTGCTGTTTTTCTTTTTACAGCCTTAGGTTGGGTCTTTAGAAGAGATATCGTTTTGGATTCTTTTATTATTCCTGGTTGGTCATCTTTATTAAATATTCAAGATTATGTACACGATTCTACAGTAGCAATTATAGCTGCTTTACTGTTATTTGCAATTCCGTCTGGCAATAAAAATACTAAACAAAAAAGACTTTTAGATTGGGACTCTGCTTCTACTGTACCTTGGGGAGTTGTAATGATTGTAGGTGGTGGATACGCAATTGCAGATTCTTTTAACCACACAGGATTGGCTAGTTTCCTAGGTGAAAAAATGAGCTTTATTAGTGAATACCCAACGATTATTGTTTTACTGATCGTTATTTTTGTTATGATTTTCATTACAGAAATAAATAGCAATACAGCAACCGCAAATATTTTCTTACCCGTTTTAGCAGCTATGGCTGTAGCTGGGCAAATGAATCCTTTGTTATTAATGATTCCGGCAACTTTTGCCTGCTCTTTTTCATTTATGCTCCCTTCAGGAACGGGAACAAATGCTGTTATTTTTGGAAGTAATCGGGTTACAATACCAGATATGGCCAAATGTGGTCTCGGATTAAATTTATTATGTGTTATGTTATTAACCATGTTAATGTATGTATATGTTTTACCAATTCTAGCCTAATGATAAACCTAAATAAACGAATTTGTTCTTTCCTTTTTATCGTGTGTATCTGTGCAACGATAAACAGTCAAACATTAACGAAGAGTGAAATTAAAAATGCTGCCAAGGAAAAGTTCCCTTCAGCTTTGTTAAAATTAAAATCTTTTTTAGAAATACCAAATGATGGACACTTTCCAAAAGAGATTGAAAATAATTTGAACTGGTGTAAAAACGTTTTCTCTGCTTTAGATTTTGACGTACAAAAAATAGCTACAGCTGGTGCTCCATTATTATTTGCAGAGAAAAAAGTAAGTAAAAATGCAAAAACAGTCTTGTTTTATTTACAGATTGATGGCCAACCTGTAGATGTGAAATCTTGGAGCCAAAAAAGTCCATTTTCTCCTGTGTTTAAAGAAAAAAATAACTTAAGCACCTGGAAAATTATCAATTACAATCCTACAATAGATGTGTTTAACCCAGACTATAGAATATTTGCTCGTTCTGCATCCGACTCTAAAGGACCAGCTCTTTCATTAATTTCTGCTTTAGAAATACTTAAAGAAAAAAAAATAAAGCAAAAATTTAATATTAAAATTATTATGGATTTTCAAGAGGAAATGGGCTCTCCTCAATTAGCAAATGCAGTACTCAATAATAAAAAACTATTACAAGCAGATATGGTTTTAATAATGGATGGAACCAGACATTTAAGCAACTTACCTACGTTAACTTATGGAGCTAGAGGAATTGCTGTGGCTACCATTAAAGTTTTTGGTGCTAGATATCCTTTGCACAGTGGTCAATATGGTAATTTTGCACCAAACCCCGTCTTTAGTACTGCAAAATTATTGGCAGGCTTAAAAGATGATGATGGAAAAGTAACACTTCCTGGGTTTTATGATGGTATTCATTTAAGTACAAAGGAAAAAAAACTTTTAAATAATATCCCAGAAAACTTAGATAGCATCAAAAAAAGAATAGGTATTGCAAAGCATGATGCATTAGGAGAAACGTACCAAGAAGTATTACAATATCCGTCATTAAACATTAGAGGCCTTAAAGCGGGTTGGGTAGGTAGTAAAGTGCGAACTATTATACCTTCTGAAGTTATCACTGAAATTGATATGAGATTGGTTCCAGAATCTGATGGTAAACGATTAATTGGACTCTTAAAAAAATATATAACTAGTACTGGTTTTCATTTAGTAGACTCTATACCTAGTGAAGAAGAACGTAGTACATATTCTAAGTTAGCTAGTTTTAAGTATCGATTGGGATCAAATCCATTTAGAACAAAACTAAATGGACCAATTAGTCTTTTCCTGAACAGCGCTCTACAAAAAATCTATGGTAAAAACATTGTTAACATGAGGTCTACTGGTGGTTCTCAACCCATTGCTCCTTTTGTTAAAACCTTAGGTATTCCTGCTGTTTCTATACGAATACCAAACCCAGATAACAATATACACAGTCCAAATGAAAATTTACGATTAGGTAATTTTCTCGAAGGAATTGAAACTTGCTTGGCTATCTTAAATGAAAAACTAAAGTAATAACATAAAAATGCTCCTAATTTCTTAGGAGCATTTTTGATGTTTTAATTCGGGAATAAGGTCTTATCTAAACCTGGTATGATTCTCAACGCATTTTTATAATACACTTTCTTTAGTACATTGTCAGGCAAATCCAATCCATACATTGGCCAAAATGCATGATATTTTTTATGGTACGGAAAGTACTCATCATTACTTTCTAAGACTCTAAAATAGGTAGGAAACTCGGTTGGCTTCCAGCTATCTTTTCCAAATAGTATTCTATTTTGATATTTGATAAAAAACTGCTTTGCAAACCTTGGTTGTCTTCCTAATTCAGCAATGATTGCTCCAATTCCAACATTCATATTTGGAACTTCATCTAACAACTTACCTAATTTACCTAAATCATTAGATAACCAAGCCATATGAGCACTAATGAATGTCGTTTTAGAATGCTTTTTAAACATGTTCTTTTGTTCATCCATAATTTGCTCCCAAGGAGCTGGGTTATTGGCTTCACGTTTACGACGCGGATGTGTTTTTAATTCTAACCAACGCTCATTGTCTCCATCAAAAGCATCCCAAAATGATTTTGGATCTGCAGAATGAATCAAAACCGGAATGCCTAATTCACCACATTTCTCCCAAATAAGATCTAATCTGGCATCATCTACCGTTACTCTATTCCCCTCAAAATCTAACGTATTTAATCCTAATCCTTTATACACTTTTAAACCACGTGCGTCATTTTTAACATCTTGTTCTAATTGCCTCACTGTAGCTTCAATCCATCCTGGTTTTCCTACGTTTTTATGAAAACCAATATTTGCGAACACAACAAATCTATTTGGATAATGGTCTTTTATGTTTTTTACGGACTTTATTAAATTGCCTCCAGTTCTACCACTTAAATTCACCATAATCCCCATATTTAAGGTGTCCATTGCAACAATTACCGGAGTTAGATCTTGAGTTGGCATCCTGTATTGATGTCCATGAACATCTATAAAAGGAAATTTTGCTTTTTTTATAATTTTCCCTGGTACAACTAAGGTTGATTTAGGATTGTATTCTTCAAAAGACATCTTTTGAGCATTCATTAATAGTGGAATACTTACAAATAATAGAAATACTTTAAGTGCGTTTATTTTCATTTTAGAATTGATTTTCTTTCATGTAAAGTTACACGTATCAAGTTTTTATAAATATGCTTTTAAAAACTTTAACTTAATTTTATCAAAAAGCTCCTGATTTCTCAGGAGCTTTTTGTTTTAGTTGTTTTTTGATCAATAACAAATCAATTATTTTTCAGTAGAAATTTAAAATATTAGTACATTGCGTTTTTGTTCGTTAATGCCAACAAGAGAGAACTTCTTTAAACTCATCTGTATCAAATAAACGAATAAAATCAGGGTCGTTTTGAAAAGTAGTCGATGTAAACCTATTCCCTTTTCCAATAGACTTTTTTAAGTACCCCAGAGATAAATCATTTTCACGTAACTGCGTAAAAACTAGCATAGCCATATTCAATTTCTCCAAACTCATATGATTTATGAAGCTTTGTTAGTTTTGAAATTGTTTTGTAAGCTTCTGTTGGATTCTTATTTTTATAATAATTTTTTGCTAATAATGATATGTTTTCTATACTGTTAGGGTTGTTTTTTAATAGTTTTAATAAAATTGTTTCAGCATTACCATAATTTCCACTACTATAATTTGCGTGAGCAATAGCGTAATTTTGAACACTTTTATTTTCACGTAATAACGTATTAGCATACTTTTTTGCTAATGGAACATTGTCTTGCAATAAATATTCTTTTATAACAAAAGAATAAAAATCTTGCATATCAGCTTGACTAGCAATCATCTTTTGAGAAGATTCAAAGCTCTTTAATTCATTATGATTATTTAACCTTATGTGAGAAGCGATTAATATTGATTGAAATAAATAGGTATTCTCTTTTGTTATAGGGATGTCATTAAAAAGAGTAATCACATCATCATATTTTTTCAATTCTATATCTGCTTTTGCCTTTACATAGATTCTATATTCACAATAAATACAATTCTCTAAAGACATTTTATCCGTAAGTATTTTATCAAAAATTACAGCTACATCTTCCGGTTTATTTACAAACTCTAAAGCGACAGTCATTGTACTTTGATTGGATTCTAAATCAAAAGGAGCGTTATTATGTTCTGAAAGTAACGTTAAGTATATCCGTTTGTTATTTCCCTCTATTAGAGATTGATAAAGCTTTAATAGATTTTGTTGTCTCCTATTATTTCTTTGCGTAGGTTTCATAAGCTTTCTTAAAGAATCTGCTTCTTTAAATAAACCTTCATTGTAATAATTCGCAACCCTTAACACCTTGGCTTCAAAATAGTTGCTATCTATTTCTATGGCATTATTTAACAATTGTAATGACTCCTTAGGTTTGTCAATATTTGCTTTTGCGTCTAATAAGAGCTGATATGCCTTATAAATAGGTGGTGTTTCTTGTAGATTATCCTTACTGTTTTTTTTAGTAATTAAATATCCCAAAACCAATTGTTTTAATGATTCAATACATTCTAAAGGGTTATTAATGCTGCATTCTATTGATTTAAAAGAAATTAAAACTTTATTGATGTTACCATCAATAATAGAACCTTGAAGTATTAATTTGTCCCCTTTTAAAAAATAATTACCTGTAATAATTTTTCCTGGTTTAAAATATTTACGAATTACACTATTACGTTGTGTATTATCATTTGTAGTCTTTAAAATTTTTGTGTAATCGTCAATAACTTTTGGTGAAACAGTTTGCCCTATATTATTTTCTGTTATTCCATGTATTAACCAATCTGAAGTCATTTTTCCAATGTCATCATAAGATGAATTCCCTGTATTATTACCAAACATTGAGATAGCTATCTTGTTTCTTGAATTAATTTCTGCTAATTCTAAAGCATCATCTACAATGAAATTATTATTTACTATTGTTACCGATAATAAAACTGCTACTAAAGAGAAAAAACTGACTACAAAAAAATAATTTTTTTTAAAAGAACTGTTTTTAGTATAGTGGTATTCCTCATTTTCTTGAGCTGTTTGTTTTA
>JBLFXB010000084.1:0-9200 GCA_047611925.1 Polaribacter sp.
TGTTAATTTCGAAGTTGTGGTTGGGATTCTTTCAAAACCAGAGGATAGAATTTCTACACTATTTTCTTCAAAGAAAGATTGTATGGCTCCAAATTGTTCAAAGGGAGCATAGATAATAATACCTTCCTCGTCATCAAATACTTCTTCTACTTCAAAATCAATTAATTCCAGCTCTAACTCTTCTAGGTCAGATTTAATATCTTCTTTTTTTAATGTAAATGTACAGGTGTGATCAAACATGAAGGCTACAGAGCCAGATGTTCCAAGTTGCCCATTACACTTATTGAATGCAGAACGGATATTTGCAACTGTTCTATTATTATTGTCAGTAGCGGTTTCAACTAAAAGAGCAATTCCGTGAGGTGCATATCCTTCAAACAATGCTTCTTTGTAGTTGCTAGTATCTTTGTCTGTTGCTTTTTTAATAGCACGTTCAACATTTTCTTTGGGCATGTTTGCTGCTTTTGCATTTTGCATTACAGCTCTTAAGCGTGAATTTGTTTCAGGATTACTACCTCCTTCTTTGATGGCCATTACAATGTCTTTACCAATTCTGGTAAACGTTTTTGCCATTGCTGACCAGCGTTTCATTTTGCGTCCTTTCCTAAGTTCAAATGCTCTTCCCATTTCTAAATACTTTTTTTGTGTTATTTTTTACGAATACAAATTAAGCCTAAACTTGTATGATTCCCAAATTAAATTTCTTTTCTATTGGCGCATGATTTGCAGCTTCAATTCCTATAGAGATCCAAGTTCTTGTGTCTAGTGGATTGATTACGCCATCTGTCCAGATTCTAGCAGCAGCATAATATGGAGATATTTGCTTGTCGTATCTCGATTTTATATTGTTGAATAATTCAGCTTCTTTTTCTGGGGTAATTTCTTCACCTTTCTTTTTTAAAGATGCTGTTTCTATTTGTAGTAATACTTTTGCAGCAGAATTTCCGCTCATCACAGCTAATTCAGCACTAGGCCAGGCTGCAATTAATCTTGGGTCATATGCTTTTCCACACATGGCGTAATTTCCTGCTCCGTAAGAGTTTCCAATGATGATCGTAAACTTTGGAACTACAGAGTTGCTTACGGCGTTTACCATTTTAGCTCCGTCCTTTATAATTCCTCCGTGTTCAGATTTGCTGCCAACCATAAAGCCAGTAACATCTTGTAGGAATACTAACGGAATTTTCTTTTGATTGCAGTTTGCTATAAAGCGAGTAGCTTTGTCAGCTGAATCATTGTAGATTACCCCGCCAAATTGCATTTCTCCCTTTTTAGTTTTCAACAACTTACGTTGGTTGGCTACAATTCCAACTGCCCAGCCATCAATTCTGGCATATCCAGTTAAAATAGTTTTTCCGTATCCTTCTTTATATTGTTCAAATTCAGAGTTATCAACCAAACGCTCAATAATTTCTGTCATATCATAGGGTTCATTTCGGGCTTTTGGTAAAATTCCGAAAATCTCATTTTCATCTTTTGTTGGACTAGCGGCGTCAATTCTATTAAATCCAGCTTTGTCGTAGTCTCCAATTTTACCAATGATATTTTTTATAGTATCTAAAGCGTCTTTATCATCTTTGGCTTTGTAGTCTGTTACTCCAGAAATTTCGCAGTGTGTAGTAGCTCCACCTAGTGTTTCATTGTCAATAGATTCTCCAATAGCAGCCTTCACCAAATAACTTCCTGCTAAGAAGATACTCCCTGTTTTGTCAACAATTATAGCTTCATCACTCATTATAGGTAGGTATGCGCCACCAGCAACACAGCTTCCCATAATTGCAGAAATTTGTGTAATTCCAATGCTGCTCATAATTGCATTATTTCTAAAAATGCGTCCAAAGTGTTCTTTGTCTGGGAAAATTTCATCCTGTAGTGGTAAATACACGCCCGCAGAATCAACCAAATAGATGATTGGTAGTTTGTTTTCTATAGAGATCTCTTGAGCTCGTAAATTCTTTTTCCCTGTGATAGGAAACCAAGCTCCTGCTTTTACAGTAGCGTCATTTGCAACTACAACACATTGTTTGCCTTTTACGTATCCAATTTTAACAACAACTCCGCCAGAAGGACAGCCTCCGTGTTCTGCATACATTTCTTCTCCTGCAAATGCACCAATTTCTATGTTTTTTGTGTTTGAATCAAGTAAGTAATCAATTCTTTCTCTTGCAGTTAGTTTTCCTTTGGATTGATGTTTTTCTATCCTAGATTTCCCTCCACCAAGTTTTACTTTCGCGAATTTTCTTTTTAAGTCTGATAGTAAGAGCTTATTGTGATCTTCGTTTTTATTGAAGTTGATGTCCATAAAGTTATTTGTTTACGTATGCTAAAATAAGAAAATCGTTAGAATAATAAATGATTATTCTTGATAAGAATCTATGATTTCTTTTACGGTTTTAGCTATTTCTTTGTGATGATTTTTCTTTTCTAGTTTCCATGGTTCTGCAGCTCTTTCTTTACAGTTTTTAACCGCACATGTTTCGCAAGTTACACCAACAACTTTGTTGGTAAAAGTATCTTCTTTTAAGAAGTGTATTTTTTTCTTTAAGTGTGGAGATAATAACATACCGATGCTTACACTTCTGTTTATTTCCTTTTTAAACGGATCTGTTGTTGCAGATGATAATACTAGGTATTTGTTTTTTTGGTTTTCGTATGAAGAAATTTGTGCTCTAAATGTGGCCCTATTTTTAGGGGATTTTTCTAAGTCTTGAATGGTTTTTATGGAAACCCAGCGCCTGCAATAGTGTTCGTTGTTTCTATTTGCATGTGGTGCTTGTTGTTGGGTTATGTGTAGTTCTTTATTTAATCTGTATTCACGATGATTCTCTTTGTGTGTAAATCTTAAAAAGAATAGATTTTTTATGTTAAAATATTTAGGTAAAATATTTGTGAGTCGTTGGTAAAAAGTTTCTTGAGAACAATTAAAGTGATTAATTATTCGATGTAATTTTAGAGGCTGCCATTCTTCTAAAGAAAAGAAATCAGTTAGCTTCTCTGTTAGTATTTTTCTAGGGATGATTAAAGCGCCGGCAAAGTATGAAGCGATAAAGTTATTTAATACTTGATCAAAATTTTCGAATTTTATCCAAGGGAAAGTGAATAATCTGTCGTTTAAGTTTAAGAAATTGTAGGCTAATTCTTTTGCGTAAATAAATGTTTTTTGAGCTTCAGAAATGTTTTTGTCGATTAATAATATTTTGTTTTTTGGGATAAAAATACTTCTCAATTCATCAAGGTTGTCGTGTTTGGAAAGTTCATTGTTATTAATTGTATAACCAAACTCTTCTATTAAGATGTCTTCTAAATCTGACGATGCAATTTTTTTTGATAAGTCTAAGTGATACGATTTCGCAAATTTTTCTACATCATTTTCGATATCGTCAAAATAATTACTATGCGCTTCTTGGTAAGATCTTAAAGAGGCTAAAAAGAAACTTTCTCTGGTTAAATTGTAATTCTGAGCAATTTTTATAATAGTGCTAATGAATGCATTTACTTTTGCAGGTGCATTTGCAACAATATCAATTAGGTTGTTCTCTTTAATCCCAAATAATTCTAATGGAATTTCTTTTAAGATTTTAGACTGTAGTATTTCGCCAATAGGAGCAAGGTTCTTGTCTAGTTTTAATGAAACCAAATGATCGTATGGTGCCTCTAGTTTTTCTGAAAGAATTAATATTTTATCCGTTTTTGGATATTTTTTTCCTTTTTCAATTTCATTTAAATATGATTTAGATAAACCAGATAATTTTGCCAGCCCAAAAAGGGAAAGATTTTTTTCTGTTCTTATCTGCTTCAGTTTTAAACCGAAAATTAAGCGAATGTATTCGTCTTCTATCATCATAAAATCAAAGATACCAATATTTAGCGAACTTATTGTTGAAAACTTTTTTACACATTTAGCGAACGTTCGCTTGTGGAGTCCAAATATTATTTTTATTATTGCAGAGTAGAAATTAAAATAGTCTAAATATGCAAGAACAAATTATAGCTAAAGAAATTGATTTTAAGGAATTTAAGATTGATGATTATCAAGAGGTTTTAACGAATGATGCAAAAATATTCTTGTTAGAGTTGCATGTTAATTTTAATCAGAGAAGATTAAAATTACTTGCTGATAGAGAAATTAAACAAGCGTATTATGATGCAGGGAATCTTCCTTCTTTTCTGGAGGAGACAAAAAACATTAGAGAATCTGATTGGGTTTGTGCAGAGTTGCCACAAGATTTATTAGATAGAAGAGTTGAAATTACAGGTCCTGTAGACAGAAAGATGGTAATAAACGCATTGAACTCTGGCGCAAAAACTTTTATGGCAGATTTTGAGGATAGTAATTCCCCTATTATTGAAAATAATTTAGGAGGACAGATTAACTTAAGAGATGCAATCAATAAAACAATTTCGTTTTATAATGAGAAAAAAGACAAAACCTATTCGTTAAATGAAGAAACTGCAACTTTATTGGTACGTCCAAGAGGTTTGCATTTAAATGAAAAACATTTTTTAGTTGATGGAACTCAATTGTCTGGTTCTTTTGTTGATTTTGGTTTGTTCTTTTTTCATAATATAAAAACATTGCAAGAAAAAGGTTCTGCAACGTATTTTTATTTACCAAAATTAGAGCATTATTTAGAGGCTCGTTTATGGAATGATATTTTTGTGTTTTCTCAAGATTATTTAAACATTCCGCAGAAAACAATTAAAGCAACTGTTTTAATAGAGACAATTACCGCAAGTTTTCAATTAGATGAGATTATTTATGAATTAAGAAATCACATGGCTGGTTTAAATTGTGGACGTTGGGATTATATCTTTTCATACATCAAGAAATTTAGAAATCATAAAGGTTTTATGGTTCCGAATAGAGATCAGGTAACTATGAATACGCCATTTATGCGCGCATATTCTTTGCTTGTTATTCAGAAATGTCATAAAAGAAATGTCCATGCAATGGGTGGTATGGCTGCTCAAATTCCGATTAAGAACGATGAAGCAGCGAATGATGTCGCTTTTGCTAAAGTATTTGCAGATAAAGAACAAGAAGTTAAAAACGGACATGATGGAACTTGGGTTGCACACCCAGGTTTGGTTTCTGTTGCAATGCGTGTTTTTAATGAGCATATGAAAACCAAAAATCAAATTCACGTTTCTAGAAGCGATGTGAAAGTTTCTGAAGCAGATTTAGTAGAAATGCCAAAAGGAACAATTACCGAAGAGGGAATTAGAAAAAATATTAATGTAGGTATCTTATATATAGAAAGTTGGCTTCGTGGAAATGGTGCTGCTGCATTGTATAATTTAATGGAAGATGCTGCAACTGCAGAAATATCAAGAACACAGGTTTGGCTTTGGTTGTGTAAAAACATTCAATTAGAAGATAAAAGAATTTTTAACCAAGAAATGTATCAGCAATTAAAGAAGGAAGAGTTAGAGAAAATTAAAAATTTAGTTGGGGAAAGTAATTTTATAAATGGAAAATTTAAACTAGCTGTTGAATTATTTGATGAATTAGTAGTCTCAAAAGACTATAAAGAGTTTTTAACGCTTTCAGCATACAATTACATATAAAAAAAATGTCTCGCAACTACGACAATAGTGTGCGAGACGAAATTATCAAAATCTAGAAAACCTTAATAATTAAAGAACAAAATTATGAAAAATTTAGGACAAAGCAAGTATAGTTCAGCGTTAGAAACTGTAAGAAACCTGAAAGCAAAATATGGCAATTCTTGGAATGCTATAAATTCTGAAAGTGCAGCAAGAATGGTCACTCAAAATCGTTTTAAAACAGGTTTAGATATTGCTAAATATACTGCTGCTATTATGAGAAAAGACATGGCAGAGTATGATGCAGATTCATCTAGCTATACGCAATCTTTAGGTTGCTGGCATGGTTTTGTTGCACAACAAAAAATGATTGCTGTAAAAAAACATCATAAAACCACAAGTAAAAGCTATTTGTACTTATCTGGTTGGATGGTGGCTGCGTTGCGTTCAGAATTTGGACCTTTACCAGATCAATCTATGCATGAAAAAACGGCTGTTCCGTCATTGATAAATGAAATTTATGATTTTCTTCGTCAAGCAGATGCTATTGAATTGAATGATTTATTTAAAAGATTAGAAAACGGAGAAGATGTACAAGATCAAATAGATAATTTCGAAACTCATATTGTTCCAATTATTGCAGATATTGATGCAGGTTTTGGAAACGAAGAAGCAACGTATTTATTAACTAAAAAGATGATTGAAGCAGGAGCTTGTGCAATTCAAATTGAAAATCAAGTTTCAGATGCAAAACAATGTGGTCATCAAGATGGAAAAGTAACTGTGCCACATGAAGATTTTATTGCGAAGTTAAATGCAGTTAGATATGCATTTTTAGAATTAGGTGTAGATGACGGAATTATTGTGGCAAGAACGGATTCTGAAGGCGCAGGCTTAACGCAGAAATTACCTGTAAGTCAAGAAGCTGGAGATTTGGCTTCTCAATATTTAGCTTTTGTTGAAGCAGAAGAGATAGCAATTACTGATGCTAAAGAGGATGATGTTTTGTTGAAAAGAGATGGTGAATTAGTTCGTCCAGTAAGGTTGGCAAACGGTTTGTATAAGTTTAAAGAAGGTTCTAATATAGACAGAGTTGTGTTAGATTGTATTACGAGTCTACAAAATGGAGCAGATTTGCTGTGGATTGAAACTCCGACTCCAGATGTTACTCAAATAGCGAATATGGTAAATAGAATTAAAGAAGTGGTACCAAATGCAAAATTAGTGTACAACAATTCACCTTCTTTTAATTGGACCTTAAATTTCCGTAGCCAAGCTTTTGATGATATGCTTGCTGAAGGTGAAAATATGACTGCTTATGATAGAAATAATTTAATGGATGCTGAATATGATGGCTCTGAATTATGTCATCGTGCTGATGAGAAAATTCGCACATTTCAGGTTGATAGCGCAAGAGAAGCAGGTATTTTTCATCATTTAATTACATTGCCAACCTACCATACAACTGCGTTGCACATGAATGATTTAACGGAAGGGTATTTTGGTGAAGAAGGAATGTTAGCATATGTAAAAGGTGTTCAAAGGCAAGAAATTAGAAAAGGAGTTTCTTGTGTAAAACATCAAAGAATGGCGGGTTCTGATCTGGGTGATGATCATAAGACCTTTTTTGCAGGAGATAATGCATTAAAAGCTGGAGGTGATAATAATACTTCAAATCAATTTGAAGTAAAAGGAAAAAATACTGAAGCAGAAATAGAAGTAAGCGCTATTGCTGTGTAATGCTTTATTTGACCGTTTAGTTTATAGATTTAGTTGTTTGTAGATTATTTTGATTAGTTAAACTCCACTTTATAGTGGAGTTTTTTTTGTTTAATTTATTTATATAATATTACATGGAAATATATTCCTTGGAATATAAAATAATTATCCGTAGTTTTGTTAAAAATTTAAAACAAAATGAAAATTAATAAAATAGTATTTTATGTAGCATCGGGATTATTTACATTTTTGATGTGCTTTTCTGTTAGTATGTATTTGTTTAATCATGAGGAGATTGTAAAGGTGTTTGAGAGTTTAGGATATCCATCTTACATTGTGTATCCTTTAGCTGTAGCTAAAATTTTAGGATTGATTTCTTTGTGGTTTTTTCAAAAGAAAACCATAGTAGAATGGGCATATGCAGGCTTCTTCTTTAATGTAGTTTTGGCCTTTTTTGCACATTACATGATTGGAGATGGAGAGCAAGTTGGAGCAGTAATCGCTTTAGTATTAGTGATGACTTCGTATGTATTTAGTAAAAAAATAAAAAATAATTAGTATGAAAAAAATATTAGCATTTGCAGGAAGTAATAGCAAAACATCAATCAATAAACAACTAGCAAGTTATGCTGCTTCTTTAGTTGAAAATGTAATTTTTGATGTTGCGGACTTAAATGATTATAAATTACCAGTGTTTAGTTTAGAAATTGAGGCAGAAGGGTTTCCAAAAGCAGCAAATGATTTTAATGAATTGTTGAGTAATTATGATGGATTTATAGTTTCTTTAGCGGAACACAATGGGGCTTATTCTGTAGCTTTTAAAAATATTTTCGACTGGACTTCTAGAATTGATAGGAAGGTTTTTAAAGACAAACCTGTTTTATTAATGGCAACTTCTCCTGGAGCTAGAGGTGGTGTATCTGTATTAGAAATGGCTTCCGGTACTTTTCCGCATTTAGGAGGAAACGTCGTGTCTAAATTCTCATTACCTAGTTTTTATGATAATTTTAAAGATGGAGCTTTAAGTGACGGAGAATTAAAAGAATCTTTGGTGAAAGCTGTAGAAGAGTTTAAAGAATCAATTTAAAACAACTGAATAATTTGTAAATACATTATTTTCCTTGGAAAGTATTTGTAAATTTGTAGTAAAATGAGATATAATGGGTGATATAGCAAAAGACATCAATTCTAAATTCACTAATAATAAGGTGAAAGCGCTGATAAATATAAAATATACAGCCAATTGGTTATATAGTAGAGAGATTGATTATTTTAAACCTTATGGTATTTCACCGCAGCAATACAATATTTTAAGAATATTAAGAGGCGCAGAAAAAACAATTAAAGTTCAAACGATAAAAGAGAGAATGATAGAAAGAGCTCCAAATGCTACGCGTTTAATGGATAAGTTGTGCGATAAAAATTTGATTGAAAGATTTCGATGTGAACATGATAGAAGAGTAGTGTATGTAAATATTACGAAACAAGGATTGAAATTGTTGGATGGAATTGATGTGAGTGCAGATATTACTTTTATGAATAATTTAAGTGAAGATGAAGCGGAATTGCTGAGTAATTTATTAGATAAAATTAGATAAAAAAATGAAAACATATAAGAGCGTAAAACATGTAGGAGAAAGTCCGTTAGTAAATATGGGGTCAATCCGATTGCGCCAACCAATACCAACAAATGAAGTTGAAGACGTAGATCCTTTTTTATTATTACATCATTATGGTCCTTACGCAATAAGCGAATTTAACAATCCATTTGATTTAGGTCCACATCCACATAGAGGATTTGAACCCATAACACTATTGTTTCAAGGAGAGCAAATGCATAGAGATTCTTTAGGGAATGAAAGTGTAGTGAAAGCAGGAGATGTGCAATGGACAACTGCTGGTCGAGGGATTATTCATGCAGAAGGACCAACCAA
>JBLFXB010000085.1:0-9179 GCA_047611925.1 Polaribacter sp.
GTATAAATTTACTGAAGAAGATTTCCGTGGAGAACGTTTTAAAGAACATCCAACTTCGTTAAAAGGAAATAACGACTTACTGTCGATTACACAACCTACTGCTATTAAAGAAGTGCATGCAAAATATTTTGCTGCTGGAGCAGACATTATAGAAACCAATACTTTTTCGGGAACTACTATTGCTATGGCTGATTACCAAATGGAAGATTTGGTATACGAACTGAATTATCAATCAGCAAAAATAGCTAGAGAAGTAGCAGAAGAATTCACAGCGAAAGAACCACATAAACCTAGGTTTGTAGCTGGTTCAATTGGGCCAACCAATAGAACAGCAAGTATGTCTCCAGATGTAAATGATCCTGGGTATAGAGCCGTTACTTTTAATGAGTTGCGTATTGCTTACAAATTACAAGTGGAAGCATTAGTTGACGGTGGAGTTGATTTGTTGTTAGTTGAAACTGTGTTTGATACCTTAAACGCGAAAGCAGCATTATTTGCGATAGAAGAAGTAAAAGAGGAACGAAAAATTGATATTCCAATCATGTTAAGCGGTACGATTACAGACGCCAGTGGTAGAACATTGTCTGGGCAAACTGCAGAAGCTTTTTTAATTTCTGTATCTCATATTCCGTTGTTATCTGTCGGATTTAATTGTGCATTGGGAGCTAATTTATTACAACCTCATTTAGAGGCAATCGCGTCAAAAACACAATTTGCTGTTTCTGCACACCCGAATGCGGGATTGCCAAATGCTTTTGGAGAGTACGATGAAACTGCTGAAGAAATGGCAGATCAAATTGAAGAATATTTAAAGAAAGACTTGATTAATATTATTGGCGGTTGTTGTGGGACAACCCCAGAACATATAGCCGCAATTGCCGAATTGGCGACTAAATACCAGCCAAGAAAATGCAAATAAAACAAGACAAATATTTAAAGTTATCTGGTTTAGAACCCTTGGTTTTAAATGAGAACAGCAATTTTATCAATGTTGGTGAGCGTACAAATGTTGCGGGCTCTCGTAAGTTTTTACGATTGATAAAAGACGAGCGGTTTGATGAAGCATTAGCAATAGCTAGAGATCAAGTAGAAGGTGGAGCGCAAATTATTGATGTAAATATGGACGATGGCTTGATAGACGGAAAAGAAGCGATGGTTCGTTTTTTAAACCTGATTGCAGCCGAACCAGATATTTGTAGAGTTCCATTAATGATTGATAGTTCTAAATGGGAAATTATTGAAGCTGGACTGCAAGTTGTGCAGGGAAAATCTGTGGTGAATTCCATTTCTTTAAAAGAGGGAGAAGAGAAATTTATTTGGGAAGCAACTCAAATTAAAAGATACGGAGCAGCAGTAATTGTAATGGCGTTTGACGAAGTTGGACAAGCCGATAATTACCAAAGAAGAATAGAAATAGCAGAACGATCGTATAGAATATTGGTGGACATTGTCCATTTTGCTTCGGAAGATATTATTTTCGATTTGAATATTTTTCCTGTGGCAACAGGAATGGATGAGCACAAAAAAAACGCCCTTGATTTTATAGAAGCAACGCGTTGGGTGAGGCAAAATTTACCAAATGTAAGTGTGAGCGGCGGTGTTAGTAATGTGTCATTTTCATTTAGAGGAAATAATACTGTGCGAGAAGCAATGCACTCTGTTTTCTTGTATTATGCGATTCAGGCAGGTATGAATATGGGAATTGTAAATCCAGTAATGTTGGAGATTTATGATGACATTCCGAAAGATTTATTAGAACATATTGAAGATGTTGTTTTAAATAGAAGAGAGGATGCAACTGAACGTTTATTGGATTTCGCTGAAACAACTAAAGGTCAAAAAAAAGAAGATGTAACTAAGATATTAGAATGGCGAAGTTTGCCTTTGCAAGAGAGAATTACACATGCTTTAGTTAAGGGAGTAGATGTTTTTATTATTGAAGATGTTGAGCAAGCAAGACAAGAATCTGAAAAACCAATTCAAGTAATTGAAGGTCATTTAATGATTGGAATGAATGTAGTTGGAGATTTATTTGGAGCAGGGAAAATGTTCTTGCCGCAAGTAGTAAAGTCTGCTCGTGTAATGAAAAAGGCCGTCTCTTATTTGAATCCTTTTATAGAAAAAGAAAAAGGAGAGGAGCAAAAAGCTTTAGGGAAAATTCTAATGGCAACGGTAAAAGGTGATGTGCATGATATTGGTAAAAATATTGTAAGTGTTGTTTTGGGCTGTAACAATTATGAAATTGTTGATTTAGGTGTGATGGTTCCGCCAGAAAAAATTATTGCAGCGGCTAAAAAAGAGAATGTAGATATTATCGGTTTATCAGGATTGATAACACCTTCTTTGGATGAAATGGTGTATTTGGCAAAAGAAATGGAGCGTCAAAATTTTTCAGTGCCATTATTAATTGGCGGAGCAACGACGTCAAAAGCACACACAGCTGTAAAGATAGATCCACAATATAAAAATGCGGTGGTACATGTAAATGATGCCTCTAGAGCTGTAACTGTTGTGAGCGATTTATTAAATAAAGAAACCAGTAACGCTTATGTTGCGAAGTTGAAAAAGGACTATGATGAGTTTCGTGAAAAATTCTTAAAAAGAGGAAAAACGAAAGCCTATGTTTCTATAAGAGAAGCGCGTAAACGTAAATTTAAAATTGATTGGGAAACAACACCGATTGTAAAACCAAAAGAACTAGGAATTCAAACCTTAGAACAATTAAGCTTAAAAGAATTGGTGCCATTTATCGACTGGAGTCCATTTTTTAGAAGTTGGGATTTGCATGGAAGATATCCAGATATCTTAACTGACAAGGTTGTTGGAGAACAAGCGACTCAATTATTTGAAGATGCTCACGTGATCTTAAATGAAATTATTACCAAACAATTATTAAAACCAAAAGCAATATTTGGCTTGTTTGAAGCAAATACAATTAACGATGATGATATTGAGGTGCATAGAAAACCACGTCACCTCGAGCGCAGTCGAGAGGTTTTGGCAAGTGATAAAGAAGGAGGTCTCAACTCCGCTCGACCAGACAAATCAACAGAGAAAGTTGTTTTTAGAACACTTCGCCAACAATTAAAGAAGCGAGAAGGAATACCAAGTTTGGCTTTGTCAGATTTTGTGGCGCCAACAGCATCTAAAAAACAAGATTATATGGGTGCCTTTTGTACTGCAATTTTTGGCGCAGATGAGTTGGCGAAGATATATAGAGACAAAGAAGATGATTACAATGCAATTATGGTGCAAGCAATTGCTGATCGTTTTGCAGAAGCATTTGCAGAGTATTTACACCATAGAGTAAGAACACAGCATTGGGGTTATGCCTCTGATGAAACATTAACAAATGACGAACTAATTAAAGAAGGGTATACAGGAATTCGACCGGCGCCAGGATATCCTGCTTGTCCAGATCATTTAGAAAAAGAAACCATTTGGGATTTACTAAAAGTAGATGAAAGAATTGGAGTGACGCTAACAGAAAGCTTAGCTATGTGGCCAGCAGCAGCTGTTTCTGGATATTATTTTGCCAATGAAGAAGCTAGGTATTTTGGATTAGGAAAAATAACAGATGATCAAGTGCGTGACTTTGCCAATAGAAAAGGAATCACTTTAGAGAAAGCGAGAAAATGGTTGCATCCTGCAATCGCAGATAATTAACGAAAGCTGCGTTAGCGATTGAAACGGCATCCTTTTTAAAACATGGCAGTTGTCATTACGAGGAGAGCAGCGACGTGGTAATCTCACGAAATAAAAGCAGGTTGCCACAACATTAAAAATGTTTCGCAATGACGTTTTGATTCTTTTAAAAAGATATAGTGAAAAGCGCGACCCTTGTGGTAACGCACAAATAAAGAAACAATAAATACAAAGGTGCTGAAACAAGTTCAGCATATAATTCAGCATAGAATGAAAGTAACAGAGCACATCAAAAAAGCAAGCGGAAAAACATTGTTTTCGTTTGAAATAATTCCGCTAAAAAAAGGAAATAATATTCAAGATTTGTATGATAATATTGATCCGTTGATGGAATTCAACCCTCCTTTTATAGATGTTACAACATCTAGAGAAGAGCATGTTTATGTTGAGAAAGAAAATGGGTTGTTAGATAGAAAGATAACAAGAATGCGTCCAGGTACGGTTGGTATTTGTGCTGCAATTAAACACAAATACAATGTAGATACTGTTCCGCATGTATTGTGTGGAGGTTTTACGAAAGAAGAAACAGAATATTTATTGGTAGACTGCCATTATTTAGGGATTGAAAACGTGATGGCTTTGCGTGGAGATGCGATGAGTCATCAACGATATTTTGAAGCGAGTACCGGTGGTCATCAGTATGCAACACAACTGGTAACGCAAATTGAAGAATTAAATAAAGGGAAGTATTTGCATGATGTGCTTGAAGCGAATCACAAAACAAGTTTTTGTATAGGAGTTGCTGGTTATCCTGAGAAACATATAGAAGCGCCTTCTTTGCAGACAGATTTACGCAGGCTAAAAGAAAAAGTGGATGCTGGAGCAGATTATGTGGTAACACAGATGTTTTTTGACAATCAAAAATACTTTGAGTTTGTAGATGCTGCACGGAAAATTGGAATTACGGTTCCAATTATTCCAGGAATTAAACCACTTTCTGTAAAACGTCATTTACAATTATTACCGCAGGTATTTAAAATAGATTTACCAGAGCCGTTGATAACAGCCGTAGAAAAATGTAAAACAAATAGCGATGTAAGACAGGTTGGAGTGGAATGGGCAATTCAGCAATCTAAAGAGTTGATGAGTGCTGGTGTGCCAGTGTTACATTATTATTCTATGGGGAAAAGTGACAATGTTAAAGCAATTGCAAAAGCGCTTTTTTAAACTGTAAGGATAGAAAGGATTGATAGACAGATAAGGAAAAGTAATTTTTATTGAATTGTTTAGGTGAAATATTTGATTACTTTTGTATCGTAAAATTGAATTAACAACATAAACATAAATAATATGGCATTAGAAATTACAGATGCAAACTTTGAAGAATTAGTATTAAAGTCAGACAAGCCAGTATTGGTAGATTTTTGGGCTGCTTGGTGTGGACCTTGTAGAATGGTTGGACCTATCGTTGATGAAATTCATAACGAATATGAAGGGAAAGCTGTTGTTGGTAAAGTAGATGTTGATGCGAATCAAGAATTTGCTGCTAAGTATGGTGTTCGTAACATTCCAACTGTTTTAATTTTCAAAAACGGAGAAGTTGTTGATAAGCAAGTAGGAGTTGCACCTAAGAATGTGTATACAGGTAAAATAGATGCTGCAATGTAATTAGCGAAAGCAATTAAAAGCACATATAAGTAGTAAAAGGTTTGGCGTTTGTCAAACCTTTTTTTATTTTTAGAACTTAAACCAATTCTATATGAAACACGTATTTGCTGCTTTTCTTTTTATTGCGCTATTGACTTCTTGTCAAGAAAAACAAAGCTCGGTTCATTTAATTGAAAAAGGAATTTCATATGAATTGGCAACCTATAGAAAGCTACAAGTTGAGGATGTGAAATATGCGTTAACTTTTGATATTCCAGCATTAAAATCAGCAGTAATTCCAAGTACATTAAAAATATCAGCTACAATTAATGACTTGACAAATGACTTGATTTTAGATTTTAATGAGAAGAAATCAAACATTAAATTGGTTGCTATAAATTATAATAGCATTGAAGTTCATCATGAAAATGAGCATCTTATTATTTCGAAAAAACATTTAAAAAAAGGGAATAATATTATTGAAATCTCTTTTGATGCTGGAGAAATGTCATTGAATAGAAATGATGAGTTTTTGTATACATTGTTGGTTCCAGACAGAGCAAGTACGTTATTTCCTTGTTTTGATCAACCAGATATTAAGGCGAATTATACATTGACAATTACGGCACCAAAAGAATGGAAAGTGTTGTGTGGTGCTTTTGAAAAAGCCCAAATTGAAAAGGGAGACTTTATTGAACACAGGTTTAATGAAACGGATAAAATGAGCACCTACTTATTTTCTTTTGTAGCAGGAAAATTTAGCGAAGAGGTTCAAAATCCTGGCGCTTTTGACATGCGCTTGTTATATCGAGAAAATAACAAAGAGAAAATAGAAGAAAGCGTTGATGAGATATTTAATATTCATCAAAAATCTATTGACTATTTAGAAGAGTATACAGGCTATGAGTTTCCATTTCAAAAAATGGATTTTGCTGCAATTCCGCCTTTTCAATATGGAGGAATGGAGCATGTTGGAGCGATACAATACCGTGAGTCATCATTGTTTTTAGATAAAAATGCTACACAAAATAGAAAGTTAGGAAGGGCAAAGTTGATTGCGCATGAAACCTCTCATATGTGGTTTGGAGATCTGGTTACTATGAAGTGGTTTAATGATGTTTGGATGAAAGAAGTGTTTGCAAATTTTATGGCAGATAAAATCATGAATCCTGTTTTTCCAGAAGTAAATCATGGTTTGCAATTTGCGATGTCACACTACCCAAGTGCATATTCAGAAGATAGAACACAAGGAACAAATGCAATACGACAAAATTTAGACAATCTTAAAAACGCAGGTTCATTATATGGTAGAATCATCTACAATAAAGCACCAATTATGATGCGTCAATTAGAATATATATTAGGGAAACAAGCCTTTAAAGAAGGGATGCAAACGTATATAAAAACCTACGCCAACGGAAATGCAGACTGGAATGAGTTGGTTAGCATTCTTGATGAAAAGTCGCCAAAAGACATTAAAAAATGGAGTGAAGTTTGGGTGAATAAATCTGGGAGACCACTAATTTCTGACGAGATAGCGTATGAAGAAGGTAAAATTAGTTCATTTAAAATTCGTCAAGAAGCAGAAGATGGAACTGATAAATTATGGACACAATCTTTTAGTATTGGTTTTGTATATGAGAGTGAAATAAAAACTTTTGATATTACCTTATCGGATACAGAATTTGCCTTTAATGCTGCAATTGGACTTGATAAGCCAACGAGTATTGTTTATAATTATAATGGTTTTGGGTATGGCGTTTTTCCGATTGATGAAAACACGATTCAGTTTTATAGTAACATAAAAGATGACCTAGCAAGAGGATATGCGTATATCAATTTATATGAGAATTTTTTAAGTAAAAAGATAACAACTAAAAAAGCATTTACAACTTTTTTAAACGGAATGTTAGTTGAAGAAAATGAGTTAGTAGCCAATTATCTTTCTGGCAGATTGAGTAGTATGTATTGGTCGTTTTTTAACAAAGAACAAAGAACAAGTATTCAGCAGGAGTTAGAGCGAAAAATGTTGGATTTGTTAAATTCAGACATTTCAAAAAACCTTAAAAGAACAGTCTTTGGCTTGTATCGTTCAATAGCCATTTCTCAAAAAGGAACAGAAACGTTGTATCAATTATGGGCAAAGAAAAAGAAGATTAGCAACCTGTATATTAGTGAGAATGATTTTGAAGGTTTGGCGTCACAATTGGCAATATATAAGCATCCTAAGGCGACAGAAATACTTACAAAGCAAGTAACTAGAATTAGCAATCCAGATAGGTTAATGCGTTTTAAATGGATGTTGCCTACTTTATCTGCTGATGCAGCTGTAAGAGATGAATTTATGATTGGTTTATTGGACAAAGAAAATAGAGAGAAAGAATCTTGGGTGCAAACAGCATTAAGTAATTTACACCATCCGTTGAGACAAAAATCAGGGATAAAACATTTTAAATCTTGTTTAGATGTTTTAGAAGAAATACAATTAACAGGAGATATCTTCTTTCCTAAAGGATGGTTAAGTAGTTCTGTAGGGAGATACAATTCTAAAGAAGCGTATGATGTTTTACAAGGCTTTTTTAAAGAAAACCCAAACTACAACCCAATTCTTAAAATGAAGTTATTACAGACTACTGATAACTTAATTAGAGCTCAAGAAATTAATAAATAATGGATTTAGAAAATCAACTAGAGAAGCATTCTATTGGGAATATAGAAATTCTAGCCAAGCAAGTGGTGGAGGGTTTTATTACGGGCATGCATAAAAGTCCTTTTCATGGTTTTTCTGTTGAGTTTTCTGAGCATAAATTGTACAACAACGGAGAAAGTACACGTCATATTGATTGGAAGCTATTTGCGAAAACAGAAAAGTTGTATACTAAAAAGTACGAAGAGGAAACCAATTTGCGTTGTCATATTATAATTGATAATTCGGCTTCTATGCATTATCCAATTATAAAAAATCAAACCATAGATAACTTAAATAAGATTGGTTTTTCTGCAATTGCAGCTGCTTCTTTAGCAGAAATATTAAAAAGGCAAAGAGATGCAATAGGGTTGAGTGTGTATTCAGATTCGTATGAATATTATGCGCCAGAAAAGGGAAGTGATCGGCATCGAAAAATGATTTTACATCAATTAGAGAGCTTATTAAATTCAAGACCATCAACCGCAACAGAAACCTATCAATATTTACATGAGATTGCTGAGAAGATTCATAGAAGGTCTTTAATTTTTTTATTTACAGATATGTTTCAGACCACCACCAATAAAGAAGCGTTATTTGATGCGTTACGTCATTTAAAATACAATAAACATGAGGTTGTTTTATTTCATACCTATGATAAAAAACACGAATTAGACTTTGATTTTGAGAATTCTCCTAAAAAGTTTGTTGATGTTGAGACGGGAGAAGAATTAAATATTTATGCAGAAAACATAAAAGAAAGTTATAAGAATGCTGTTGAAGATTACTTTAATGAGTTGAAAACAAAATGCTTGCAGTATCAAATAGATTATGTTCCGGTTGCTATTAATGAAGGCTTTTCTTCAGTATTATCCAATTATATAATTAGTAGAAAAAAGTTTTTGTAATTTTTATTGTGAGTATTAAAAACTAGCTTATATTTGCACCCGCCAAGAGCAACGGTCTGGTAGTTCAGCTGGTTAGAATGCCGCCCTGTCACGGCGGAGGTCGCGGGTTCGAATCCCGTCCAGACCGCAAAAAGCTTCTCATTTTGAGAAGCTTTTTTTATGCGCTAAACTTTGGTAATTTAAAAAACTAACTTATATTTGCAGTCGCCAAGAGCAACGGTCTGGTAGTTCAGCTGGTTAGAATGCCGCCCTGTCACGGCGGAGGTCGCGGGTTCGAATCCCGTCCAGACCGC
>JBLFXB010000086.1:0-8699 GCA_047611925.1 Polaribacter sp.
AGTGACAGTAGTAAGATCGTATGTTTGTGCAAAACTTTGATTGGAGAAAGCAGTAAATAACAGAAATGATAATAGAAAAGTAATTTTCTTCATGATGGTTGGTTTTATTACAGGTATTTGGTGTATTGATTTTTCTTTTGTAACGAAAAGAAGAAATAAACAAGTAATGTTACCCACCTTTATAAGGGGGGTTTAGTTAAAACAGGTATTTATACCTGTTTATAAGGCGCAAAAAATGCCAGAACGAAAGTTCTGGCTTTTATAGGAGATTTTTTTTTAACTCCTAGAAGGATAAATACCTTGTAAAGCAATAATGTAGTTTAGACCTAACCATGGTTGCATATTGTTATGTGGCTGATTTCCTCCATTGTCATGTACTGTTAATCCAGCACTTCCACTAATAGTTTGTCCATTTACTGTATTAGAAGCTGTAGCTGGACCAAAAGATTTTACTTTTGTTTCACCAAGACCCGATGGTGCTGGATAATTTGCTACTGCTGGTACATCATTTGGTTGTGGAATTTCATTGACAGCAAGAGTAGAGCTTAATGACACATGCTGATCTGTACTTGGAGTATTTGATGTAATGTGAGTATGAATAGGCATTTGTAATAGAGTTAACGTTTCAGTTTCTACCCCTGATCTTTGACCTAGTTTTCTAGGAGTTAACCCTGGACCATTTCCTGGATGTACAGCAACTCTACCACGTAAGTCTGGTAATGCAAAGGTGGTTCTACCATCACCACCATAGGTGGTTCCTAGTAAAGAAAATAAGGCCGTGTTTTGTGAAATAGCTAATAATTGTCCGTCGCAAAAAGCCCAGCCTCTCGGAGCGAAATTTCCTCCGAATATCATAATTTGTGCCATCATTGGTTCCATAATATAAAAATTTAAAGATTAATATCTTCAAATCTAATATCTTAATGACTATAATTTTTAGGTATAAATACGGGGTTTTTAAATTAGGTATTTTTACCGATTAAAAAGCCCAATCATTTCTGATTGGGCTTTTTATCATTTTATAAAAAGAATAATTCTTACCCTTTTACTTTATTTTTCATTTTAGAAAACTTGCTTTCTTCTTTTTTAGGCCAGCTATTGTTAGATGTATCTACATCTGCTGTTTCCATATCTGGATCTAATTTTATGCTCTTAATTTCTTGAGTTGAAGAAAAAACTCTAAATGCTTTATTGTCATTTTTCATCCAAATTTGAGCAGGGAACGTTTTCTTTTCTTTAGTTCCATCTGCATACGTAAGCTCAACAATTATTGGCATTACCAAACCACCTGGCTTTTCAAATTCTACTTGATAAATATAAGCAGGAATTTCTTTTGAACCGTTAATGATTTTAGATGTAGCATTTTTATTGATGTCTTCTTTTTTATCAGTAAAATATACTAAAGGACCTAAGTTATCAATGTACGTTTTAGCTCTTGGGTTTGATGCCATAATACTCGCTACTTTTGCATCACGTTTATCAGTAATGTATAGCGTTTTAACAGCTTTAATCCCAATATCAGTTACATCGGTAGTATAGAACCATCCTCTCCAGAACCAGTCTAAGTCCATTCCAGAAGCATCTTCCATAGTTCTAAAGAAATCTGCAGGCGTTGGGTGTTTAAACATCCAACGTTTAGAGTATGTTCTAAATGCATGGTCAAATAATTCGGGTCCCATAATGGTTTGTCTTAACATGTATAAACCAGCAGCTGGTTTTGTATATGCATTTGGTCCGAATTGTTTTACGTAATCTCCTTGAGACATAATAGGAGAGATGTTAGATTGATCTCCACCCATATAACGTACAATGTTTTTTGGTAAGTTACCAGTATCAAAATTTGGATCGTAATCTAATTCTGCTAAGATTTCTACAAAAGAGTTTAATCCTTCGTCCATCCATGTCCATTGACGCTCATCAGAGTTTACAATCATTGGGAAGAAGTTATGTCCAACTTCATGCGTAATTACACCAATCATACCGTGTTTTACTCTGTCAGAATACGTTCCGTCAGCTTTTGGTCTACCGTAATTGAAACAAATCATAGGGTATTCCATTCCTTGGTTTTTTGCATGAACAGAAATTGCTTTGCTATAAGGATAGTCAAAAGTCATTTTAGAATACTCTTCTAAAGTATTCGCAACAACTCTTGTAGAGTGCTCTTCCCATAAAGGGTTTCCTTCTTTAGGATATAAAGAAACAGCCATAATAGCTTTCCCATTGACGTTAACAGCCATTGCATCCCAAATGTATTTACGTGAAGATGCCCAAGCAAAATCTCTTACGTTTTTAGCATTAAAATGCCACGTTTTAGTTTTTGTAGAACGTCCTTTCTCTGCTTTTTCAGCTTCTTTTTGCGTTACAATCATTACTGGGTTGTCAAACGTTTTTCTAGCTTTTGCAAAACGGTTGCGTTGTGTTCTTGTTAAAACGTCTTTTTCGTTTTGCAATTCTCCTGTTGCATCAACAATATGATCTGCAGGTACCGTCAACTTTACATCATAATCTCCAAATTCTAATGCCCATTCACTACGACCCCAGAATTGCATGTTTTGCCATCCTTCTACATTATCATATACACATAATCTTGGAAAAAATTGCGCAATAGTATAGTTGTTATTTCCATCAGGAAAATCTTCAAAACCAGAACGACCTCCATCTTTTACAGAGTTGTTGATTTTGTAATTCCATTTGATTCTAAAGTTAAACGTTTCACCAGGAGCTAACCCCTTAGGTAAGTTAACACGCATCATTGTTCTGTTGATAAAGTGTGACAATTTTACGCCATTACTCTCTACCGTTTCAATATTAAAACCAAATCCTTTTTTCTCTCCCATATACATACTTTTAAATTTGGTAGGAGTTAAGAAATTTAAACCAGTATCAGGGTCACCAGCTTTAGAAGAAGAGACATCTGGAGTTTTTGAATCATCAGCTCTCATGTTTTGATCTAACTGAATCCATAAATAGTCTAAATGATCTTTAGAATTATTGTGGTATTTTATTTTTTCATCACCATAGATTTTATTCGTAGCTTCATCTAAACGAATGTCCATCACATAATCCACTTTTTGTTGCGTGTATTGATGTCCTGGAGCTCCAGATGCAGTACGTTGATTATTTGGCGAAGCCAAAACATCTTTCATCTGTCTGAATTTGTTTTGATCTGTGTGTCCTTTTTGAGTTTCCTTTTTAGCTTTATCTTGTGCAAATGCAGATGCTGCTACAAAAAACACTGAAAAAAGTAATAAACCGATTTTTTTCATTTTTGAGTATTTGTTAAAGTTGATTTTTATTTAATTAGGAAAAGTAGTAATTCTAGATGGATTATAAAGGTTCTCTTAACACATTTTAACAAACCTTTATCAAATTGTATTCTTGAAAGTTGAGCATAAAAAAAGCGATATGTTTCCATATCGCTTTTTTAAAAAAGAATAATTTTTATCCCTTTACTTTGTTTTTAAATTTACCAAACTTGTTTTCTTGCTTTTTAGGCCAGCTATTATTTGTTACATCAACATCAGCAGTTTCTAAATCTGGATCTATTGTAATATTGGTAATCTCTTTATCAGAATTGATTGCTTTTGTAATTTGCTTGTCATTCAATCTCCAAATTTGAGCAGGATATTGTTTTCTAGATTTTGTACCGTCTTTGTAAGTGAATTCTACAATAATTGGCATTACTAAACCTCCTGGTTTGTCAAATGTAATTTCATAAAAGAATTTTGAATTTGCTTTCTTACCAGTTCCAAATTTTGCTCCGTCAGTTGTATCTTCATTAAACGTTACTCGATCTTTATCAGTTGTCGTATAGAACTTCTTTACACTCTTAATACCAATATCAGTAACATCTGTTGTGTAAAACCAACCTCTCCAAAACCAATCTAAGTCCATTGCAGAAGCATCTTCCATAGTTCTAAAGAAATCTGCAGGCGTTGGGTGTTTAAATTTCCAACGATTTGCATACTCTTTAAACGCATGATCAAATAATTCTGGTCCCATTACTGTGTTTCTTAAAATCCACAATGCAGTTGCAGGTTTTGCATAGGCATTGTTCCCAAAACTATAAGTATTGTCACCTTTAGACATAATTGGCGCAATTCTAGATTGGTCTCCATTCATATAGCGAACAATGTTTTTTGGCAATCCACGTCCTAGAGGATATCCTTCTTCATAATCCATCATTGCTTGCATTTGAGTAAATGAATTTAATCCTTCATCCATCCAAGTCCATTTACGTTCATCAGAATTTATAATCATTGGGAACCAGTTATGACCAACTTCATGAATTGTTACATTGATCATTCTATATTTTGTTCTATCAGAATAGGTTCCATCTGCATTTGGTCTTCCAGGATTAAATGCAATTTGTGGATATTCCATTCCCATTTGCCCATCAACAGAAATTGCTTTGTGATATGGGTAATCAAATGTTTGTCTAGAGTATGCTTTTAAAGTAACGGCTGTAGCTTTGGTAGAGTGGTCTCCGTACAAAGGATTGGCTTCTTTAGAATAATAAGAATATGCCATTACAGTTTTACTATTAAGCTTTACAGCCATACCGTCCCAGATAAATTTACGAGAAGATGCAAAAGCGTAATCTCTAACATTCTCTGCAAAGAATCTCCAAGTTTTTGTTTTTTCAGAGCGTTTGTTTTCAGCCTTTTCAGCCTCTTTTTGCGAATGAATTAATACAGGCTTGTCAAAAGTTTTTCTTGCTAGATCTAAATTTCTTAACTGTTTTTTTGTCAATACTTCTCTTTCATTCTTTAAAACACCAGTTGCTCCTAACATATGATCAGCAGGAGTTGTAATGTTTACAGTATAATCACCAAATTCTAAAGCAAATTCGCTACGTCCCCAGAATTGATCATTTTGCCATCCTTCAACATTGTCATAGACACATAACCTTGGAAAAAATTGTGCAATTTTATAACTGTTATTTCCATCTTTAGGAAAATGCTCAAAACCAGATCTACCACCTTGCGTTCTGTTGTTATTGATTTTATACCACCAGTCAACTTTAAACTGAAAAGTTTCACCAGATGCTAAAGGCTTTGTTAAATTAATACGCATCATGGTTTGATTAATTGTATAAGATAATTTACTTCCGTCAACATTAGTAACATTAGTAATATTAAATCCACCATTAAAAGGTGTATCGTTATAGGTTTTATCGTAACGAGCTTGGCTCATTCTTTTTGGCATTCTACTTGTTTGAATGTCTGGAGTTTTAGAATCTGCAGCGCGCATATTCTGGTCTAATTGCAACCATAAATAAGACAAGTTATCTGTTGAGTTGTTATGGTATGTTATGGTTTCTTTACCTGAAATTTTTTGATTATCATCATCTAAAACAATGTCCATTACATAATCAACTTTTTGCTGAGTATATTTAACTCCAGGAGCTCCAGATGCAGTTCTTTGGCTATTTGGAGTCGCATGGTCAAGTTGTTTGAACTTATTTTGATTGGTGTGTCCTTGCTCAGTCTTTTTCTGCTGTGCAAAAGAAGATGTTGCTACAAATACTAGTGAGAGTATTAGTAAACCGAATTTTTTCATAATGTTTGGATTTTGTAGTTATTAGTAATTTTAGTTAATATTTTAAAATGCCTACGGGCTTTTTTTTGGTAAGCATAATACTTTTATGTTTCTTATTTACTTTAGACTTGACTAAGTTTTGTTGCTTAGGAAAGTGTTCTAGTAAGATGGTATTATCAACTTCAATTTTAGTAACACTTTGTATGTCTTTTATTTCCAAATAAAAGAAGACAACATTACCATCATATTCTTTACCAATAAAAGAGTAGTTAACTGTAGTGTCGTCTATTTTAAATTTTAAATGATTTTGTACATACTTAAAAAAATATGAATCAACATCTGTAATTTCGTCTTTGGTATTTAACTCAAAATTCTTTTTATGAATATCGTTTAAAGCAGTTTCAATATCGTCTACAAATACGTTGATAATTACTTCAACAGATTTTGAAGTTGAATTGTATTCTATTTGAGTTAAGCTTAAATAGTATTTGTGAGCAGAAAAAGCAAAAAGAGGAATTAGAAGTAAAAGTAGAAATAGTTTTTTGGATCTCATTAAAAGCTAATTGATTTGTAAATTTGAGCAATTATACTTAGTTGTACAAAACTATTTATTGTTTTCTAAGAGAAGTAGATATGATTTACTTTCTTTTAACAAAATTTTAAGAATCTCTAGATGCTTTTCATCCTTAAACAGCCTTTCTATTCCCAAGGGATTACAATATTGTAAGAAATGATAATAGTTGTCTTTGGGTATTTTTAAGTTGTCAAAAAAGAACTGTGCTCCAAACAACTGCTTGAGCTTATTAGGGAAACTTTCTTTAAAATTAATATCTCTTTTTACAGCTCTTTTCGCTTCTAATGCCCGATCTCGAAGACCTATTGACACAGGAGGTAAGCCAGCAAATTTAGCAACAGGATCTGTTAAGTATTGCGCACTTTTCGGTTTGTTTTTATCAACTTTAACGTTACTGAAATTCATGGTAGAAAAATTGTAATATTCCTGGTCAATTCTTGGTAGGCTATCTTTTGCTTTGTCTTTTCTATCTAAAGAAAGAACCCCTTTCATTTTCTTTTTAATAATAGCTTCATCTAAGACATTTTTGACAGGCATTAAATAAATTAATAAAACCCTTTCATTAAGATTCCCTTTTTTGATTTTAACCTTTTTAGTGATAAACTGAATGTTTGAAATTTGCAACCAATCACCTTCTTTTACAGGAATGTTAAATGCGCCATTTTTATTAGAAACCGCTCCCACTTTTGTCGTTAGATTTACAATGTGTGTATTAGCAATTGGGTTTAAAGAAGCGTTTTTTATTTCTCCGAAAATTAGGACTCTATTAGACTGAGCGGTAGTGATATGATACGCAAAAAAGAGAAGTAAAAAAGTAGGTAGCTTTTGAATCATTTGCTAGTTAGCTCGTTAATGTTTGCTTAGTAATGTATCCGTATTTATTTGTTTGTGAGGGAATGTTTTGCTTTTTTGAATTAAATAATTGGTAAGCTTAATACTATTGTCTTTTTCTTTGTAGCTATAGATTCCTTTTTCAATACAATATTCTAAAAATTGATTGATAAATCCTTTTCTTATTTTTAAAGAAACATAAAAAAAGGAATCCTGAAACTGGTTTCTAAGTTTGTCAAATTTTTGATCTCTTATTTTGGCATTTTTGAGTTCTTTAATTTTTTTACGTTTGCCATTGAATGTGTTTATTAAAGAAACCAAATTAATAGCCAAACCAGATTCGATTCTCAAAACATCTTTGTTCTCTGGTTTTGCTTTAATGTTTGCATACAGGAATTTATAGGTTGTTTTATTTTCCATAAATTGTGGCATTATTTGAGGATCTACATAAAAAATCCCTTTTCTTTTTTTAAGAGATATTTCGTTTAAAGTATGTGTTTTTAAACGAACATTCACAGAAATTTTATTGGTTACTTTTTCAGCTACAGAAACAAGAACCTTCTTATTGTTAAAGTTAATGTGAGAAATCATTAGCGTATCTCCAACTTTAACGGGCAATATAAATATACCATTATTATTTGTGAAAGTTCCTTTTAAACTCGTGTTGTTTAGTACGTGTACATTTTTTATGGGTAAAGTATCGGAGATGACAATTCCCGTTAACTCAAAACTTTTTTTCTCTTGAGAAAATAGAGTCGTTAGGCAAAACACTGTAAAAAGAAAAGAGTAGTAGTTTTTCATCTTTACAAAGAAAGCAGACAAGCTTCTTAAAACTCTACTAAAGCATTTGTAAATAATTGTTAAAGAAAATAAAAGGTTCTCTTAAAAAAAAATAGTTTTCGTTATATTTGAAATATGAAAAAAATAATTATTGCAAGTACTTCAACACTTCATGGAAGTGGATATTTAGAGTATATTTTACCAACACTTTCTAATCACTTTAAAAACGTGTCTACTGTTTTGTTTATTCCGTATGCAAGACCAGGCGGGATCTCTTATGACGGCTATACAACTATAGCAAGAGAAGCATTTGCAACAATTAACATTATGGTAAAAGGAATTCATGAGTTTGACAACCCAAAAGAAGCGTTACAAAATGCAGAAGGAATCTTTACGGGTGGCGGAAATACTTTTGAATTGGTGCATCAAATTTATGCCAATGATATTTTTAATGATTTACAAGAAGTTGTAGAAAATGGAACGCCTTATTTAGGAACAAGTGCTGGAAGTAATATTTGTGGAGTAACCATGATGAACACCAATGATATGCCAATTGTGTATCCGCCAAGTTTTAACACTTTAGGATTTATTAAGTTTAATATTAATGCACATTATTTAGACGCTGTAGAAGGGTCTACTCACATGGGAGAAACTAGAGCAACGAGAATACAAGAATATCATAGCTATAATACAACTCCTGTTTTGGGCTTACGAGAAGGCTCATGGCTACATGTTTCTGGTGCTTCAATTATTTTAAAAGGAACCTTAACTGCAAGAGTTTTTAAACAAAACAAAAAGCCCTACGAATTAGAAAGTGGGAGTGAAGTGTTTTTGTAAATGGTAGTTTCTAAGTGTTGCTGTTAAAGTAGCAGCGTTTTTTGAGTTGCAAAGTGACAAAGGCTCAAAGTAACAAAGCTTTAGAGTTGCAAAGGTTGTTTAGTTTTTTTATACTCCACTAACCACTAACCACTAA